>JAEWZE010000027.1 GCA_023395465.1 Pseudomonadota bacterium
TTCCGCCACCGGAGCGTGAGGGCGGCCGCGGGAGCCGCGCAGCGCCAGGATCGGCTCAAGCTCCTCCGCCAGGACCGGGCGGCTGAACAGATAGCCTTGGAAACTCTCGCATTTCAGGCTGCGCAGAAGCTGGAGCTGCGCCTCCGTCTCCACCCCCTCGGCGACCACCGACAGGCCCAGGCTGCGGCCCAGACCGACGATGGCGCGCGGGATGGAATCGCCGGTTCCATCCTGCTCCAGGTCATGGATGAAGGAACGGTCGATCTTCAGCTTGTCGATCGGGAAACGGTGCAGGTAGCTAAGCGACGAGTAGCCGGTGCCGAAGTCGTCCAGCGCGATCGACACGCCCAGCTCGCGCAGCCGGGTCAGCGTCTGCGCGGCGACGGCGATGTCGGGCAGCAGGATGCTTTCGGTCAGTTCCAGGCACAGGCGCCCGGGCTGCAGGCCGCTGCCGGCCAGCGCGGCGCTCACGTCGCCGACCAGGCTGGCCTGTTCGAACTGCCGCGCCGACAGGTTCACGCGCAGCTTCGGGCCGATGCCGTTGGTGAGCGCCGGCCAGCCCTGCGCCAGCGAGCAGGCCTCGTGCAGCATCCAGCGCCCGATCGGCACGATCAGGCCGCTGTTCTCGATCACGTCGATGAAGTCGCAGGCCTGCCGGCAGCGGTCCTGGTCGTCGCGCCAGCGCAGCAGCGCCTCGGCCGCGACCCAGCGCCCGGTCGAGAGCTCGACCTCGGGCTGGAACTGCACGCACATGCGGCCGGCCTCGTAGGCCTCGCGTACCTTGCGCTCCATGCGCAGCCGCTCGACCAGGCCGCGGTGGTGCTCGGCATCGAAGATTTCGCAGCGCCCGTGGCGGTTGCGCCGCGCCTCGTGGCTGGCGGTCTCGGCGTTGCGCAGCAGGTTGTCGGCCGACGGCGCGGCGAGGTCGCGGGAGAAGGCGATGCCGGCGGTGACGATCACCGCGATGCCCTGTTCGTCCAGGCAGGACTGCACCGTATCCACGCAGCGCTCGGCCAGGACCAGGGCCTGGGTTTCGTGCAGGTGGCGGTGCGGCAGCACGGCGAAGGCATTGCCGCGCACCCGCGCCAGCGTCGCCTCGCCGTCGAGGTCGCGACGCAGGCGGGCGGCGGCCTCGACCAGCAGCTCGTGGCCGGCATCGCCGTCGTGCGGGGAGGCATCGAAGTTGAGATGGATCGCGGCCAGGCCGTTGTCCGCGCCATGCATCGGCCGCAGCGCCGCATGCACCACGCCCAGCAGGTGGTCGCGGTTGGGCAGGTCGGTGTGCGGATCGTGCAGCTCCAGGTAGCGCACGCGTCCTTCGAGGCGGCGACGGCGGTCGATCTCCAGCGCCATCGCCACGTAATCGCCGATGCTGCCGGCGAAGGCCTGGTCCTCGGGCGACCAGGTGCGCGGCCGGCCGACGTGCTCGTGGCAGATCACCCCCAGCAGTTCGCCGGCCGAGCGCACCGGCGCGTCCAGCAGCGAACCGATGCCGTGGCGCTGCAGGTAGTCGCCCAGCCCGCCGTCGCCCGCGGCCGCGGCGCTCTGGTTGATCACGCGCACCTCGTCGAGCGCGGCGGCGTAGTCGCGGCCCACGTCCAGCACCGCATCGACGGACCCGGCGCGGCGATGGCCGCGGCTGCGTTCGAAGTGGTGCAGGCACTGCAGGCGGCCGCTGGCCGCATCCCAGCGCCAGATGTTGACCCGCTCCACCTCGAGCGTGCCGGCGGCGGTTTCGCAGATCAGGGCGAACGCGCGGTCGAGCGTGCAATCGTCCTGCCAGACGCGGCGGGCCAGCGACACCAGCGCGTGGTTGTGCAGCCTGGCCCAGGCACCGCGATCCTGCGGCGAGGCTGTCTGACTGTCGGGTGACATCGTGCCCCCTTGCCGGCGCACTGGCCTGCGCCGACGCCCCTGTCCGCCTTTGTATACCCGGCTGTGCGACCGCGCAAACGGGCCTGCGCGCCGTCGCCACTGTTACACTTGACACGTTTACCCGGACCCGCGGCGTCCGTGCTGCGTCCCAGCCTGCGGCCGTGCGCCGCCCGCCAGACCAAGACGCCATGACCAGCACCGCAGAACTCTCCTCGCCCGCTTCCGCGCACACCGGCCTGACCCGGGGCGTCACCGACCCCGACTACACGCTGGACCACAAGTACACCCGCACCGACGGACGCATCTACCTGTCCGGCGTGCAGGCGCTGGTGCGCCTGCCGCTGATGCAGCGCCTGCGCGACCAGGCCGCGGGGCTGAACACGGGCGGCTTCATCTCCGGTTACCGCGGCTCGCCGCTGGGCGGCTTCGACCTGGAGCTGTGGCGGGCGAAGCAGTACCTGGGCGAGGCCAACGTGAAGTTCCAGCCGGGCCTCAACGAGGACCTCGGCGCAACCATGGTCTGGGGCACCCAGCAGACCAACCTGTTCCCGGGCGCCAAGGTCGATGGCGTGTACGCCATGTGGTACGGCAAGGGCCCGGGCGTGGACCGCTGCGGCGACGTGTTCAAGCACGGCAACGCCGCCGGCACCTCGCGCCACGGCGGCGTGCTGGCGCTGGCCGCCGACGACCACGCCTGCCGCTCCTCGACCCTGCCGCACGGCAGCGAGGGCGAGTTCACCAGCGCGATGATGCCGATTCTTAACCCGGCAGGCGTCCAGGACATCCTCGACATGGGCCTGGTCGGCTGGGCGATGAGCCGCTTCACCGGGCGCTGGGTGGGCTTCAAGACCATTGCCGAGACGGTGGAATCCTCGGCCTCGGTCGACGTCAACCCGCTCGCGCTGCAGATCCTCACTCCGGAGGACTTCGAGCTGCCCCCGGGCGGGCTCAACATCCGCTGGCCTGATCCGCCGCTGGACCAGGAGATGCGCCTGCACCGCTACGCGGTCAAGGCCGCGCAGGCCTTCGCCCGCGCCAACCGCATCGACCGCATGGTGCTCGACGCGCCGGACGCGCGCTTCGGCATCGTCACCACCGGCAAGAGCTACCTGGACGTGCTGCAGGCGCTGGAATACCTGGGCCTGGACGCGCAGCGCTGCCGCGAGCTCGGCATCCGCGTCTACAAGATCGGCATGACCTGGCCGCTGGAGCCGCTGGGCATCCGCGCCTTCGCGCGCGGCCTGCGCGACATCCTGGTGGTCGAGGAGAAGCACGCCTTCATCGAGAGCCAGATGAAGGAGCTGTTCTACAACTTCGACGGCGACCGACCGTCCATCGTCGGCAAGTACGACGAGGATGGGCAGTGGATCCTGCCGTCCACCGGCGAACTCACCCCGGCCACCATCGCCGGCGTGATCGCGCGGCGGCTGCAGCAGTTCATCCCGCAGGGCAGCCGCGACACCGAGCACATCCGCGACGTGCTGCGCTGGATGGAACAGAAGGAAGGCGAGCTGGCGCTGCCGCGCGCGCAGTTCCCGCGCGTGCCGCACTACTGCTCGGGCTGCCCGCACAACACCTCGACCGTGGTGCCGGAGGGTTCGCGCGCGCTGGGCGGGATCGGCTGCCACTACATGGTCACCTGGATGGACCGCAGCACCGACACCTTCACCCAGATGGGCGGCGAAGGCGTGACCTGGTGCGGCCAGGCCGGCTTCACCGATACGCCGCACGTGTTCCAGAACCTCGGCGACGGCACCTACTTCCACTCCGGCTCGCTGGCGATCCGCCAGTCGGTCGCGGCCGGCGTCAACATCACCTACAAGATCCTCTACAACGACGCCGTCGCGATGACCGGCGGCCAGCCGGTGGACGGCGTGCTGAGCGTGCCGCAGATCGCCCACCAGGTCCGCAGCGAGGGCGTGTACACCATCGTCCTGGTGAGCGACGACCTGTCGAAGTGGCGCGACCGCTCGCTGTTCCCGGCCGGCACCGAGTTCGAGGACCGTCGCGAGCTGGACGCGGTGCAGAAGCGCCTGCGCGAGGTGAAGGGCGTGAGCGTGCTGATCTTCGATCAGACCTGCGCCACCGAGAAGCGCCGCCGCCGCAAGCGCGGCAAGATGGTCGATCCGCAGAAGCGGGTATTCGTGAACACCCTGGTCTGCGAAGGCTGCGGCGACTGCGGCAAGAAGTCGTTCTGCGTCTCGGTGCTGCCCAAGGACACCGAGTTCGGGCGCAAGCGCGAGATCGACCAGAGCAACTGCAACAAGGACTATTCCTGCGTCGAGGGCTTCTGCCCCAGCTTCGTCACCGTGCACGGCGGCAAGCCGCGCAAGGGCGACAAGGCCGCGACGGCGGGACGCCTGGCCAGCCTGCCGCCGCCGGCCTTCGCCACCGACCTGTCGCAGCCCTGGAACATCCTGATCACCGGCGTCGGCGGCACCGGCGTGGTTACCATCGGCGCGCTGCTGGGCATGGCCGGCCACCTTGAGGGCCGCGGCTCGACCGTGCTCGACCAGACCGGCCTGGCGCAGAAGGGCGGCGCCGTCACCACCCACATCCGCATCGCGTCGAAGCCCGGCGACATCCACGCCGTGCGCATCGCCGCCGGCGAGGCCGACCTGGTGCTGGGCTGCGACATGGTGGTGGTCAACGACTACTGGGCGCTGTCGAAGGTACGCGCCGGACGCTCGCAGGTGGTGCTCAACACCTACGAGGCGATGCCCGGCACCTTCACCACGCGTCCGGACATGCAGTTCCCGGCCGCCGACATCGTGCAGGCGGTGACCCAGGCCATGGGCGGCCAGGCGCCGCTGCAGATCGACGCCACCGAACTGGCCACTGCGCTGATGGGCGATGCGATCGCCTCCAACCTGTTCATGCTCGGCTACGCCTGGCAGCGCGGCCTCGTGCCGCTGTCGCTGGACTCGCTGATGCGGGCGGTCGAACTCAATGGCGCGGCCATCGAGATGAACAAGACCGCCTTCGCCTGGGGCCGGCTGGCCGCGATCGACCCCGAATCGGTGTACGAGGCCGCGGGCGTGGTGCGCAACGCGCCGACCACGGCCGAGGCCACGCCGCGCGCGCTGGCGTCGCTGCCGCCGGGCGAGTGGGAGAGCACCGAATGGGGCGCGACCTCGGCCCCGCCCCCGCTGCGCGCCGAGGACGAGCTGCGCCACGTGCCCGCCCATGCCGGCACCGATGCGGTCGCCTTCCTGCCGATGGACGACCTGCGCCTGTCGCGCTCGCTGGACGAGCTGATCGCGCGCCGCATCGAGTTCCTCACCGAATACCAGGACGCGAAGTACGCGCAGCGCTATTCGGATTTCGTCGCCCGCGTGCGCGAGGCCGAGCGGGTCAGGGCGCCGGGCTCGACCGACCTGTCCGAAGCGGTGGCGCGCTACTTCTTCAAGCTCATGGCCTACAAGGACGAGTACGAGGTCGCGCGCCTGTACACCAGCGGCGAGTTCCGCCGCCGGGTCGAACAGCAGTTCGACGGCGACTACCGCCTGCACTTCCACCTCGCCCCGCCGCTGCTGGCGAAGAAGAACGCCAAGGGCGAACTGGTCAAGCGCGAGTACGGGCCCTGGGTGTTCAAGGCCTTCGGCCTGCTGGCGAAGCTGCGCTTCCTGCGCGGTGGCACCTTCGACGTGTTCGGCCGCACCGAAGAGCGGCGCATGGAGCGCCAGCTGATCGAGGACTACGAACGCACCGTGGGCGGGCTGCTGGAGAAGCTGGACGCGGGCAACGTCGACCTCGCCGCGGAGATCGCCGGCATCCCCGAGCACATCCGCGGCTACGGCCACGTCAAGGAAGCGCACCTGCGCGCGGCCAGGGCACGCGAGGCCGAGCTGCTGCGCGAGTGGGACAACCCGCTGCGGATCGTGCAGGCCGCCTGACAGGAGGAGGGGTCTGGCGATGACCACGGAACCCACCGCTCCGCCTCCTGCCACGCCACCTCCGGGCAACCCGCCCCCGGCGCCCGCGCGAGGCCGCTTCGAGCTGGTGGTCGGCGCCAGCGCCATCATGCTCTCGGTGGTGTCGCTGTTCGTGGCGATCAGCGCCAACCGCACCCAGGAGCGGATGCTGGC
>JAEWZE010000056.1 GCA_023395465.1 Pseudomonadota bacterium
CCGCGTCGCAGAGTCGGACCAGCGCCGATTCATCGAACGCGGCAGCGCAAGCCTGCCGCGCGAAGGCGTCGACCTTCCGAACCGCGGAGCCGCCATGCGAGATCCCGTCGCCGCCTGCCTGCGCGCATTGCGCGTCCTCCTGTTGCTTGGCGTCTGTGCCGGCCTTGCGGCCTGCGACGAACCGCTGGCGGCGAACCCGCCCTCATCCGATGTGCGGCCGCTGCCGTCGCAGGCCGTTCCTGTCGATGACGAGGCCGCGTCGATCTGCGAGGCGCCGCATGCCACCGTGCTGGTCCCGGTGCCCGCCACGCCCGGCGACGGCGCACGCAGCGTGCGCGTGCACTACCACCGTCCCGATGGCGACTACGCCGGCTGGGGCCTGCACGTGTGGCAGGTGGACGGCGACGGACAGTACCTGGCCGACTATCCCGGCGTGAGCTGGAACGCGCCGCTGCCGCGCTCGGGCATCGACGGTGACGGTGCCTACTTCGATATCGACGCATCCGCGTTCGACGCGGCCGCCACCGGCTTCGGCTTCATCGTGCATCCGCCCGGACAGGCGGGCGATCCCGCCGTCGACCGGACCTGGCAGTTCGCCGATGGCGATGCGCTCTGGCTGCTGTCCGGCGACGCGACCGTGTATCCCGCCAATCCGCGGGCCGCCACCCCGGACATCGACACGGTGCGGGTGCACTACCGCCGCTACGACGGCGGCTATGCGCACTGGGGCCTGCACCTGTGGGACGGCAGCGGCATCGACGTGGCGCGCCTGACGGGGCTGGCGATCGGCGACTGGAACAATCCCGTGCCGCTCTCTGCGATGCCCAACTACGTGGCCGCGGCGGACGGCTCGGAAGTCGCCTTCGACCTCCCGGTGCTCAATCCGCGCGACGCCGCCGGCCGCACCCGCGTCGACCTCGTCCTGCACGGCATGCCCGACAACCCCCAGGGCGGCGTGGACAACAAGGACGGCTGGACCTCCGACATCGGCATCCGCCTCGCCCCGCTGCAGGTGGCCGATGGCACCGGCCACGCCTGGCTGGTGCAGCAGGAGCCGCGCGTGTTCACCGCGCCGCCGGACCTGGGCCGCGCCTCGACCACCGATGCGCGCGCGGTATGGCTGTCGCGTCGACTGCTGCAGTGGCCTCGCACCGATGCGACGGGCCGCTTCCGGCTGCACCATTCGGCGCGAGGCGGCATCGTTGCGCGCAAGGGCGAACCGGTCGCCGGCGCCGACGGTGCGCTGGCCCTGTTGGTCACGCAGGCCGTGCCGCCGGCGCTGGCGGAGCGCTTCCGCTGGGTGGGCGCGGGCGTGGTGCTGTCGGTGGCCGATGCGGACGATGCCGCGCTGGCGTCGCTGGTGCGCGGACAGCTGGTGCTGGTCCAGGAGGATGCGCAGGGCCGCGTCGTCTCCGCGACCACGACCCAGCTGCCGGGCCAGCTGGACGATCGCTATGCCGCCGCCGACGGGCTGGACGACCTGGGCGTGCGGATCGACCGCGGCCAGGCGCGGTTCCGGCTGTGGGCGCCGACCGCGCAGCGGGTGTGGCTGTGCGCGTATCGCGCGCGCGGCGGTGCGCCGGTGCTGGCGGAGATGGAGCTCGACCCGGCCACCGGAAGCTGGTCGACCGCGCGTCGCGACCTGCGCGCCGGCGATCACTACCGCTACGCGGTGCAGGTGTTCGTGCGCGGGGTGGGCCTGGTGCGCAACCTGGTTACCGACCCCTATTCGGTCAGCCTCGACGCCGATTCGCAGCGCAGCTACATCGGCGACCTGTCCTCGCCCGTGATGGCGCCGCCCGGATGGGCCCGAGACCGCACCCCCGGCGTGGTGCGCGCGCAGGAGGACATGTCGATCTACGAACTGCACGTACGCGACTTCTCGATCAACGACGCCAGCGTGCGCGCACCGCTGCGCGGCAAATACCTCGCCTTCGCCCAGTACAACAGCGACGGCATGCGCCACCTGCGGGCCCTGTCGCAGGCCGGCCTGACCGACGTGCACCTGTTGCCGGCCTTCGATTTCGCGAGCGTGCCCGAAACCGGCTGCGTGACGCCGGCCGTGCCGGAGGCGGCGCCCGATTCGGACGCGCAGCAGGCCGCGGTCGCCGCGAGTCGCGGCAGCGACTGCTTCAACTGGGGCTACGACCCCTGGCACTTCAACGCGCCCGAGGGCAGCTACGCCAGCAATGCGGACGACGGCGCGGCGCGAGTGCGCGAGTTCCGCGCGATGGTGATGGCCCTGCACGCGGTTGGCCTGCGCGTGGGCATGGACGTGGTCTACAACCACACCAGCGCCTCCGGGCAGAATCCGGAATCGGTGCTCGACCGGATCGTCCCCGGCTATTACCACCGCCTCGACGCCGAAGGCCGCATCGAGCGCTCCACCTGCTGCGAGAACACCGCCACCGAGCACCGGATGATGGGCAAGCTCATGATCGACTCGGTGAAGCTGTGGGCCACGCAGTACCACGTCGATTCGTTCCGCTTCGACCTGATGGGGCACCAGCCGCGGGCGGTGATGGAGCGCCTGCAGGCGGAAGTCGATGCCGCCGTCGGGCGTCCGGTGCAGTTGATTGGCGAAGGCTGGAACTTCGGCGAGGTCGCCAACGGTGCGCGCTTCGAGCAGGCCTCCCAGCTCTCGCTCAATGGCAGCGGCATCGGCACCTTCAGCGACCGTGCCCGCGACCATGCACGCGGCGGTTCCGGCTTCGACAGCGGCCAGGACCTGTTGCGCAGCCAGGGTTTCCTCAACGGCCTGCATTACGACGACAACGGCAGCGGCGGCAACCATCCGCGCAGCGCGCTGATGTGGTCGGCCGACATGATCCGGGTCGGGCTGGCCGGCTCGCTGCGCGGCTACCCGCTGCAGACCCACTGGGACGAGGTGCTGCGGCTCGAACAGCTCGACTACAACGGTCAGCCGGCCGGTTACGTGGTCGATCCGCAGGAAGTGGTGAACTACGTCGACAACCACGACAACCCGACCCTGTTCGACGTCAACGCCTACAAGCTGCCGCGCGGCACCAGCCGCGAGGACCGGGCGCGGGTGCAGGTGCTGGGCGCGGCGATCACCGCCTTCAGCCAGGGCGTTGCGTACTTCCACGCCGGCATCGACACGCTGCGCAGCAAGTCGCTGGATCGCAACAGCTACGACAGCGGCGACTGGTTCAACGCGCTCGACTGGACCTATCGCAGCAACAATTTCGGCGTTGGCCTGCCGATGCAGTCCGACAACGGTGCGAACTGGCCGGTGATGGCGCCGCTGCTCGCCGATCCGTCGATCCGGCCGATGCCTGCCGACATCCGCTGGGCCCGGGACGCGTTCCGCGACCTGCTGCGCATCCGCGCCAGCTCCACGCTGTTCCGCATGCGCACCGCCGACGACGTTGCGCAGCGGCTGCGCTTCCACAACACCGGCAGCCGGCAGGAACCGACCGTCCTGGCCGCCCACCTCGACGGCCGTGGCTACGCCGGCGCCGGCTTCCGCGAGATCGTCTACCTGGTCAACGTCGACAAGCGGGCGCACGCGCTGCCGATCCCCGCCGAAGCGGGCAAGTCCTACCGACTGCATCCGGTGCACCAGGCCCGCGACGCCGCGGACCGCCGCGCCGCAGGCGCGCGTTACGATCCCGCGGCCGGCACCTTCCAAGTGCCGGCCCGCACCGCGGTGGCGTTCGTGGTGCCGTGAACTGACGTCGGGAGGCGGGCGCGGGGTTAGCGTCCGTCCGCGCCGCGCTGTTGCTCAGGCCGCGGCCGGGCGCCTCGGCGCGCCGACCCGCGCGCGCACCGCGTCGACATTGCGCACCGCGCGCACCTCGATGCAGCCGGTCTCGGCCCAGGGCAGCTCCTCGGCCATGCGGATCGCGTCCTCCAGGCTGTCGGCCTCGACCAGGTTGAAGCCGGCCAGCATCTCCTTGGTCTCGGCGAACGGCCCGTCCACCACGGTGACCTTGCCGGCCCGCCGGCGCACGGACTTGGCGGTAGGCGCGGGTTCCAGCTGCTGGAAACCCAGCACGGTGCCTTCGTCCTGCAGCGCGTCGGCGCGCTCCAGGCAGTGGCGCATGCGGCGGTCGTACTCGCCGTCCGGCAGTGCTTCGATCATCGAGTCGTCGACGTAGACCAGCAGCAGGTACTGCATCGGATCCTCCGTGGGTGGATGCTCAGGTGGCGGCCTGGTTGTCGCCGCGGCCCAGCGGGTCGGGCAGCGGCTCGCCGTCGTCGACGAAGCCCAGCGACACCGAATTGATGCAGTGGCGCTCGCCCGTGGGCGGCGGGCCATCCGGGAAGACGTGGCCGAGGTGGCTGCCGCAGCGCGCGCACACCTCTTCGACGCGGACCATGCCGTGGCTGTTGTCGGACACGTAGCGGATGTGCGCCGGCGCGTAGGGCGCGAAGAAGCTCGGCCAGCCGGTCCCGGAATCGAACTTGGCGCCCGAGCGGAACAGCGGCAGTCCGCACAGCCGGCAGGCATAGACGCCCTCGCGCTTGTTGTCCAGGAACACGCCGCAGAACGGCGCCTCGGTGCCGTGCGCCAGCAGCACCCGGCGTTCGGCCTCGTCCAGGCCGGCTTCGAGCGTGGCGCGCTGCGCGGGATCGGGCGGGGTCAGGTCGAATGCGGACACGGTCGGGTCCTTGCGGTATGGCCTGTGGCGAGTTTGCCAGCTTCGGGTCGCGGTGGCGTGCGCGGAGCCGATGCCACCGCGCGGTCCAGGACCGCTGCGGAAGATGCGCGCGCTACTCGGCCTGCGGCAGCAGGTACCAGGCTTCGACCTCGCCCTTGAGCTTGATCGTCAGCGGTTGGCCGCGGCGATCCAGCGCCTTGCCGGCGGCGACGCGGATCCAGCCTTCGCTGATGCAGTACTCCTCCACGTCGCGGCGCTCGACGCCCTTGAAGCGCACGCCGATGCCGCGCTCGAGCGAGGCGGCGTGGTAATGGGGGCTGCGCGGGTCGTTGCAGAGGCGGTCGGGGGGCGTCTCGGACATGTTGGGCGTGGGACTGGACGATGTGGGCCCGCGATTGTAGCGGACAGTTCAGGGCGCCTCGCCGCGTCCCTGTGCCCGGGCGCGCGCGATCACCGCGCGCACCAGCACGCGGTCGCGGTGGCGGGAGATGGGTTGCGCACCGAGCGCGATCGCCAGCTCGCGCAGTTCCGCGGTCACGTCGTAGTGCGCGCCGCTGGTCTTGTTCTGGAAGGCATGGCGAGGCATGCCTAGGCGGGCGGCGAAGGCGTGCAGCTCGTCGAGCGTGTCGGCCATCAGATGCGCCCAGCGCCGGCCGCGCCACAGGGTCACGGCGTCATCGACATAGACGGTCATGCGGCGGCGTTTCCTCGCGGGACGAATGACGCATCTTCGCGCAACGAGGCGTTCCTCGCCGTCCTCGGCCAGGGCCGGCGCCGCATGCACATCCCCACGCCGTGCGCTGTTAGCCGACGGCGCGAACCTCGATTCAGTGGCTCGCCACTTCCGACCGGCGCAGTTCGTCGCGCACCCAGCCATCGATCATGCGCTTCTCGTAGTACAGGTTGTCGCGCGCGCCTGGATTGGAACCGGTGGTGAGGAAGCCGATGTCGCGCATCTCTCGGGTGCCCTCGGCGATCAGCTGGCTGTTGGCGTCGTAATGCCTGAACTCCAGCGCCATCGACGGCGGGTAGTGGTCGCGCAGGAAGCGCACGTCCTGCAGGTGCATGCCGTGCCACGGCTCGTAGCGCCCGGCGCGCTTGATGTCGGTGATGGTCACTTCCATCCTTTCGCCCGCGGGCAACCGCTTCTGAGCCGATTCGCGCAGGTGTTCGGCCAGCTGTTCGACCCAGTTGCCCTGCGCGGCGCGCCAGCGGTTGCCGCTGAACTTGAGGTCGCTGAACTCGCCCGGATCGGTCCACTGCACCTGCACCGGGCCTTCGGCCGGCAGGCTGCGCGGAGCGTCGGGATCGGTGACGTTGCGGGTCTTTGCGGTGACGGTGGCGGTCGCCAGCAGGACGACGACCAGCAGGAGCAGGCGTGCGACGCGGCTCATGGCGGGACTCCGGGGTGGACACCGAGAGTCTGCGCCGGCCGGGCTTAACCGTCCACGACCCCGGCCGTGCGCCGCGTTCACGTCGTGCAGGCAGGTGGCCACGCCATGATGCGGCCCGACCCAACGCCGGACCCATTCGCATGAGCCGACTGCCTTCGCCCCTGCTTGCCCTGCTGCTGTGCCTGGCCATCGCGCCCGCAGTCGCCGCCGACGATGCCGCGAAACTGGAACCCGACACGGTGAATGCCGCGACCGGCAGCGGACCCGCCGCCCTGCTGCGCGCGCAGGTGCTGCTCGAACGCGCCCGCTTCTCTCCCGGCGAGATCGACGGCGGCGCCGGCACCAACACCAGCCGCGCCATTGCCGCCTTCCAGCGCGCGAAGGGACTGGAACCAGGCGGCGAGCTGGACGAACCGACGTGGCAGGCGCTGGCGACCGATGCCGCCCCCGCGCTCGTGACCTACACGCTCACCGCCGAGGACGTGGCCGGCCCCTTCCAGGAGATTCCCGACGACGCGATGGAGAAGGCCAAGCTCGACGCCCTCGGCCATACCTCCGTGGAAGAGGCGCTGGGGGAGAAATTCCACGCTTCGCCGGACCTGATCGCGCGCCTCAATCCGGGCAAGGCGCTCGCCGCGGGTACCGAACTGGTGGTGCCCAACGTCGCCGGCCTGCCCGAGCTGCCGGCCGCGGCGACGGTGGTGGTCGACGGCTCCGACTCGGTGCTGCGGCTGCAGGACGGCTCGGGCAAGGTCTATGCGCAGTTCCCCGCGTCGACCGGCAGCGAACACGATCCGCTCCCGGTTGGCGAATGGAAGGTGGAGGCGGTGGCTCCGGATCCGACCTTCCACTACAACCCGGACCTGTTCTGGGATGCCGATCCCGCGCACGCCAAGGCCACTTTGCCGCCGGGGCCCAACAATCCGGTGGGCAGCGTGTGGATCGACCTGTCCAAGCCGCACTACGGCATCCACGGCACGCCCGAGCCGGCCCGGATCGGCAAGACCCAGTCGCATGGCTGCATCCGCCTGACCAACTGGTCCGCGCGGGCGGTGGCCGGCGCGGTCCAGGCGGGCACCCGCGTCCTGCTGCAGGAATGAGACCGGCCCGATGCGCTGGCTGAGTGTCGCGGCGCTGCTGTTGCTGCTCGCCAATGCGGGCTGGTGGCTGCTGCGCGATGACCGGGGATGGTCCTGGCAACGGAGTCCGGTGCCGACGGTGGCCGCGCCAGACGCGCCCGTCCCCGCGACCACGCCCGACGCCGCGCCCGCGTCGGCGCCGGTGCAGTCCGCGCCCGATGCCGGAGGCGTCCTGGAGCCGGCCGACCCGGCGGCGCCGGCAGTCGCCGCGAACGATCCAGCCGCGCCGGCGAATCTGCTGGTGCCGGTGCAGGGCGTGCGCGCCCGGGATCTGGACGACACCTTCGACGATGCGCGCGGCAGCGAGCGCCGGCACGAGGCGCTGGACATCATGGCCCCCGCCGGCACGCCGGTGCTGGCGGTGGCCGATGGCCGCGTCGAAAAGCTGTTCGACAGCGAGCGCGGCGGGCTGACCATCTACCAGTTCGAACCTTCCGGCCGCTGGTGCTACTACTACGCGCACCTGCAGTCCTATGCGCCGGGCCTGTCCGAGGGCGCGGCCGTGACGCGCGGCCAGGTGATCGGCTACGTCGGCAGCAGCGGCAACGCCGATCCGGCCGCGCCGCATCTGCACTTCGCCGTATTCGCGCTGACCCCGGAGCGGCAATGGTGGACCGGCACGCCGCTCAACCCGTATCCGATGCTGGGCGGCACGGTGCGCTGAGCTGCCGCGCGCCGGCGCACATGGATGTGATCGACCGACCGGTCTGCCCAGAAGGGCTGGCGCGCCGCCATGGACAAAAAGCGCAGTGATGCCTTCCGCACCGATGCCTTCCGCAGCGCGAGCCGGGTCGGCCGATGGGCCTCGGGCCGCACCTGCCTGCGCGTGCGCGACGCATGCCGCCCATGTCCGGCGTCGTTCCGCCCCGTCCACGACAACGCGCCGGTCGCGCCGGTGGCAACCCCGATAGCCGAAACGCTGGGGATCCGAAGACCGCCTTCCGAGCCGCCTTGCGATGCGCCCCGCCCCGCGTTCAGCGCGGGCCAGCGCGGTCGAGCAGCGGCTCCAGCGCCGGCCAGACGTGGTCGAGCAGCTTCTCCTGGGCCTCGACCGTCGGGTGCAGGTTGTCGTCTTGGAAGGCGTTGCGGTCGAGCGCGATCGGATCGAGCAGGAACGGCAGCAGCGCGGTGTCGAACAGTGCCGCCAGTTCGCGATAGTTGCGCTCGAAGCCGCGCGTGTAGTCCTCGCCCAGGTTGGGTGGCATGCGCATGCCGACCAGCAGCACCTTCGCGCCGACGTGCCGGGAGGCACCGATCATGCGCGCCAGGTTGCGTCGCGCCTCGCGCAGCGGCAGGCCACGCAGCCCGTCGTTGGCGCCCAGCGCGATCACCACCACGGCCGGCCGGTGGCGCAGCACCTCGCCGACGATGCGCGAGGAACCGCCCGCCGTCGTCTCGCCGCTGATGCTGGCGTTGACCACGCGCCAGCCGGGGTGTTCGCGCGCCAGCCGCTCGCCCAGCAGCGACACCCAGCCCTCGTGCGCGGCCATGCCGTAGCCGGCCGACAACGAGTCGCCCATCACCAGGACGGTGCGCGGCTGCGACGCGGTCGCCGGTGCCGGCTGGGCGAACGCGGGCAGCAGCACCAGCGCGGCCAGTAAACCGATGGCCCATTGCATCGGCCCGCGACTGCCCGCATAAGGAATGCCGGTGCGCGCCGAATCCCGCTGCGCGCGGCCGTGCGGGCGGTCTGCCCGCGTCCATGCGCCCAGGGCGTGCAGGATGCGGAAGATCGCGCCGCGCGGGCGTCGCCGGGACGTTGCCCCGGGTTGCGCCGGGGGCTGCCCGGTGTGTGTCGCGACCTGCTGCATCGACCCGATCCTCATTCGCCGCACCTGAGCTGTGCCTGCGATCCAAGATAACCAATCCGGAATGAACATGGCCGACGCCACCGCGCCCCTTGCCGCCGACCCCGCCGCCCGTGTCCAGCTGCCCGCCCTGCGCGTGCAGGGGTTGGGCAAGCGCGTGGCGCTGCCCTCCGGCCCGCTGACCATTCTCGACGGCGTCGGCTTCGAGGTCGCGCGTGGCGAGGTGGTCGCCATCGTCGGCGCCTCGGGTTCGGGCAAGAGCACCCTGCTGTCGCTGCTGGCCGGGCTGGACACGCCTTCGACCGGCAGCGTCGCACTGGACGGCGAATCGATCTCGGCGCTGGACGAGGACGGTCGCGCGCGGGTGCGCGGCGAGAAGGTCGGCTTCGTGTTCCAGAACTTCCAGCTGCTGCCCTCGCTCACCGCGCTGGAGAACGTGATGCTGCCGCTGGAACTGCGCGGCGACGCCGATGCGCAGGCGCCGGCGCGCGCGATGCTGGGCAAGGTCGGGCTCGGCGAACGCCTGGGACACTATCCGCGGCAGCTGTCCGGCGGCGAGCAGCAGCGCGTGGCGCTGGCGCGCGCATTCGTGACCCGGCCCTCGCTGCTGTTCGCCGACGAACCCACCGGCAACCTCGATACCGGGACCGGGCAGGCGATCATCGACCTGCTGTTCGCGATGAATGCCGATGCCGGCACCACCCTGGTGTTGGTGACGCACGACGACCACCTCGCCGCGCGCTGCCACCGCACCCTGCGTCTCGACAGCGGTCGGCTCGTCGCCGACGACCGCGGCTGAGCGGCGCATGAGGACTCTTGCCCTGGCCTGGCGCCAGCTGCGCCGCGACATCAAGGCCGGCGACATCCGCATCCTGTTCGCCGCGCTGGTGCTGGCGGTGGTGGCGGTGAGCTCGGTGGGCTTCGTCACCGATCGCGCCGGCCGCGCGCTGGCGATGGAGGCCAACCGCCTGCTTGGCGGCGACGCGCTGGTGCGCGGCGATGCGCCGATCGCCGGTGTGATCGACGCCGCCGCCGATGCGCCCGGTCTGCAGCGCACGCAGACGGTCGAACTGGACAGCATGATCCGCGTCGGCGCGGGCGGCGAGGCGCAGCTGCGGCTGGGCGACCTGCGCGCGCTGGGCGAAGGCTTTCCGCTGCGCGGGACGTTCCGGATCGCCGATGGCGCGGGCGTGGAGCGCGATGCCGCCGCGGTGCCCGAGCCGGGCACGCTGTGGCTTAGCCGCGCCGGCGCCGACACGCTGGGCGCGCGCATCGGCGACAGCGTCGGCATCGGCACCCGCGAGTTCCGCTTGGCCGCGCTGGTGCTGCAGGAGCCCGACGCCTCGATCGACTACTTCAACGTCGCGCCCAAGGCCTTCCTCAACCTCGCCGACCTTGACTCCACGGGCCTGGTGCAGGAAGGCAGCCGGATCCGCTACCGGCTGGTGGTGGCCGGCGATGCCGCGGCCGTGGAGCGCTTCGCCACCGTCGCCAAGGAAAACCTCGGTCGCGGCCAGCGCATCGAGACCATCACCGACGCGCGCCCGGAAGTGCGCTCGGCGCTGGATCGTGCCGGACGCTTCCTGGGCCTCGCCGCACTGGTCTCGGTGGTGCTGGCGGCGGTCGCCGTCGCCATGGCCGCGCGCAGGCACAGCGAGCGGCACCTCTCCGGCGTGGCGGTGATGCGTTGCCTCGGCGCGCAGCAGCGCACCCTGGTGGGCATCCACGTCGGCGAGCTGCTGCTGCTCGGCCTGGTCGCCTGCAGCGTGGGCGTGGCGATCGCGTTCGCGCTGCAATGGTCGGTGGCCGGCTGGCTGGCGCAGGCCCTCAAGGTCGAGATCCCGCCGGCCAGCCTGTGGCCGGCGTTGCGCGGCTACGGGGTCGGCCTGGTGGTGCTGCTGGCCTTCGGCGCACCGCCGGTCCTGGCGCTGCGGCGCGTGCCCGCGCTGCGGGTGCTGCGCCGCGACCTGGATGGTGTCGAGCCGTCCGCGTGGATCGTCGCCCTGGCCGGGTTCGGCGGACTGGCCGCATTGCTGTGGTGGCAGGCCGGTTCGGCCACGCTGGCCACGGCGATGCTGGTCGGCATCGTGGCGACGCTGGCGGTGCTGGCGTTGATGGCCTGGGGCCTGATCCTGCTGGTGCGGCGCCTGCGCACGCGGCTGCGCGGCGCGCTGCGCTATGGCCTGGCCAACGTCAGCCGTCGTGCGGGGACGTCGATCGCCCAGGTCAGCGCGCTGGGCCTGGGGCTGATGGCGCTGCTGCTGTTGACCTTCGTGCGCACCGACCTGCTCGACCGCTGGCAGCTCGCGCTGGCGCAGGATGCGCCAAACCGCTTCATCATCAACGTGCAGTCCGACCAGATCGATCCGGTGCGCGCGTTCATCGCCGAACGCGGGGTTGCCGAACCGGTGCTGTTCCCGATGGTCCGGGCGCGCCTGGTCGAACGCAATGGCGAACCGGCGAGCGGCGCCGACTACGTCGGCCGCAGCGGCGACGAGGACGAGGATCGCCAGGCGCAGCGGCGCGCCGAACGCGAGTTCAACCTGTCGATGGCCGACGCGCTGCGCGAGGACAACAAGGTCACCGCGGGGACCTTCTGGACCGCCGTGCCGGCGACGCCGGAACTGTCGGTGGAGGAAAACTTCGCCAAGGGGCTGGGCTGGGAGATCGGCGACCGCATCGCCTTCGATATCGCCGGGCAGCGTTTCGAGGCGCCGATCACCAGCCTGCGCAGCGTGGAGTGGGAGAGCTTCCAGCCCAACTTCTTCGTGCTGGCCTCGCCCGGCGCGCTCGACGGTTATCCGGCCAGCCACATCACCGCGGTGCAGGTGCCCGCCTCGCAGCCGCGCTTCACCGCCGAGCTGGTGCAGCGCTTCCCCAACCTGTCGGTGATCGACGTCGATGCGGTGCTGGCGCAGGTGCGCTCCACCGCCGACCAGGTCTCGACCGTGGTGCAGGTGGTGTTCTGGTTCTCGTTGCTGGCCGGCGTGCTGGTGCTCCTGGCGGCGGTGAGCGCCAGCCAGGACGAACGCCTGCTCGAGGGCGGGGTCATGCGCGCGCTGGGTGGCCGCCGCGCGCAGCTGCGCATGGCGCAGGTGTCCGAGTTCGCCGCGATCGGGCTGCTGTCGGGACTGGTGGCGGCGATCGCCGCCTCGGTGTTGTCGGGCGTGATCGCGGTGCAGGTGTTCGACCTGCCGTGGCGGGCCAACTGGTCGCTGGCGCTGGTCGGCGGCGCGCTCGGCATGGCGATGACGGTGCTGGCGGGCCTGTTCGCCACGCGGCGGGTGCTGGACGCGCCGCCGTCGGCGACGCTGCGCGAGCTGCAGGGCTAGGCAGGACGCGCGGCTGCGCTTGCTGGCGTCGCAATCGACGGGCGCGCGCCCGCGCCAGGGTCGGACGGGCTGCCTGCGGGACAATGGAGATCGGGCCGCCACACGGCGGCCCATGGACCAGGAGAAGTGCGTGCGCGAGATCGGATTCCAGCTCGAAGGCGGGTTCGTCGAACTCAACCAGCTGCTCAAGCTGTGCGACCTGGTCGACAGCGGCGGCGCCGGCAAGGCGCTGGTGGCCAGCGGCGCGGTGCGCGTGGATGGCGCGGTGGAATTGCGCAAGACCTGCAAGATCCGCGCGGGGCAGGCGGTGGAGGTCGGCGACGCGCGGATCGTGGTGACCGGCGAGGGCTGACGGCCGGCGTTCCGGCCGTCGTTGCGCCACGACGATCGCCGTGGATCAGTCGCCCCAGCGGCGCAGCACCAGGCTCGCGTTGGTGCCGCCGAAGCCGAAGCTGTTGGACAGCGCGGTGCGCAGCGGCGCGTCGCGGCTTTCGCGCACCAGCGGCAGGTCGGCCGCTTCCGGATCCACGTTGTCGACGTTGATCGAGCCGGCGATGAAGCCGCGCTGCAGCATCAGCAGGCAGAAGATCGCCTCGTGCACGCTGGTCGCGCCCAGCGAATGGCCGGTGAGCGACTTGGTCGAGGAGAACGGCGGCACCGCGTCGCCGAACACCGCCCGCATCGCCCGCAGCTCGGCGACATCACCGACCGGGGTCGAGGTGCCGTGCGTGTTGACGTAGTCGATGTCCCCGTCCAGGCCTTCGATGGCCAGCCGCATGCAGGCGATGGCGCCGTCGCCCGAGGGCGCGACCATGTCTTCGCCGTCGGAGCTGGCGCCAAAGCCCACCAGTTCGCCCAGGATCGTGGCGCCGCGCGCCTGCGCATGCTCGAGGCTCTCGAGCACCAGCGCGCCGCCGCCGCCGGCGATGACGAAGCCGTCGCGGTCGATGTCGTAGGGGCGCGAGGCGCGTTCGGGCGTGTCGTTGTACTTCGTGGACAGCGCGCCCATGCCGTCGAACAGCATGGCCATGCCCCAGCTGGATTCCTCGCCGCCGCCGGCGAACACCACGTCCTGCAGCCCTGCCTGGATCTGCTGCGCGGCCACGCCGATGCAGTGCGCGGAGGTCGCGCAGGCCGAGGAAATCGAATAGTTCAGGCCCTTGATGCCGAACGCCGTGGCCAGGCAGGCCGATACGGTCGAACTCATCGTGCGGGTGACCTGGTAGGGGCCAATGCGGCGGATGCCGCGCTCGCGCAGGGTGTCGGCCGATTCGATCTGGTTGGTCGGCGAACCGCCGCCCGAGCCCATGATCAGGCCGGTGCGCGGATTGGACACCTGCGCCTCGTCCAGCCCGGACTGCGCGATCGCATCGCGCAGCGCCAGGTAGGCGTAGGCCGCCGCGTCGCCCATGAAGCGGCGCAGCTTGCGGTCGATGAGCGCCTCCAGGTCGACCTGGGGCATGCCGGACACCTGGCTGCGCAGGCCCTTGTCGGCGAAGCCTTGGTCGAAACGGATGCCCGAGCGCCCTTCGCGCAGCGCGCTGGCGACGGTCTCCAGGTCGTTGCCCAGGCACGAGACGATGCCCGCCCCGGTGATCACCACGCGGCGGGGGCCAAGCGCCAGGCTCATGCCGCGCCTTCCCGCTGGAACAGGCCCACGCGCAGGTCGCTGGCGGTGTAGATCTCGGCGCCATCGCAGTACATGCGCGCATCGGCGACGGCCAGGATCAGCTTGCGCTTGATGACGCGCTTGATGTCGATCTCGTAGCGCACCAGCTTCGCCTCCGGACCGACCTCGCCGGTGAACTTCACCTCGCCGGCGCCAAGCGCGCGGCCGCGGCCGGGCAGTTTCTGCCAGGTCAGGTAGAAGCCCACCAGCTGCCACATCGCATCCAGGCCCAGGCAGCCGGGCATCACCGGATCGCCGCTGAAGTGGCACTGGAAGAACCACAGGTCCGAGCGGATGTCGAGTTCGGCCTCGACCCGGCCCAGGCCGTGGGCGCCGCCGTCGTCGTCGATGTGGGTGATGCGGTCGAACATCAGCATCGGCGGCAGCGGCAGGCGGCCCGCGTCGGGGCCGAACAGGCTGCCCTCGCCGGAGGCGATGAGCTGCTCGTAGGTAAAGGAATCCTTCATCTGGACGGACGACTCGTCTTGCGCGGGACAATCCCGCAAGTATCGCGGAAAAGCGCGCCGGCCGGGCAGCCCGCGTGGCCGGCGCACCGCTTCCGTGCCTCGACCAAAGTCGCAGATGCGGTGTGGAGGTGGTCTGAAGGCAGGGCGGGCCGCGGCCGCGGCCCGCCGCAGGCCGGTCATTTCAGGCGGCGCGTCACCGCATAGGCGGCCAGGTTGCCCAGGCCCGTGGCGCCGAGCAGGATCGCGAACATCAGCGGCGAAGGATCATTCCAGTCCACGGCCTCGAGCACCGCGAATCCCGCGGCCAGGACCACCAGGATCACGCCCCAGCGCAGCGAGGCATGGCGGCGGCGCGACTCCTCGCCGTCGAGCAGGGTGCGCAGCATGTCTTCCGAGCCGTGCGACTGGACCATGTGTTTGCGGGCGCGGGCGTCGACCACGGCCCGGATGGCCAGGTAGATGCAGACGAACAGGGTGATCGGGATGAAGACGGCGATATCCATGAGTGGTTCCTGTGGGTGCGCAAGGCGGTGGGTTCGTCACAGGAGATACGGGCGCTTGCGCCGCGGTTGCAGCGCCGGTGCGGCCCCCGCCTTTCCGGCCTTGCAACCGTTCGCGCGACCGGCGTATCCCTGTCGCTGATGGCCGCTTCCCCCGACACCCCCGAGACCACCGACGCGATCGCCGCCGACCGGGCCCTGGTGGCCGCGGTGCTCGACGGGGCGCCCGGCGCGTTCGAACGGCTGGTGCGCGAATACCAGGGCCTGTGCTGGCATGTGATCGACCGCATGGTGCGACATCCCGACGACACCCGCGAGCTGTGTCAGGAGGCCTTCCTGCGCGTGCACCAGGCCCTGCACCAGTACCGTGGCGAGAGCGCGCTGAAGTCGTGGATCGCGCAGGTGGCCTGGTCGGTGGCCAAGCGGCACCTGGAGAAGAAGCGCATCCCGATCGCCGAGTCCCCCGCCGGGAACGAGGGACCGTCGCTGGCCGAAACGGTGGGCGATGGCTTCGACCTGGAAGCCGCGGTCGCGGATGACGAGGCGGTCGGCCTGCTGCATGCCGCGATCGGGCGCCTGCCGCCGCTGCAGCGCACGCTGCTCACCCTGTACCACCTGGAAGACATGCCGATCGGCGAGATTTCACGGGTGACCGGACTTGCCGACGGTACGATCAAGAGCCACCTGTTCCGCAGCCGCAAGCGCCTGCGCGAGCTGCTGGAACCGAGCCTGGGAGTTTTCGCCGCATGAATACGCGCCCGCCCCGCCACGCCGCCTCCGGACCCGTTGCCGAACGCGACTGGCTGGCCCAGGAGCAGGCCCTGTCCTCGCCCGGCCACCGCGCCGACGCGCTGCTGGCGCGCGCGCTTGCCAGCCTGCCGGCGTCGCAGCCGCCGCCCGGCTTTGCCGCTGAGGTGGCGGCCCTGGCCGCGGCCGGCCCATCCCCCGCCGCCGTCGATGCACGGTTCGAGCGCGCCTTGCTCGACGGGCTGCTGGCGGTGCTGCTGCTGGCCACCCTGGCCACGGTTGCCTACTTCGGCGGCGACTGGTGGCGGCTGGCCCGCGGCGCCTTGGGCGACGGCGCGGCGCAGTGGGCGCTGCTGGGCGCGGCCTGCCTGCTGCTGTCGTGGCTGCCCGAGGCGGCGCGACGGCTGCGCGAAACCGGCCAGCCGGTCCCGGGCCCGGCCTGACCCAGCGCGCTGCTCCGCCTGGGCGTCCGGTAGGCAGGGCAGCGGCACCGCCGCGGTCAGTGCGGCCGTCAGTCCAGGAACTCGAGATTGGCCTCGAAGCGGCGCGCGTAGTCGCGCTCGTCGCTGATCCGCTTCACCTCGGCCCGGTCGAAATCCGGGGCGCCGTACACCGCGCAGGCGATGCCGTCGTCGCCACGTCCCACCGCCTGCAGCCGGTAACGCGGCTGGCCGCTGCCGGTTTCGGGCGGGTAGTGTTTCGGCGGCTCTCCGCCATCCAGGTCGAGCTCGCCATTGTCGATGACGCCGCCGACGAACAGTGCGCGCATGCCGCCTCTCCATTTGATGTGCCTGCCGGCAGACTGCGGGCTGGGATGTTCCCGCGCGGTCAAGACCGCGTATGGCGACCGTTGCCGGCCGCCGCGGGCGGCGCGGCGGCGTCGGCCCGCTAGAATCGTGCGCCCTGACGTGCTGCCGTGCCGATGTCCGATCCCGCCCTCGATGCCCTGATGCTGCCTTTCGCCAGCGGCCAGCTGGCCTGGCCGGAGGCCGGCGCGCTGTTCCTGCGCGCCCGCACCGGCGCGGCCCTGCACACGCATGCGCCGCGCACCCTGGTGTGCGAGCAGTCGTTCCGTCCCGAGCACGATGCGCTGCAGCGCGCGGGCTTCCCCACCCGGGCCGCGGGCAGCGACGCCTTCCCGCTGGTGCTGGTGCTGCCGCCGCGCCAGCGCGAGGAGGCGCGCGCGCTGCTGGCCCAGGCGCTGTCGCGCACCGCGCCGGGCGGCAGCATCGTCGCGGCCATGCCCAATGATGCTGGCGCGCGCTCCGGCCAGGCCGACTTCGAGGCCCTGCTGGGCGGCGCCGCGGTGCAGAGCAAGCACAAGTGCCGGGTGTTCTGGGCTGGCGTGGACCGCGCCGATGCGGCGCTGGCGTCGACCTGGGCGGGGCTGGACGCGGCGCGGCCGATCCTGGACGGCCGTCATCTCAGCCGCCCCGGCGTGTTCGCCTGGGACCGCGTCGACGCCGCGTCGGCGCTGCTGGCGCGGCAGCTCCCGGCGACGCTGTCCGGCCACGGCGCGGACCTGGGCGCGGGCTGGGGCTATCTGTCGACGCAGCTGCTGGAGCGCTGCCCGGGCGTGACCGCGCTGGACGTGGTCGAGGCCGAACTGCGGGCGCTGGACTGCGCCAGGGCCAACCTGGCCGCGCACGCGCCGCGGGTGGCGCTGGACTTCCTCTGGCACGACGTCACCGCCGGGCTGCCGCGACGCTACGACTTCATCGTCAGCAATCCACCCTTCCACGCCCTGCGCGGCGAGCCGCGGCCGGAGATCGGACGTGCCTTCATCGCCGCGGCCGCCGAGGCGTTGCGACCCGGCGGCACGCTGTGGCTGGTCGCGAACCGGCAGCTGCCGTACGAAGAGGTGCTTGGCGCCAGGTTCACGCAGCTGCGCGACGTGGCGCAGGAAGGCGGCTTCAAGGTCATCACCGCGGTGAAGGGGCGTTGAGCGTGGGGGCCCGGCGCTGCCGCTGCGGCCGCGTGCCGCCCGCGCAACCGGGCGGCGCGCGATGAAGCTGCTCCGCTACATCGCCAACCTCGGCTACGGCAGCCGCCGCGACGTGCAGTGGATGTTCCGCGAAGGGCGCATCACCGATGCCGGCGGCGAGGTGCTGTATGCCGACGACCGCGCCGCGCACGAGGCCGTGCGCATCGACGGCGAGCCGCTCGACCCGGCACCCGGCATGGTGCTGATGCTGCACAAGCCGGTCGGCTGCACATGCTCGACGAAGGACCCCGGCCGCCTGGTCCACGACCTGCTGCCGCCGCGCTTCCGCCTGCGCGACCCGGTGCTGTCCACGGTCGGCCGGCTCGACCGCGACACCAGCGGGCTGCTGCTGATGACCGACGACGGCCAGCTGCTGCACCGGATCATTTCCCCCAGGTCGAGCCTGCCCAAGGTCTACGAGGCCACGCTCGCGCAGCCGCTGCGCGGCGATGAGGCGGCGCTGTTCGCCAGCGGCACGATGATGCTGGAATCGGAGAAGACGCCGCTGCGCCCGGCCGTACTTGAGGTGGTCGACGCCACGCATGCGCGCCTGACCCTCACCGAGGGGCGCTACCACCAGGTGCGGCGCATGTTCGCGGCGGTGGGCAACCACGTGCAGGCGCTGCATCGCTCGCGCGTGGGCGGCCTGGGGCTCGGCGACCTGGCGGAGGGACAGTGGCGGCTGCTGGAGGCCGCCGACCTGGCGCAGCTGTTCGGCGCCCCGGCGCCGTGAACCCGGTCGAACCGCTGCCGTTCCTGCCCGACGCGGTCGTGTTCGACATGGACGGGCTGATGCTCGACAGCGAACGCGCGATCACCGACTGCATGGCCCGCGCCGCTGCCGAGGCCGGCCACGCGCTGCCGCCGTCGCTGTGGCTGTCGCTGGTGGGAACCGGCGAGGACGCCTGCCGGCAGATCCTGTCGCAGCGGCTGGGCGGCGAGGCGGCGGAGGCGATGCTGGCGCAGGCCGACACGCTGTACGAGGCCGTGGTCGAGGCCGGCATGCCGCACCGTCCCGGCATCGTCGCCCTGCTGGACTGGCTGGAGGGGCGCGGCATGCCGCGCGCGGTCGCCACCTCCACCCGGCGGCCGCTGGCGCTGCGCAAGCTGCAGCGTGCCGGCCTGCTGGATCGCTTCCACGCGGTCTGCACCAGCAGCGACGTGGCCCGGCCCAAGCCGGCGCCGGATGTCTACCTGCTCGCGGCGGCGAGGCTCGAGGTCGAACCCGCGCGCTGCCTGGTGCTGGAGGATTCGCCCGCCGGCGTGCGCGCCGCGCTGGCGGCCGGCATGCTGCCGGTGCAGGTGCCCGACATGGTCGAACCCGACGCGGCACTGCGCGCGCTGGGGCACCGGATCGTGGCGTCGCTGGCGCATGCGCAGCGGCTGCTGGAGGCGGCCGCAGCGCCTCAGCGCGCCTGAGGTTGCCCTGTGGGAGCGCGCTTGCGCGCGAAAGGCGTTCGCGACCAAGGTCGCTCCCACAGAATGCGCGGAGGGCGCCGGCGTGCTGCGGCGCGGCGGCTTACTGAGCCGTGGCTGCCCCGTCGGCTGCCTGCGCATCGCTTCCGTCAAGCAGCGCCCGCCAGCCCTCGAGGCCGAGCGCGCGCACCGTGGCGATGTTGCGCTCGATGATCGCGTCCGGCTCCGGATAGGCCTCCACCGCGCGGTCCACGCTGGCCTCGCGCAGCAGGTGCAGGATCGGGTAGGGCGCGCGGTTGGTCAGGTTCTCGACGTCGTCCGGCGCGCTGTCGGCGAACTGGTAGTCGGGATGGAAACTCGCCACCTGCAGCACGCCGTCGAGTTCCAGCGCCTCCACCAGCGCGTCGGCGTCGCCGAGGAACTCGTTGTAGGCCAGGAAATCGCCCAGCACCTGCGGATGCACCAGCAGGGTGGTGTCGATGGACTCGGCCGGCGTGTCGCGCAGCAGCGCCAGCTCCTCGCCCAGCTGTTCGAGCAGGGCGCGCTCGGTGCTGGCGTCGCTGACCACGATGCGCACCTGGTCCTTGGCGTACACCGCCTTGGCGAACGGGCACAGGTTCAGGCCGATCACCGCGCGCTCCAGCCAGCTGCGCACCTCGCGCTCGACCTGCGCGGCGTCGTGCGGGCCGTCAGTCACGGAAGTTGTCGAACTGCAGCGGCAGCTCGAAGTCCTCGCCGCGCAGCAGCGCCATCGCGGCCTGCAGGTCGTCGCGCTTCTTGCCGGTCACGCGCAACTTGTCGCCGTTGATCTGGCTGTCGACCTTGAGCTTGGCGTCCTTGAGCTTGCCCTGGATCTTCTTGGCCAGCTCGCGCTCGATGCCCTGGCGCACCGTCACCTTCTGCCGCGCGCCGGCGACGTTGGTGTCGACATCGCCGAACTCCAGGCAGCGCGCGTCGATCTTCCGCGCGATCAGGCGGGCGCGCAGGATGTCGGTCATCTGCTGCAGCTGGAACTCGCTCGGCGCGGACTGGGTGATCACCGCGTCCTCGCGCACGAATTTCGCGTCCACGCCCTTGAAGTCGAAGCGCGTGGTGAGTTCGCGGTTGGCCTGGTCGACGGCGTTGATCAGCTCATGGGTGTCGACTTCGGAAACGATGTCGAAGGAAGGCATGGCGCTCCGGAAGGAAGTGGAGGGGGCGGCGGCGCCGGTCGCCGTGGTCGTGGCTGCGGCGCTGGCCCGGCGCGCATCTTGCAGGCTGCCGCTGCGGCAGCACGGCGATCACGGAACCGGGCCGGCCATCGATAGGTTACCCCAAGGTTGCGCAAGCAACGGATGCGCGCGCCTGCGTCAGCCCTTACCGTGTCGCGCTTGTGCGGCGCAGGCCCGGATCGCGTGACCCCATCCCCCACCATCGCCATCGTCGGCAGCGCCGGCACCTACGGCCGCTGGCTGCGCGGCTTCTTCGAGCGGCGCATGGGCCTGCGCGTGCTCGGCCACGATCCCGGCGATCCGGGCAGCGACACGCCCGAAACCCTGCTCGAGCACGCCGACGTGCTGCTGTTCGCCACCCCGATCCGGCAGACGACGGAGGTGATCGACGATTACGTGCGGCGCTCGGCCGGCCGCGAAGCCGGGCGGCTGTGGCTGGACATCACCTCGATCAAGCAGGCGCCGACCGAGGCGATGCTGCGTTCGCGGGCGGAGGTGGCCGGGCTGCATCCGATGACCGCGCCGCCCAAGGCGCCCACGCTCAAGGGCCGGGTGGTGGTGGTGTGCGAGTCGCGGCTGGAGCGCTGGCGGCCGTGGCTGCAGGTGCTGCTCGACGCGCTGGAAGGCGAGTACGTGCACGCCAGCGCCGAACGCCACGACCGGATGATGGCGCTGGTGCAGGCGATGGTGCATGCCTCGCACCTGGCCCAGGCCGGCGTGCTGGGCGAATACGCCGAAGACCTGGGCGGGCTGCGGGCGATCCTGCCGTTCCGTTCGGCGTCGTTCGAGCTCGATGCCGCCATCGCCGCGCGCATCCTCTCGCTCAACCCGGCGATCTACGAGGAGATCCAGTTCGGCAACCGCCATGCGGCCGAGGTGCTGGACCGGCTGCTGGCGCAGTTCACCGAGCTGCGTGGCCTGGTGCGCCAGGGCGACGACGCGGCGCGGGCGCGGTTCCGCGAACGCTTCCTGCACAGCCGCGAGGTCTTCGGCCAGCAGGCGCTGGACGAAGGCAGCTACGCCTACGAGCGGGTCGGCTACCTGCTGGCCGACCTGGTGACCCGGCGCTACGCCAGCGTCCACCTCCCCCAGGACCGGCCCGGATCGCTGCGCGCGCTGCTGCACGTGTTCGAACGCCACGGCGTCAGCCTGGAATCGATCCACTCCTCGCGCACGCCGGCAGGCGAGGTGCATTTCCGCATCGGCTTCGTCGGCGGCACCGATCCGGCGGCGCTGGCGACGGCCGTGGCCGAGATCGACGCGACCGGCCTGGGACACGTGCTGGAGGCCGGCTGAGGCGGCGGCGGATGCGGCATCATGCGCATCGACCCTTCCGCCAGGCCCCCTCCATGATCCCCGCCTATGCCGCCCAGGCCGCCGGTTCGCCGCTGGCGCCCTTCGCGATCGAGCGTCGCCAGCCCGGTCCGCGCGACGTGCAGATCGACATCCTCTACTGCGGCGTCTGCCATACCGACATCCACCTGGTCCGGGACGAATGGGGCGCCTCGCTGTTTCCCATGGTGCCGGGCCACGAGATCATCGGCCGGGTCTCGGCGACCGGGGCCGCGGTCGACCGTTACGCGGTCGGCGACGCGGTCGGGGTGGGCTGCTTCGTCGACTCCTGCCGGGCCTGTCCGCAGTGCCGCGCCGGGCAGCAGCAGTACTGCGACGAGGGCATGACCGCCACCTACAACTCGCACGAACGCAGCAGCGGCGCGCCGACCTACGGCGGCTATTCGACGCGGATCGTGGTCGACCAGGACTACGTGCTGCGGATCCCCGACGGCATCCCGCTCGACCGGGCCGCGCCGCTGCTGTGCGCCGGCGTCACCACGTGGTCGCCGCTGCGCCATTTCGGCGTGGTCGCCGGCCACCGGGTGGCGGTGATGGGCCTGGGCGGGCTGGGCCACATGGCGGTGAAGCTGGCGGTGGCGATGGGCGCCGAGGTCACCGTGCTCAGCACCAGCGAATCCAAGCGCGCCGACGCGCTGGCGCTGGGCGCGCAGGATTTCGCCACCACCGGCGACGGCCGCGCCTTCAAGAGCCATGCGCGCCAGTTCGACCTGATCCTCGACACGGTGTCCGCGCCGCACGACTACAACGCCTGCCTGGGCCTGCTCAAGGTCGATGGCACGCTGGTGCTGCTGGGCATCCCCGAGCCGTCGCCGCTGTCGGCGTTTCCGCTGGTGTCCAAGCGCCGCCGCATCGCCGGCTCGATGATCGGCGGCATCGCCGAAACCCAGCAGATGCTGGACTTCTGCGCCGTGCACGGCATTGCCGCGGACATCGAGCTGATCGCGGTCGAGCAGGTCAACGAGGCCTACGAGCGGATGCTGCGCGGCGACGTGCGCTACCGTTTCGTGATCGACACCGCCAGCCTGGCCCGCTGATGACGCCCCCGGCCGGCCTGCGACCGGGCACGGCGGCGGCGTGGATGCTCGCCGCCGGCCTGATGTTCGCGTTCATGGACGCGGGCATGAAGTGGCTCTCGGACCACTATCCGCCGTTCCAGGTGGCGACCCTGCGCAGCCTGTCGGCGCTGCCGCTGGTGGCGGTGTGGATCGTGGCGCGTGGCCGCGGCGGCAGCCTGCTGCGGGTGCACTGGCCGCTGCACGTGCTGCGCGGCCTGCTGAGCGTGGGGATGATGGTCGGCTTCGTCTATGGCCTGGCGCGGATGCCGCTGTCGACCGCCTACGCCATCGTGTTCGTGGCGCCGCTGATGATCACCGCACTGGCCGTGCCGCTGCTGGGCGAGAAGGTCGGCCCGCGCCGCTGGACCGCGATCTGCGTGGGCCTGGCCGGCGTACTGGTGGTGCTGCGGCCGACCGGCGATGGCGTGGCCACGGCGGCGGGACTGGTGGTGGTGGCGGCGGCGCTGTGCTACTCCATCGCCGCGATCACCGTGCGCAAGCTGGCGCTGCGCGACAGCCCCGAGGCGATGGTGTTCTGGTTCCTGGTATTGCTGGGGGTGTTCGCCGGTGCGGTCGCGGCCTTCGACTGGCGGCCGGTGCAGGCGGAGCACCTGTGGGTGATCGGCGTGGTCGGGGTGAGCGGGGCGCTGGGCCAGGTGGCGCTCACCCATGCGTTCCGCTTTGGCGAGGCCAGCCAGATCGCGCCGCTCGAATACGCGGCGCTGCTGTGGGTGGTGCTGCTGGACCTGGCGGTGTGGCAGACCCTGCCCGACGGCATGACCTGGCTGGGTGCGGCGATCATCGTCGCCAGCGGCCTGTACCTGATCCGGCGCGAGCGCGCGGTCGGCGGCGCGCGCGACAGCGGGATCGCGCAGACGCCGCCGCCCTGAGGGTCCCGCCATGCCGCTGCTGCTGATTCCCGCGCTGCTGCTGTCGCTGCTGGCCATGCTGTTGCTGCTGTGGCCGCTCGGTCTGTGGCAGCGTTACCGCGTCGGTCGCGCACGCAGGCGCGCTCGGCCGGGCTGGGTGACGCTCAATGCCGCCGGCCTGCTGCTGTCGTCGCTGCTGTTGCTGGCCGCCGCGATGGTGGCCGCGATCTGGATCGATGACGCGGCCTGGAATGCTGGCGCCGGCCTGCTGGCCGGGATCGGGGTGGGGACGCTGGGGCTGTGGCTGGCGCGGTTCGAAGCCGGCAACGGCCAGCTGTACTACACCGCCAATGCCTGGCTGGTACTCGCGCTGACCCTGCTGGTGGCCGCGCGCGTGGCCCTGGCAGGGTGGCAGGCGTGGCACCGCGCCTGGGAAGGCGTGCCGGCCCCGGTGCCGTGGCCGTGGCTGGCGCAACCGGCCAGCCTGTGGGCGATCGGCGCCCTGCTGCTGGGCTATCACCTGGCCTTCGCCCTGGGCCTGCGCCGCAAGCTGCGCAGGCTGGGGATGTTGCGCCGCCGCTGACACCGCACCGGCGCGACTGCCTGCGCCGCACACGACGACGGACCCTTGCGGGTCCGTCGCCTTGCCGTGCTCTGAGGATCGGTGGATCAGAAGCGTGCGCCGACGCCGAACCCGATCGTCCAGGGATCGAAGCCGACATCGCGTTCCACCGTGTCGCCGGCGACCTTGACATCCGCGTCACCGTCCAGGTAGCGCGCATCGACGCGGGCGAACCAGGTCGGGTTGATGTTGATGTCCACGCCGGCGGTGCCGATCGCGCCCTTGGGCGTGGTCATGCCGACGTGTTCGCCGCTGCCGATCGACTCGTTGCTGATGTTGGTCTGGTGGTAGCCCAGGCCCAGGAACGGACGGAAGGTGTTGTCCGCGGCGCCGAAGTGGTACTGGCCGCTCAGCGCGATCGGCTGCGCCTCGACCGTGCCGATGTTGCCGCTGGCGCCGCGCACGCGGTGGTTGAACTTGTCGGCCGCGCCCCAGAGTTCGACGCCGATGTTGTCGTTGACGTGCCAGGTCGCGCTCAGCGTCGGCGCCACGTCGCCATCGACGTCTGCACCCAGCGGATCGGAATCGGGTTCGAGGATGGTGGCGCTGCCGACCACGGAGAAGCGCTTGCCGGAGGCGGTGTCGGCATCCTGCGCGAACGCGGACGGGGCGACCAGGAGGGCGGCGATGGCGGCGGAAAGACCGTAAAGACGCATGGACTGCATGGGGGACTCCTCAGTGGTTTTCTGTGTTCGCCCTTGAGGTGGGCGGCGCCTACCCTAGGCACGCGTGGATGAACGCATGCCCTTGCGTGGCGGCAGCCCGCGCCGACCGTCGAGGCTGCATTCAGTGCCGTGATTGACGGCGTGCGGAGGGCATGGCGCCGTCGACCGCTGCGAGGCGTGTGGCGGCGCGGGCTGGCGCGCGTGCGTCGACGCATTCATCACGCGAATCGCTGCGCGGATGTGAAAAAACCTGCTGCCGCATCCACCCGTCCGCACACGCTTGCATCGGCAACCATGCGCAGCGCGGCCGCGCGGGCACGACAGTGCGCTGCAGTATCGTGGCGACGCTGCGCGGTCCCAGAAGCGGCGAATCACGCGGCAAAGGCCGCGGTTCGCGCGACCTGCGTCGATCCGGCGCCGGCGAGGCCGCGGCTCGCGCAAGCCGGCGGTTGGCGGCAAGCGAGCCATGCCGCCACAATAGGAATCCCCTTGCGCCTGGAGAGGGCCGTATGGCCGACCTCAAAGAATCCCTCGTCCCCGATATCGGCGGTTACGACGATGTCCCCGTCATCGAGGTGCTGGTCGCGGTCGGCGACACGGTGGCCAAGGACCAGGGCCTGGTCACGCTGGAGTCGGACAAGGCCACGATGGAAGTGCCGTCGGCCCATGCCGGCGTGGTGCGCGAACTCCGGGTCAAGGTCGGCGATACGTTGTCCGAAGGCGGGGTGGTGGCGGTGATCGAAGCCGCCGGCGCCGATGCCGACGCCGAGGCGAAGCCCGCGGCGAAGGCGCCCGCGGCGGCCGGGCCGGTGCCGGCGCGGGCCAAGGAGCCCGACCCGGTGGTCGAGCCGGTGGCGGTCGGCGATCGTCCGGACCGCCTGGCGCAGGCGTCCATCGACGCCCAGGCCAGCCACGCGCCGGCGCCCGGGCAGCCACCGGTGCGGTTCGAAGCCGACGCGCTGATCCCCGGCAAGGTGCCGTACGCGAGTCCCGCGGTGCGCCTGTTCGCCCGCGAACTCGGCGTGGACCTGTCGCGGGTCACCGGTACGGAGAAGGGTGGACGCATCACCCGCGAGGACGTGCAGAAGTTCGTCAAGGGCGCGCTGGCGGGCGGTGCCGCCGCTCCGGGCGTCGCCGCCGGCGGTGGCGCGGGCCTGAGCCTGCTGCCCTGGCCGAAGGTGGACTTCTCGAAGTTCGGCGAGATCGAGGAGCGGCCGCTGCCGAGGATCAAGAGGATCTCCGGTGCCAACCTCGCGCGCAACTGGGCGATGATCCCGCACGTCACCCAGCACGACGACGCCGATATCACCGAACTCGAGGCGCTGCGCGTCGCGCTCAACAAGGAAAACGAGAAGGCCGGCATCAAGCTCACCATGCTGGCGTTCCTGATCAAGGCCAGCGCCAATGCGCTGAAGAAGTTCCCCGACTTCAACGCCTCGCTCGATGCCTCGGGCGAGACGCTGACGCTCAAGAAGTACTTCCACATCGGCTTCGCCGCAGATACGCCCAACGGGCTGGTGGTGCCGGTGGTGCGCGACGTGGACCGCAAGGGCGTGATCCAGATCGCCCAGGAAACCGGCGAACTGGCGAAGAAGGCGCGCGATGGCAAGCTCGGCCCGGCCGACATGTCGGGCGGCTGCTTCTCGATCAGCTCGCTCGGCGGCATCGGCGGCACCGCGTTCACGCCGATCGTCAACGCGCCGGAAGTCGCGATCCTGGGCGTGTCGAAGTCGTCGATGAAGCCGGTCTGGGACGGCAAGCAGTTCCAGCCGCGGCTGATGCTGCCGCTGTCGCTGAGCTACGACCACCGCGTGATCGACGGCGCCGCCGCGGCGCGTTTCACCGCCTATCTCGCGCAGCTGCTCGCGGACATGCGGCGGGTGCTGCTGTAGCGCGAGCCGGGACTGGCCGGATGCGATCGCCCGGCCGCGGCACTCCACGTTGCGCGATGAGACGGGCCGCGGCCCGCCCGATGAAAGGAACAGAGCATGGCGAACACGGTTGAAGTGAAGGTGCCCGACATCGGCGGTTACGACGATGTTCCGGTGATCGAGGTGCTGGTCGCGGTCGGCGACACGGTGGCCAAGGACCAGGGCCTGGCGACGCTCGAGTCGGACAAGGCGACGATGGAGGTGCCGTCCTCGCATGCCGGCGTGGTGAAGGAGCTGAAGGTCAAGGTCGGCGACACGCTGTCGGAAGGCAGCGTGGTGCTGGTGCTGGAGGTGGAAGGCGCCCCGGCAGGGGCGGCTCCTGCGCCTGCGAAACAGGCTGGTCCGGCGGCTCCCGCCGCGCCGGCGGCACCGCAGACGGCCCCGGCAGCTGCGGCAGGCGCCGCATCCGGCCAGGACGACCCGGCGACGGGCGGACTGGTCGAGGCCACCGTGCCCGACATCGGCGGCTACGACGACGTACCGGTGATCGAGGTCCTGGTCGCCGTCGGCGACACCGTGGCCAAGGACCAGGGCCTGGTCACGCTGGAATCGGACAAGGCGACGATGGAAGTGCCGTCCTCGCATGCCGGCGTGGTGCGCGAACTCAAGGTCAAGGTGGGCGATACGCTGTCCGAGGGCGCCGTGGTCGCGCTGATCGAAGCCGAGGGCGATACGCCCGCCTATGCGCGCACCCCGGAGAAGGTGGCGCCCGGCAGCAAGCCGCCGGTCGCGCCTTCGCATCGCGCCCCGGCCGGACCGGCGCCGGAAGCGGCGGCCGCGTCGGGCCGCAAGGCCGACGTGGAATGCGCGGTGGTGGTGCTGGGCGCAGGCCCCGGCGGCTACACGGCCGCGTTCCGCGCCGCCGACCTCGACCTGGATACGGTGCTGGTCGAGCGCTATGCCGCGCTCGGCGGCGTCTGCCTCAATGTCGGCTGCATTCCGTCGAAGGCGCTGCTGCACGCGGCCGACGTGATCGAACAGGCCGCGCACGCCAGCGACTACGGCGTGGACTTCGGCAAGCCGAAGATCAACCTCGACACCCTGCGCGGCTACAAGGACAAGGTCGTCGGCCAGCTCACCAAGGGCCTGGCGGGCATGGCGAAGCAGCGCAAGGTGCGGGTGCTGCAGGGCGTGGGCAGGTTCGTCTCGGCCAATGAAATCGAGATCACCGGTGACGGCGGCAAGACCCAGCTTCTGCGCTTCGGCCAGTGCATCATCGCCGCGGGCAGCCAGGCGCTGAAGCTGCCGGGCTTCCCCTGGGACGACCCGCGCGTCATGGATTCGACCGACGCGCTCGAGCTCGCCGACGTGCCGAAGCAGCTGCTGGTGGTCGGCGGCGGCATCATCGGCCTGGAGATGGCGACCGTGTACCGCAGCCTCGGCAGCGAGGTGACGGTGGTCGAACTGGCCGACCAGCTGATGCCGGGCGCCGACAAGGACCTGGTCAAGCCGCTCGCCGACCGCCTCAGGAAGCAGGGCGTCGCCACCCATCTCAAGACCAAGGTGGTGGAGGCCAAGGCCGGCAAGAAGGGCATCGAGGTCAGCTTCGAGGGCGAGAACATTCCCGACGGCAAGCTGTTCGACCGCGTGCTGGTGGCGGTGGGTCGTGCCCCGAACGGCAGGAAGATCGATGCGGAGAAGGCCGGTGTGGTCGTCACCGACCGCGGCTTCATCGAGGTCGACGCGCAGATGCGCACGAACGTGCCGCACATCTTCGCCATCGGCGACATCATCGGCCAGCCGATGCTGGCCCACAAGGCGACCCACGAAGGCAAGCTGGCGGCGGAAGTCGCGGCTGGCCACAAGAAGGAGTGGGTGGCGCGCGTGATCCCGTCGGTGGCCTATACCGATCCGGAAATCGCCTGGGTCGGCGTGACCGAAACCGAGGCGAAGGCCAAGGGGCTGAAGGTCGGCGTGGGCAAGTTCCCGTGGGCGGCTTCGGGCCGCGCCATCGGCCTGTCGCGCACCGAGGGCTTCACCAAGCTGGTGTTCGACGAGGCCACCCACCGCATCCTCGGTGCCGGCATCGTCGGGGTGCACGCGGGCGAGCTGATCGCCGAGGCCGCGCTGGCGATCGAGATGGGCTGCGAGGTCGAGGACATCGGCCACACCATCCATCCGCATCCGACCCTGAGCGAGTCGGTGGCGATGGCGGCCGAGGTCTACGACGGCACCATCACCGACCTGTACCTGCCGAAGAAGAAGTAGGGCGCCGCACCGAGGATCGACCGGGTGCCTCTTCCCTCCAGGGAGAGGGGCCGTGCAGGAAGGCGCTGCTCCGTCATCGGCGGGGCGGTCGCGATCGGCGTCCGCCGTCCGTTGACCGCGTTCGCGACGCGCGACGCGCGGTAGGCCGCGGATCTGGGCGTCCTGCCCGTCGACGCGTGTTCGCGCGCGGACGCGGCGCGCTGGCCCGATCGGGCGCTCCCAGCTGAAAAAAGAAAGCCCCGGCAGGGCCGGGGCTCGGCGGCCCGGAGGATCGACGAGGTGATCACGGGCCTGCAGGGATGGACCGGCGGAGCCTGGACAAGTTCCCCGGCGCCGGCCCATCCATGACTCCGATCACGCTGCTGGCGACCCCGATCACGCTGCTGGCGCCCGCCGACCCGCTGCAGGCCGCATGGGACCGGGATTGTCGGGTTGTGCGATGCAACACGTTGCCGTTCAAATCCCGCCCTTGCTATAATTTTGCGGCTTTGCCGGGCCGTTTCCCTCGGCCGACCCTCCGACGACCAGAGGCACGGGCTTTGCGCGATCCCATCTCCGCTCACCGGCGCGCCCTCGCGCAGGCAGTGGTGCCGCAGGTGATCGCGACAGCCCTGGCATCGGTCGCCGCCCTGCTCACCCAGGACGGGGCGTGGTCGCTGGGAGTGGCGGCCGGCGGGGCTGCGGTCATCGCCGGAGGCTGGTTGTCCACGCGCCTGGCGCTGGGCGGCGGCGTCGGGCCGGGAACCACTGCGCTGCTGCGCCTCCTGGGCGGCATGCTGGCGAAGTGGGTGGTGGTATTCGCCGTGCTGTTGGCGGCGGTGGCAGGGGCCGGCTGGCCGCCGGTCGCGGTGTTGGCAGGCACCCTTGTCGCGCTGGTTGCCCAGATCGTGGCGCTGGCGCGGCGTTGATCCAGAGCAGTCATCAACAGGACGAGTCGAGACATGGCGGGCGAGTCGGAACTGACCCCAACCAGCTACATCCAGCACCACCTGCACAACCTGACCGCGCAGGTGGGCGAGGGCGGCTTCTTCACGATCAACGTGGACACGCTCGCCACCTCGGTGACGATGGGCCTGTTCATGGTCTTCATCTTCTGGCTGGCCACGCGCAAGGCCACCGCCGGCGTGCCCGGCAAGTGGCAGGCCTTCGTCGAGATCATGCTCGAGTTCGTCGACCGCCAGGCCCGCGACACCTACCACGGCACGAGCAAGCTGGTGACGCCGATCGCGATCACCCTGTTCTTCTGGATCCTGCTGATGAACATGCTCAAGTTCATCCCGGCGGACTTCATCGCCAAGCCGCTCGAGTTGCTTGGCGTGCCCTACTGGAAGCCGGTGCCGACCGCCGACGTGAACGCCACGCTCGGCATGTCGATCAGCGTGTTCTTCCTGATGCTGTTCTTCGCGCTGCGGTCCAAGGGCGTGGGCGGCTTCACCAAGGAATTCCTGACCGCGCCGTTCGGCAAGTGGATGATGCCGTTCAACCTGATCCTCAACATCGTCGAATGGCTGAGCAAGCCGATTTCGCTGGCGATGCGACTGTTCGGCAACATGTTCGGCGGCGAGATCGTGTTCCTGCTGATCTGGGTGCTCGGCGGCGCCGGCCTGCTGGGCCTGCTCGGCAGCGCCGTGTTCGGCTTCGGCTGGATGATCTTCCACCTGCTGGTGATCCCGCTGCAGGCCTTCATCTTCATGATGCTGTCGATCGTCTACCTGAGCCTGTCGGAAGACGCGCACTAGAGTTCACGCTTTCCGTTCCACGCAATCCTTCACCCTTACCAAGCTCGTTGTTTCGGAGAAAACCATGGAAACCGCACTGACCGCCCTCGCTTCCGTCCAGGCTTCGACCGTTCTGGCCATCGGCATCATGATCGGCCTGGCCGCGCT
>JAEWZE010000075.1 GCA_023395465.1 Pseudomonadota bacterium
GGCCGGACGGCAACCCCCGCCGGCGAATGGCTGCTCGACAACATCTATCTGGTCGAAGAGCAGATCGCGATCGCCCGGCGCCACCTGCCCAAGGGCTACAGCCGCGAGTTGCCGCAGCTCCACCACGACCCGTCCGCGGGCCTGCCGCGCTTGTACGACCTCGCGCTCAACGCCATCTCCCACGGCGACGGCCGCGTCGATGCCGAGGGCCTGATCCGTTTCATCGGCGCCTACCAGGCGACGACGCCGCTCAAGCTCGGCGAGCTCTGGGCGATCCCCATCATGCTGCGCCTGGCGCTGATCGAGAACCTGCGCCGGATCGGCACGCGGGTGATCGAAGACCGCATCGATCGCAGCCACGCCGAGGTCTGGGCGGACCGGCTGTGCGACATCGCCGAATCCGATCCCAGGCATCTGGTCCTGGTGATCGCGGACATGGTGCGGTCACAGCCACCGGCGAGCAGTTCCTTCGTCGCCGAGTTCGCGCGCTCGATCCCGTGGTCGCGATCCGCTGCCGGATCACCCTGCAGCCGGGGCGTGCGGCGACCATCGACATGGTCACCGGGGTGGCCAGAGCCAGGGACGGCTGCGATGCGCTGGTGGACAAGTACCGCGACCGCCGGCTCGCCGACCGGGTGTTCGACCTGGCCTGAACCCACTGCCAGGTGGTACGCCGCCAGATCAACGCCAGCGAGGCCGACGCGCAGCTCTACGAGCAGCTCGCCGGGCACATGGTCTTCGCCAACGCCGCACTGCGCGCGGAAGACGCAGTGCTGCTGCAGAACCGGCGCGGCCAGTCGGGGCTGTGGGGGCAGGCGATCTCGGGCGACCACCCCATCGCGCTGGTCCGCATCGCCGACGGGGCCAACATCGAACTGGTCCGGCAGATGGTCCAGGCGCACGCCTACTGGCGGCTCAAGGGCCTGGCCGTGGACCTGGTGATCTGGAACGAGGACCATGCCGGCTACCGGCAGCAGCTGCAGGACCAGATCATGGGCCTGGTCGCGGCCGGCGTCGAAGCCAACGTGATCGATCGCCCCGGCGGCATCTTCGTGCGTCCCGCCCAGCAGCTGTCGCAGGAGGATCGCATCCTGCTGCAGTCTGTCGCACGGGTGATCGTCAGCGATGCCGACGGATCGCTCGGCGAGCAGGCCGCGCGCAGGCCGCCCGCGCCCACGCCGGGGCCGCTGCTGGTGGCCCATCCGGTGCAGTACGACCTGATCGGCGACGGCGACGGCGATCTGCAGGCGGACGCCATCGACCGGTGGCCGTTCGATGCCGCCACGGAGGAGCGGATCCTCGACAACGGCACCGGCGCGTTCTCCGCCGACGGCCGCGAGTACATCATCGAGCCCGGACCGGGCGGGGTCACGCCCGCGCCGTGGTCGAACGTGCTGGCCAACGCCGGTTTCGGCTGCGTGGTCAACGACAGCACGCCCGGCTACACCTGGGCCGAGAACGCGCACGAGTTCCGGCTCACCCCCTGGCACAACGACCCGTTCGGCGATACCAGCGGCGAGGCGTTCTACCTGCGCGACGAGGATACCGGCAAGGTGTGGTCGCCGATGCCCGGGCCGGTCCGCGGCGAAGGCAGCTACCGCACGCGCCACGGCTTCGGCTACAGCGTCTTCGAGCACGTCGAGGACGGCATCGCCAGCGAACTGTGGATCTATGTCGACCTGGAGCAGGCGGTGAAGTACAGCGTCCTGCGCCTGCGCAACCGGTCCGGACGGCCCAGGCGCCTGTCGGCCACCGGCTACGTGGAATGGGTCCTCGGCGACCTGGGCGCGCGGACGCGGATGCACGTGATCAGCGAAATCGACGGCGCGAGCGGCGTGCTCACCGCCCGCAACACCTACAACACCGAATTCGCCGACCGGGTCGCGTTCTTCGATGCCGACACCCATGGCGTCGACCATGAGGGCCGCAGCATCACCGCCGACCGCGTCGAATTCCTGGGTCGCAACGGCAGCATGCAGGCGCCCGCGGCCTTGCAGCGGCAGCGCCTGTCGGGCCGGCTCGGCGCGGGACTGGATCCCTGCGCCGCCATCCAGGTTCCGGTCCTGATCGCCATCGGCGGCGAGACCGAGACGGTGTTCCGCCTGGGAGCCGGGCGCAGCTGGGGGGACGCGGTCGCCCTGGCGCGCCGCACGCGCGGTTCCGGCGCGGCGCACGACGCGCTCGATGCGCTGCGCATGCACTGGCTGCGCACGCTCGGCACGGTGCGCGTGGAGACGCCCGACCCCGCCGTCGACGTACTCGCCAACGGCTGACTGCTGTACCAGACCATCGGCTGCCGCTACCTGGTGCGCAGCGGCTACTACCAGTCCGGCGGTGCGTTCGGCTTCCGCGACCAGCTGCAGGACACCATGGCGATGCTGCACGCCCAGCCAGAGCTCGCGCGCGAGCACCTGCTGCGCAGCGCGGCGCACCAGTTCCCTGAAGGCGACGTGCTGCACTGGTGGCATCCGTCGCTCGACCGGGGCGTCCGCACGCGCTGTTCGGATGACTACCTGTGGCTGCCGGTGGCCGCGGCGCGCTACGTGGAGCTGACCGGCGATGCCGGCGTGCTCGACGAGCGGGTGCACTACATCGAGGG
>JAEWZE010000076.1 GCA_023395465.1 Pseudomonadota bacterium
TCGAGCATCCCGGTGCGGTCGGGATCGGTGTCGGTCCAGATGTGCGAGCGGTAGCTCAGGTAGCCGTTGGGCCGGCCTTCGGTGAACGGCGAATCGGCGAACAGCGCGGTCGCGATCGGCTGCAGCGCCAGCGACACGCGGAACTTCTTCACCATGTCCGCTTCGGTGGCGTAGTCCAGGTTGACCTGTACCGTGCAGGTGCGGGTCATCATGTCCAGGCCCAGCTTGCCCACCTTCGGCATGTAGTCGCGCATGATCCGGTAGCGGCCCTTGGGCATCCACGGCATGTCCGCGCGTGCCCACTTGGGCTGGAAGCCCATGCCCAGGAAGCCGACCTGGAGCTCGTCGGCGACGGCCTTGACCTCGCGCAGGTGGCTGCCGACCTCGCGACAGGTCTGGTGGATGTCCTCCAGCGGCGCGCCCGACAGTTCCAGCTGCCCGGCCGGTTCGAGCGTGACCGAGGCGCCATCCTTCTGCAGGGCGATGACCCGGCCATGCTCCTCCACGGCTTCCCAGTCGAAGCGGGTGAGGCCCTTGAGCAAGGCCTCGATGCCGCGCTCCCCGTCGAACGCCGGCGGCCGCAGGTCGTCCAGGCGGAAGCCGAACTTCTCGTGCTCGGTGCCGATGCGCCAGTCGCCGCGCGGCTTCTCGCCCGAGGCGAGGACCGCGACCAGCTGGTCGCGACGGGTAACCGGGTTGTCGCCGGCGTGGCTCGGACTCGACATGCGCATCGCTCTTGGGAAGGGCGCGATCCGGGATCGTCCGGCGTTCGCGGGCGCATTATGGAACGCCGGGGCGGGCCACGGCATTCCGGCGCTGGAACGCAGGCACCCCACCGGTGCGGGGATGCGCAGCCCCGCAGCGGCCGCTGCATACGAATTCATCGCCTGGCGCATTGCCGCGGCGCCGGTGCCGCCGTTAGCCTCGGCCGCACCATTGCCCCCGGGGAACCCGCATGACGCGAGCGGTCTTGCTGCTGTGCCTGCTGCTGTCTTCGCTGCCGCTGCAGGCGGCCACCGTGGCGCGGGTGGAGCCGGCCAACTGGTGGATCGGCATGCAGCACCGCCAGGTCGAACTGCTGGTGTACGGACGCGACATCGCCGCGCTGCGCCCGCGCATCGCGCATCGCGGCGTGCGCGTGACAGGCGCGCAGGCGCTGGAGAATCCCAACTACCTGTTCGTCACCGTGGAGATCGACGACGACGCCGAGCCCGGGACGCTGGACATCGAGTTCCTCGACGGCGACGCGGTGGCCGCGCGCCATCCCTGGCGCATCGAGGCGCGCGCACCGGCGCCGCCCCGAGGCTTCGACGGCCGCGACGCGATCTACCTGGTCACGCCCGACCGCTTCGCCAACGGCGATCCGAGCAACGACAGCGTCGCCGGCATGCGCGAGGCCGCCGACCGCGCCGATCCCGACGGCCGCCACGGCGGCGACCTGGCCGGCATGCGCGCGCAGCTGGGCTACATCGCCGCGCTCGGCTTCACCCGGCTGTGGCCGACGCCGGTGCTGGAGAACGACCAGCCCAGCCACTCCTACCACGGCTACGCGATCACCGACCTGTACCGGGTCGATCCACGCATGGGCAGCAACGCGGACTTCCGCGCGCTGGCGCGCGAGGCCCGCGCGCACGGCATCGGCATCGTGATGGACGTGGTGCTCAACCACATCGGCTCGGAGCACTGGTGGATGCGCGACCTGCCCAGTCGCGACTGGATCCACCATGCAGCGCGCTTCACGCCCACCAACCACCGCCGCACCACGATCCAGGACCCCCACGCCGCGCCCGGCGACCGCGCCGGCTTCACCGACGGCTGGTTCGTCGACACCATGCCCGACCTCAACCAGCGCAATCCGCAGCTGGCGCGCTACCTGATCCAGAACACGCTGTGGTGGATCGAGTACGCCGGCCTGGCCGGGATCCGCGAGGACACCTTCGGCTACGCCGACGCGGACTTCCTGTCGGCCTGGGCGCGGGCGGTGATGGCAGAGTACCCGGACTTCGACATGGTCGGCGAGGAGTGGAGCGCCAATCCCGCAGTGGTCGCGCACTGGCAGCGCGGCAAGGCCAACGCCAGCGGCCACGTGCCGCACATGACCAGCATGATGGACTTCCCGCTGCATATCGCGCTGCGCGATGCGCTGCTGCGGCCCGATACCTGGGAAAGCGGCTGGATGCCGCTGTACGAAGGACTGGCCAACGATTTCCTGTATCCGGATCCGGATGCGCTGGTGGTGTTCGCCGAGAACCACGACAGCACGCGCCTGCTCGCCCACGTCGGCGGCGACCCGGGCCTGTGGAAGCTGGCCCTGGCCTGGACCGCCACGGTGCGCGGCATCCCGCAGTTCTACTACGGCTCGGAAGTGCTGCTGCGCGGCCCGGCCGAGCGCCGCGACGGCGAACTGCGCGCCGACATGCCCGGCGGCTGGGCCGGCGATGCGGCCAACGCGTTCACCGGCCAGGGGCTGTCGCCCGCGCAGCGCGAGGCGCAGGACTTCGTGCGGCGGCTGTTCAACTGGCGCCGCGGCGCCACGCCCGTGCACGCCGGCACGCTGGTGCACTACGCGCCGGTCGACGGCGTGTACGTGTACTTCCGCGAGCACGCCGGGCAGCGGGTGATGGTCGCGCTCAACCGCAACGACGCCGACACGCCGCTCGCGCTGGCCCGCTTCGCCGCTTCGATCGGCGACGCGCGCACGGCCACCGACGTGCTGGGCGGCGGTCGCATCCGGCTCGGCGAGCGCCTGCTGCTGCCGGCGAAGGCGCCACTGATCCTCGAGCTGGAATAGCCGTATCGCAGGCTGCACACGGTGTGCGGCGACCTGCCGGACGTAGAACCCTGCGCGCGGAGCGCCGCCGCGGCGGTCCTCGCGCGCGACCGCGCAAACGCATGCGCGTCCCATTCCGCCGGTTCCCCGTGCGCGGCGCGACAATGCCCGCATCGACCGGACCGGAGTCCACGGATGAAGAAGGCCAGCGGCACGCACCACGAACAGCACCGCAGCCATCGCGCCGGCTGGCTGCGCGCGGCGGTCCTCGGCGCCAACGACGGCATCGTCTCGGTGGCCGGCGTCGTGGTCGGCATCGCCGCGGCCGGCGCGACCCAGGAGGCGGTCCTGGTCGCGGGCGTGGCCGCCACCGTCGCCGGCGCGATGTCGATGGCCGCCGGCGAGTACGTCTCGGTGCAGTCGCAGGCCGACACCGAGGCGGCCGACCTGGCGGTCGAGCGCCGCGAACTGCGCGAGGCGCCGGACGCCGAACTCGACGAACTGGCCGGGATCTATGCGCGCCGCGGCCTGGAGCCGGCGCTTGCGCGCCAGGTCGCCGAGCAGCTGACCCGGCACGACGCGCTCGGTGCGCACGCGCGCGACGAACTGGGCATCACCGAAGCACTGCGCGCCCGTCCGCTGCAGGCTTCGCTGTCGTCGGCGGCCGCGTTCTGCGCCGGGGCGGCGCTGCCGGTCCTGGCGGCGCTGCTTTCGCCGCCGGCGCGGCTGCAGGCGGTGGTCGCGGCCGCGACCCTGGCC
>JAEWZE010000135.1 GCA_023395465.1 Pseudomonadota bacterium
CGGTGGGCAACTCGCAGCGCGGCTTTACCCTGATCGAGGTCCTGCTGGCGACCACCCTGCTCGCGCTCGGCCTGGCGCTGGCCTTCGCCACCCTGCGCGCGGCGACCGCGACGGTGGAGCGGGGCGAGGTGATCGCCGCCCGCAGCGAACGCATGCGCGCGGTCGATGGTTTCCTGCGCCGACGCCTCGCCCAGGCCACGCCCATCGCCTTCGCCATCGACGAGGGCAGCGGCCGCATGATCCGCTTCATCGGCGAGCCCGATCGGATGCGCTTCGTCGCCGACCTGCCCGACTACCTCGGCCGTGGCGGGCCGCACCTGCACGACGTCGCGGTGCTGGACGGCGAGGGCGGGTCGCGGCTGGCCGTCTCGTTCGCGATGGTGGCCAGCGGCGCGATCATCGAGGACCGGCAGGCGCGCCCGCCTGAAACCCTGGTGCCCGACCTGGCGCAGGCGCGCTTCCGCTATCGCGGGTTGGGCGAGGACGGCCTGCTCGGCGAATGGACCGACACCTGGGAGCAGGTCGACATGCTGCCGCTGCAGGTGTCGGTGGAACTGGCCAGCCGCGGCGGCGGGACGTGGCCACCGCTGGTGGTGATGCTGCCGCAGCGCATGGGCGGGATGGTGCCGTGAGAGGCCGCGCCCGCCCTGTCATGCGCGGCGCCGCGCTGATCCTGGTGCTGTGGCTGACCGCGCTGCTGGCGGCATTGATCGGCGCCTTCGCGATGACCGCGCGTACCGAATACCTGCAGGGCCGCACGCTGGGCAGCGGCGTGGTGGCCGCGCAGGCCGCGCGCGCGGGGCTGGAGTACGCGGCCACGCGCGTGTCGGTGCCCGATCCGCGCCTGCAATGGCTGCCCGACGGCCGTCCGTATCGCTGGCAGCTGGGCACTGCCGAGATCGAGGTGCGCATCGTCGACGAGTCCGGCAAGCTCGATCTCAACGCTGCCGAAGCCGCGAGCCTGTCGGCGCTGATGCGCGTGGTCGGCGCCACGCCGCAGCAGGCCGACGCGATTGCCGCGGCGATCGTCGACTGGCGCGACGACGACGACCTCACCCAGGTCCAGAGCGGCGCCGAGGATCCCCAGTACGCCGCCGCGGGGCTGGCCTGGGGCGCCAAGGACGCGCCCTTCGAGACCGTCGCCGAAGTCGAACAGGTGCTGGGCATGACCCCGGCGCTGTTCGCGCGCCTGGTGCCGCACCTGACCATCTTCAGCGGCCTGCCGGTGGCGGACGCGCGCTTCGCCACGCCGCAGGTGCTCGAGTCGATGGGCGTGGACGCCGCCACCGTGCTGGCGGGGCGTGAACGCCCGCCGCAGCCGGGCGATGCCTCGTTCGTGGGCGCCGGCAGCGGCACGTATAGTATCGACAGCCATGCACGGCTCAGGGATGGGCGCGAATCCGTCCTGCGCGCCGTGATCCGGCTGGGGCCCAGTGGCGTGCCCGGATCGGCATTCACCGTCATGAGATGGGAGGAGGGCGCGTCGCCGCGATGATGGCCGTGGTCGAACAATCCGTAGACGCTTCGTCCGGCCTGCGCGGCGGGCTGCGCCGTGTCGACGGCTCGCTGCGCCCGCGCCTGCGCGGCTTCCGCCAGTGGTGGACGCGTTCGCTGGCGGCCTGGCTGCCGGCGCGCGTGCGCGACCTGTTCGGGCTCTCGCCGCAGCGCCTGCTGCTGCAGCCCACCGGCGAAGGCCTGCGGCTGGCGCTGTGGCGCGGCGACGAGGTCCGCACGCTGGCCGACCTGCCCATGCCGGCGGGCGCCGCGGACCAGGGCGATCCGCTCGCACGATTGCTGTCGCCGGCGATGGCGCGGGTCCCGCGCTGGCTGGTGCTGCCCGGCTACGCCGTGCTGCGCCGGCGCCTGACCTTGCCGGCGGCGGCGGGCGACCGGCTGCGCGAAGTGCTCGGTTTCGAGATCGACCGGCAGACCCCCTTCACCGCGGCCGACGTCAGCTACGACGCGCGCGCACTCGGCCGCCGCGGCGGAGACCAGCTCGAGGCCGAACTGGTGGTGGTGCCGCGTGCGACGCTCGCGGCGGCGCTGGCGGCCCTGGGCCCGCTGGCGCCGACCGTGGCCGGGGTGGACGTGGCCGATGCCGGCGCGGCGCCGCTCGGCGTCAACCTCGCCAGCGGTGCCGCGCGCCGGCACCGCGAGGATCCTGCACGCGGTCGCAACCTGGTGCTGCTGCTGGTCGCGGTGCTCGCGCTGGCGGCGGGCATGTGGCAGATGCTCGCCAACCGCGAGGCGGCGGCGGACTTCTTCGCCCGGCAGGTCGAAGCCGAGGTGGAGCGCGCGCGCGCCGCCTCGCTGGAGCGGCGCCAGCTGGTCGACCTGATCGAGGGCGGCGCCTTCCTGCGCGCCGCGCGGGCGGGCCGCCCGACCATGGTCGAAGTGATGGACGAACTCGCCCGACGCCTGCCCGACGACACCTTCCTGGAAAAGCTCTCGGTCGAGGGCGACCGCATCCTGCTGATCGGCCTCAGCCGCGAAGCCTCGGCTCTGGTCGCCAGGCTGCAGGGTTCGCCGCTGTGGTCGGAGCCGACCCTAGCCGGTGCGCTGCAGCCCGATCCGCGCACGCGCATGGACCGCTTCACCCTGACCGCCACGTTGACCGTGGCCGAGACCCGCCCTGGCGCCGCGGCGCCCCCCGCGGAGGCGCCCGGTGCAGCCGGAGGTCACTAGCCGCGACCGCTGGCTGGCGCTGGCGATCCTGGCCGGCGTGCTCGTGCTCGCCTACCTGCTGCTGGTGCATCCGTGGTGGACGGTGCCGCTGCTGGAGACCAATGCCCGCATCGAGGGCCTGCGCGAGCGCGACCTGCGCGCCCGCACCGGCCTGCAGCAGGCGCCCGAGGTGCGCGAGCGGCTGGACGCCGCGCGCGCGGCCGCCGGCAGCGCACCGGGTTTCATGGCCGAGGGCAACGTGCAGCTGGCGACCTCGGCCCTGGTGCAGCGCCTGGAACAGGCCGTCGCCCAGGCCAGTCCCGGCAACCGCAGTTGCGCGATCAGCAACCGCCAGCCGATGAACGATCCGCGCGAGCAGCGCTTCCCTCGCGCCACCGTGCAGGTGCGCCTGACCTGCGGCAACGCCGAGCTCGCCACCGTGCTGCATTCGCTCGAAAGCGGCTCGCCGCGGCTGTTCGTCGACAACCTCAACATCCTCGCCCAGCGTTACCAGTTCAGCGGCAACCAGGGCAGCGGCGGCGGCGTCGACGCGAGTTTCGATCTGTACGGCTACCTGCAGCCGGGTCCAGCGACGGTGGCCGCCGATGCGCGCTGAGGATGTCGGCGCGCGCACCTGGCTGCTGGCCGGCCTGGCTGGATGGGCCGTGTGCGTGTGGGTGCTGGCGATGTTCGGCATGGGCGGCAGCATCGACCGGCTCGACGACGATCCCTCGCTGCGCCAGGCGCTGCCCGAACCGGCCGCGCCCGGCCAGGAACGCCTGGGGCCGCTCACGCAGTACGGCGATATCGCCGCGCGGCCGTTGTTCACCGACAACCGGCGGCCGCAGCCGTTCGTGATCGATCCGATGGGCGAGGCCGAGGGCGCCACCAACGATTTCGACTATGTGCTCAGCAGCGTGCTGCGCACGCCCGCCCTGCAGATGGTGATCCTGCAGCCGGCCGGCGGCGGCGAGCCGGTGCGGGTGAAGCTGGGCGACGCGCCGGGATCGGCACCGGGCTGGGTGCTGCAGTCGGTCGCGGCCCGCGGCGCGGTGTTCGCCGGGCCGGACGGTGAGCGCAGCCTGGAACTGCGCGTGTTCGACGGCACCGGCGGCCAGGCGCCGACGCCGATGGCCACGCCTGCTGCTGCGTCCGCTGCCGGCGCACCGGCCCTGGCCGCGACGGCCGATGCGGACATGGCGGCGACGCCTCGCGCCACGGGCGGAGCGCAGGCGCCGGGCAAGAACGATGAGGCGGATGCCGGCGCCGCGGCCCAGGCCGACGCCGTTTCCACCGCGGCCCAGCAGCAGGCGGCGCAGGAACAGGTGGAGATGATCCGCCGCCGTATCGAGGAACGCCGCGCCCGGCTGCGCCAGGAAGACCGGGCGCGTGCTGGCCAGCCCGCCAACGAGACCCAATAGACTGCGCCGATGACTTCACGATCCCTGTGCCAATCCGCCGTCGCGGCGTTCCTGTCCATGGTGCTGGCCGGCTGCGCCTCGATGCCGCCGCCCACGCTCTCGCGCGGCCAGCCGCGCCCGCCCGCGGCGGCCGGCCCCGGCCAGGCCGGCATCCAGACCGAGCCGCTGCAGGACGAGGACGAAGGCCCGCGCGCGCAGATCCGCCGCGGCAACGGCCAGGTGATCAACCAGGGCGTGGCCGCCGTCCCGCCGCCCAACCTCGGCGGCAGCAGCGGCGAGGCCTCGTTCAACTTCGAGGGCGAGCCGCTGCACGCGGTGGTCAAGGCCATCCTCGGCGACATGCTGGGCCAGAACTACACCATCGCCCCGGGCGTGCAGGGCACGGTGACGCTGGCCACGCCGCGCACGGTCAGCCCGGCACAGGCCTACGTGCTGCTCGAGCGCGCGCTCGCCGACAACAACGCGCGCATGGTCTACAGCGGCGGCATGTACCAGATCGTGCCGGCCGACGCGGCGCTGCCGTCGGGCACGGTGGCTCCGCGCACCGGCGGCGCCGCAGCCGCGCGCGGCTTCGAGGTGCGGGTGGTGCCGCTGCGCTACATCTCCGCCACCGAGATGGAAAAGGTGCTCGAACCCTACGCGCGCCCCAACGCCATCGTCGCGGCCGACAACGGCCGCAACACCATCACCGTGTCCGGCTCGCGGGTGGAGCTGGAGAACTACCTGCGCACGATCGAGATCTTCGACGTGGACTGGCTGTCGGGCATGTCGGTGGGCGTGTTCCCGCTGCAGAGCGGCAAGGCCACGCGCGTGGTGGCCGACCTGGAGAAGGTGTTCGGCGAACAGAGCAAGTCGCCGGTCGCCGGCATGTTCCGCTTCATGCCGCTGGAAGGCGCGAACGCGGTGCTGGTGATCACGCCGCAGCCCGACTACCTCGACGACATCGGCGACTGGCTCGAACGCATCGACAGCGTCGGTGCGGGTGCCCGGCTGTATTCCTACGAACTCAAGTACATCCGCGCCCGCGACCTGGCCCAGCGCCTGGCCGAGGTGTTCGGCGGCAGCAGCGGCGGCTCGGGCGGCGGCGACGGCGGCGCCTCGCTGATGCCGGGACTGTCGCCGGCGACGATCGGCAGCGGCACCGGCGGCGATGGCGCCAAGCTCGACGGCAGCGATTCGATGTCCTCGGATTCGGGCATGGACGGTTCCGGGTCGGGCGGCGGCTCGCTTTCGCTCAACCAGGACCGCGGCGGCGCCAGCGGCGTGACCCTGGAGGTCGAGGGCGACCGCGTCGGCGTGTCGGCGCTCGACGAGACCAACGCGTTGCTGGTGCGGACCACGCCGGCGGCGTGGAAGTCGATCCGCGACGTGATCGAACGGCTCGACGTGATGCCGTTGCAGGTGCATATCGAGGCGCAGGTGGCGCAGGTGACGCTATCCGGCGACCTCGAATACGGCGTGCAGTGGTTCATCGAGCGCGCCATGACCGACAACGGCCTGCCCGCGTTCCCGTCGCCGGCGGATGGCGGCCCCAGCAGCTGGAGCACGCTGGCCGGCAGCATCGGTGGCGTGGCCGGTAATGGCCTCGCCTGGACCCTGGCCAAGAACGATGCGGCCGCGATCATCCGCGCGCTCGACAGCGTGTCCGACGTGCGGCTGCTGCAGACGCCGTCGGTGTTCGTGCGCAACAACGCCGAGGCCGAGTTCAACGTCGGCGACCGGATCCCGGTCTCGACCGTGTCGGTCAACCCGATCCTCGGCAGCGACAACAGCCTCACCTCGGTGCAGTACCTGGAAACCGGCACCATCCTCAAGGTGCGTCCACGCGTCACCCAGGACGGCACCGTGTTCCTGGATATCGTGCAGGAGATCAGCGCGCCAGCCGGCCAGCCGGACAACAACGGCAATTACCGGATCACCACGCGCAGGCTCAAGACCGAGGCGGCTGCGCAGGACGGCGACACCGTCATGCTGGCGGGCCTGATCACCGACGGCGTCGAGCGCGGTGCCGGCGGCATTCCCGGGTTGAGCCGCATCCCGGTGCTCGGCGCGCTGTTCGGCACCCAGCGCTCCAATACATCGCGCAGCGAGACCATCGTGCTGATCACCGCGCGCATCGTCCGCAACAACGCCGAGGCCCGCGGCCTGACCGACGAATACAGCCGCCGCTTCCGCGCGATGGAGCCGCTGCACCGGACCCCGCAGGACTGACCGGCCGTGGACGCGTGTGGGGACGCGCATGGCTGAGGTTCCGGTGGTGCTGTTGCCGGTCGGCGCCGACGACGACGCGCTCGATGCCTGCCTGGCCGCGCTCGATGCCGGCACGCCCGCCGGCACGCGCGTCTGGCTGGCGGACGACGCGCAGGCCGGCCCGCGGGGTCTGGCGATCATCGAACGCTGGCTGGCGCACACGCCGCTGCAGGCCGACTACACTCGCCGCGACCGCCGCGTGGGCGAGGTCGCGCACATCGACCAGATGCTCGCCGCCTGCGGCGATGCCGACGCGATCGTGCTCGCGCCCGATGCCGTGCCGGCGCCGGGCTGGGCCGTGCAGCTGTCGGCCTGCTTCGCGCGCGACGCGTCCATCGCCAGCGCCACGCCCTGGTGCAATGCCGGCGAAGTGGCGGCCTGGCCGCGGATCGGCGAGATCTCGCCGGCGCCGGCCGATCCAGACCGGATCGCGCGCGCCTGCGCGGCGATGCCGCCGCTGCATCCGGAGCTGCCGGCCGCGGTTGCGCATGCGGTACTGCTGCGCGGAACCGCGCGGCGCAAGACCGGCGGGTTGGACGCGGCCAGCTACGGGTCCTGGTACGCCGCGCTGATCGACCTGTGCCTGCGCCTGTCCGGCCTGGGCTGGCGCAACGTGCTGTGCGAAACCGCCTTCGTCGCGCGCGGCGGCGAGGGCGGCGCGGCCGAAGGCGACATGGACGCGCTGGGCGCGCGCTGGCCGGCTTGGCATGCGCGGCTGGCGCACTTCCTGATGGAGGACCCGCTGCACGCGGCGCGCGAGCAGCTGGGCCAGCGCCACGCCGAGGCCGGCGGTCCGCAGCTGCAGCAGGAACTGTTCCCGGCGCCGCCCGGCGATGACGACGCGGCCGATTCCGCAACCGAAGATCCGCGGAGGCCGCACTGATGTCGGCCGACTCCGGCATCGCCGCCGTCGTGGTCAGCTACCAGAGCGAGGCCACCATCGACGAATGCCTGACGCGGCTGCGCGCGGCGGACGGGGTGCGCCAGATCCGGATCGTGGACAACGGTTCGACCGACGCCACGCTGGCCCTGGTCCAGCGCCACGCTTCGCTCGATCCGCGGCTGCATTTCATCGGCAACCCGGACAATCCCGGCTTCTCGGTCGCCTGCAACCAGGGCGCGCGCGACAGCGACGCGGCCTGGCTGGCCTTCGTCAATCCCGATTGCCTGCTCGAAAGCGACGCGCTGTCGCGACTGCTCGGCCATGCCGTCGCGATGGGCGGCGACTGCCTGCTCGGCGCGGACCTGGTGGACGAGCACGACCGGCGCGATGCCGCCGCGCGGCGCCGCGATCCTGCGTTCGTGGCCATGCTGCAGGACCGGTCCGCGCGCGAACTGGGCGTGGCCGCGGATGACGCCATCGCGCTGCAGCCGGTCGATGCGGTGTCCGGTGCGCTGATGCTGATGCCGCGCGCGCTGTTCGAGCGCATCGGCGGCTTCGATGAAGGCTACCGGCTGCACGCCGAGGACCTGGACCTGTGCCGCCGCGCGCGCCAGGCCGGCGCGCGCATCGCCGTGGCCAATGCGGTGCGCGTGCTGCACCTGCGCGGCGTGTCCAGCCGTTCGCGGCCGCTGTTCGTCGAATGGCACAAGCATCGCGGCCTGTGGCGCTATTTCCGCAAGTTCGAATCCGGCCAGGTCGCCTGGACGACGCGGATGACGGTGTGGGCGGCGATCTGGCTGCGCTTTCCGCTGGCGGCGGCGCGGCAATGGATGGCGGGCTGACCCGGGCCACGCCACGGCCGGACCCGGCGCGGCGGTTGGTGCACCCGCTCAGCGGACGCGGTTGATGGCGTCGCGCAGGCGGCGTGCCGCCGCGGCGGCGGCGTCCGCGTAGCCTGCGCCGGACGAGGCGTAGAGGATCCCGCGCGAGGAGTTGACCATCAGGCCGGTGCCGTCGGCGCTGGCGCCGTGGCGCACCACGGCCTCCACGTCGCCACCCTGCGCGCCCACGCCCGGGATCAGCAGCGGCATGTCGCCGACGATGCCCCGGATCACCTTCAGTTCCTCCGGGAAGGTCGCGCCGACCACGAGCGCGCAGTTGCCGGCCGCGTTCCACTCCTGCGCGATGGTGCGCGCGATGTGCTGGTACAGCGGTCGCCCGTCGACCTCGAGTTCCTGGAAGTCGCGCGCGCCGGGGTTGGAGGTGTGGCAGAGGAAGATGCAGCCGCGGTCGTCGCGGCGCAGGAACGGTTCGGCCGAATCGCGGCCCATGTACGGATTGAGCGTGACGGCGTCGGCGCCGTAGCGGTCGAAGGCCTCCACCGCGTACTGCTCGGCGGTGCTGCCGATGTCGCCCCGCTTGGCGTCGAGGATCACCGGCACGTCGGGATGCGCGCCGTCGATGTGCGCGACCAGCCGCTGCAGCGCAGCCTCGCCGCCGTTGTGCGCGGCGAAGTAGGCGATCTGCGGCTTGAATGCGCAGGCGAACTCCGCCGTCGCGTCGACGATGTCGCGGCAGAAGTCGAACAGCGCGTCCGGATCGTCCACCAGCGCCTCGGGGAATCGCGCCGGGTCCGGATCGAGCCCGACGCAGAGCAGGCTGTCGGCATCACGCCAGCGCCGGCGGAGCTTGTCGACGAAGTTCATGCGGGTCTCCCGGAGGGTTCGGTCAGCACGATCGGTCCGGCAGCGGTCACCACCACCGTGTGCTCGAACTGCGCGCCGTGGCCGCGCCGGCAGGTCAGCGACCAGCCGTCCGCCGCCTCGTCGGCTGCGCTGCAGTGGGTGGAAAGGAAGGGTTCGATCGTGATCACCAGACCTTCGTGGAGCCGGCGCGCATCGCCCGCGACGTAATGCCCGGGAATGTGGCCCGGTTCCTCGTGCAGGGCGCGGCCGACGCCGTGGCTGCCGAGGTTGCGGATCACGCGGAAACCGCGGCGCGAGGCCACGGCCTCGATGGTGCGGCCGATGCCGTTCAGGCGTCCGCCCGGCCGCAGCTGGGCGATGGCCGCGTCGCGCGCCTCGCGGGTGGCGTCGAGCAGGCGCTGTTGCGCGGGCGTGGCCTGGCCGACGACGAAGCTGGCGCCGGTATCGGCGAAGAAGCCGTCGAGTTCCGCCGACACGTCGATGTTGACGAGGTCGCCGTCGCGCAGCCGAGTGTCGTCCGGGATGCCGTGCGCCACCACGCGGTCGACGCTGATGCAGGTGGCGCCGGGAAAGCCGTAGGTCAGCTGCGGGGCGGAGCGCGCGCCGGCGCCGCGCAGCAGACCGGCGCCGAAGGCGTCCAGCTCACGCGTCGGCGTCCCGGCCACGGCGGCCTCGCGCATCGACGCCAGCACCGATGCCACCAGTGCGCCCGCGCGGCGCAGGCCGTCAAGTTCGCTCTGGTGCTCGATGGTCATGGACGGCCCTCGCCGGATGGATGCTGGTGCCGGAAACGCGGCGCCTGCCCGGTCGCGGGCAGGCGCGGCCGCCTTACTTGAGCGCCTTGAAGCGCAGGCGCTTGGGACCGGCGTCGTCGCCCATGCGCCGGCGCTTGTCCTCTTCGTACTCGCGGTAGTTGCCCTGGAAGAACTCCACGTGGCTGTCGCCCTCGAAGGCGAGGATGTGGGTGGCGATGCGGTCGAGGAACCAGCGGTCGTGCGAGATCACGAAGGCGTTGCCGGGGAACTCCAGCAGGGCGTCTTCGAGTGCGCGCAGGGTCTCGATGTCCAGGTCGTTGGACGGTTCGTCGAGCAGCAGCACGTTGCCGCCCTGCAGCAGGGTCTTGGCCATATGCAGGCGGCCGCGTTCACCGCCGGACAGCGCGCCCACGCGCTTCTGCTGGTCCTGGCCCTTGAAGTTGAAACGGCCGATGTAGGCGCGCGACTGGATCTCGACGCCGTTGATGTTGAGGATGTCGAGGCCGCCGGACACCTCCTCGAACACGGTCTTGTCGCCTTCCAGCGCGTCGCGGCTCTGGTCGACGTAGGCCAGCTGCACGGTCGGACCCATCTCGATGGTGCCGGAGTCGGGCTTTTCCTGTCCGGTGATCATCTTGAACAGGGTCGACTTGCCGGCGCCGTTGGGACCGATGATGCCCACGATCGCGCCGCCGGGGACCATGAAGCTGAGTTCGTCGATCAGCAGCCGGTCGCCGAACCTCTTCGAAACGTTCTTGAACTCGACGACCTTGTTGCCCAGGCGCTCGCCCGGCGGGATGAAGATCTCGTTGGTCTCGTTGCGCTTCTGGTAGTCGACCGACTGCAGCTCGTCCAGCCGCGCCAGGCGCGCCTTGCCCTTGGAGCGGCCGCCCTTGGCGTTCTGCCGCGCCCATTCCAGTTCCTTCTGGATCGCCTTCTGGCGCGCCTTCTCCTGGTTGTCCTCCTGCTTGAGGCGCTCTTCCTTCTGCTGCAGCCACTCGGTGTAGTTGCCCTTCCACGGGATGCCGCGGCCGCGGTCGAGTTCGAGGATCCACTCGGCGGCGTTGTCGAGGAAGTAGCGGTCATGGGTCACCGCGACCACGGTGCCGGTGTAGCGGGCGAGGAACTGTTCCAGCCACTCGACCGATTCGGCGTCGAGGTGGTTGGTCGGTTCATCGAGCAGCAGCATGTCCGGCTTCTGCAGCAGCAGCCGGCACAGCGCCACGCGGCGCTTCTCGCCGCCGGACAGCTTGCCGACCACCGCGTCCCACGGCGGCAGGCGCAGCGCGTCGGCGGCGACTTCCAGCTGGTTCTCCAGGGTGTGCGCGTCGCCGGCGGCGAGGATCGCCTCCAGACGCTCCTGTTCCTTGGCCAGCGCGTCGAAATCGGCGCCTTCCTCTGCATAGGCGGCGTACACCGCTTCCAGCGCGGCCTGGGCCTGCAGCACCTCGC
>JAEWZE010000142.1 GCA_023395465.1 Pseudomonadota bacterium
AACCTTCCGCGTAACGCGGGGTTTTACGGAGAATTTTACGGAGGGCGGCGCGCGACACGCGCAAGTAGTTGAAGCGACTGGTGGGCCGTGATGGATTCGAACCATCGACCAGCGGATTAAAAGTCCGATGCTCTACCGACTGAGCTAACGGCCCCTGCAGTCGTGGAATTATATGTCATGCCGCCGGGCGGGCCCTGCGTGACCTGGGTCAACGCCCGGACAGCGGCGCACGGGCACACTGTGCGCATGTTGACTCCAGGCACCCGCCGGCCGCCGCTCGCCCCGCCTGTAGAGGGCGAGCACCTCCCCGACGAAGCCAGCATCGCGCGGCTGGTGCACGCGTTCTATGCGCGCGCCCGCGGCGACTGGCTGCTGGGCCCGGTGTTCGAGACCGCGGTCGACGACTGGCCCGCGCACCTCGACACGCTGGTGCGGTTCTGGTGCTCGGTGCTGCTGCGCGCCGGGACCTACCGCGGCAATCCGATGGCGGCGCACCGGCCGCTCGCGCTGGACGACCAGCACTTCGCACGCTGGTTGGCGCTGTGGGACGCGACCGCGCGCGAGGTGCTGCCGCCGCTGCAGGCTCGCCATGTGTTCGAGACCGCGCAGCGCATCGGCCGCTCGCTGCGCATCGGCCTGGACATCGACCCGCTGCGGCGCGAGCGCCGCGACACCGGCGGCCCCGGCTGCAACCACCACCATCACGACGGTGGCGATCAGCCCACGTAGCGGGTCGGATCGTCCACGCCCGCCGCGGCGAAGCCTTCGGCGCGCAGGCTGCAGGCATCGCAGTGGCCGCAGGCACGACCCGTGCTGTCGGCGCGGTAACAGGACACGGTGGCGGCGAAATCCACGCCCAGGCGCAGGCCCTCGCGCACGATGTCGGCCTTGCCCAGGCGCAGCAGCGGCGCGTGCACGCGGATGCCGGCGCCCTCCACGCCGGAGCGGGTCGCCACGTTGGCCAGGCGCTCGAAGGCCTCGATGAATTCGGGCCGGCAGTCGGGATAGCCCGAATAGTCCACCGCATTGACGCCGCAGAACAGGTCGTTGGCGCCTAGCACCTCGGCCCAGCCCAGCGCCAGCGACAGCATGATGGTGTTGCGGGCCGGCACGTAGGTCACCGGGATGCCGGGGCCGCCGGCCTCGGGCACGTCGATGTCGTCGGTCAGCGCGGAGCCGCCGAAGGCCCGCAGGTCGACCTGCACCGTCTTGTGCTCCACCGCAGCCAGCATCGCCGACACGCGATCGGCCGCCTCCAGTTCGGACGTGTGCCGTTGGCCATAGCTCACGCTCAGCGCGTGAACGGCAAAGCCCTGCTCGCGCGCGATGGCCAGCACGACGGCGGAATCCATGCCACCGGAAACAAGGACGACGGCTTTCTTCATGGGACTGGAATCGTGGAAGTCGGTAGGTTCAAGGACAGTCTGGCGCCGCGCACGACCGGGTTGGCGCGACCCGCACGCGATTGCCGGCTCAGCGCCCCGGTGCGTCGTTCCACAGCAACTTGTGCAGCTGCATCTGGAATTTCACCGGCAGGCGGTCGGCGACGATCCAGTCGGCCAGCTCGGTCGGCGACAGTTCGGACTTGCTGGGCGAGAACAGCACATCGCAGCGCGCGTGCAGCGCGCGGGCTTGCAGCACCTCGCGCGCCCATTCGTAGTCCGCGCGGCCGCAGATCACAAACTTCATCTGGTCGTGCGGGGTCAGCAGCGGCAGGTTGTCCCAGCGGTTGCGTTCGACCTCTCCGGAGGCGGGCGTCTTGATGTCCAGCACGCGCGAGACGCGCGGGTCGACGCCGCCGATGTCGATCGCGCCGGAGGTCTCCAGCGACACCACGTATCCCGCGTCGCACAGGCGCGAAAGCAGCGACAGGCAGCGCTTCTGCGCCAGCGGTTCGCCGCCGGTGACGCAGACGTGGCGCACGCCGTGGCGCGCCACTTCGGCCAGGATCGCGTCGATCTCCCACCACTGCCCGCCATGGAAGGCATAGGCGGTGTCGCAGTACACGCAGCGCAGCGGGCAGCCGGTCAGGCGCACGAACACGGTGGGCCAGCCCGCGTCGCGGGCCTCGCCCTGCAGCGACAGGAAGATCTCGGTGATCTTCAGCCGGTCCGCCGTCGATGCGGCGGCCGCATCGGGCGCGACGGCATTCATGGCTCAGCGGGTGACGCGCGCCAGCTGGATCGCGTGCAGCCGATCCTCGGCGGTGCGCGCCGCATCGGTGCCGGGAAATTGCGCCGACACCTGCGACAGCGTCGCCTCGGCGCCGTCCAGGTCGCGCAGCCCGTACTGGGACAGGCCGATCTTGAGCAGCGCGCCGGGGGTCTTGTCGTGCGTGGGATAGCGCGTCACCAGCGCCTGGAACTGCTCGCGCGCCAGCTCGTAGTTCTGGGTGACGTAATAGCTCTCGCCCAGCCAGTAACGGGCGTTGGGCGCGTACACGCCTTCCGGATACACGCGCAGGAAGTCCTGGAACAACTGTGCGGACTCGGCGTAGTTGCCGGCCTTGAGCGCGTCGAACGCGGTCTCGTAGGCACCGCGTTCGCCGGCGGCGTTGGCGATCAGGCCGGCGTCGCCATGCACGGTCGGCACGGTGTCGGCCGGCACGGCCGCGGGTGCGGCGCCGACCGGATCTACCGGTACGGCCCCGTCCGCTGGCGGCGGCAGACCCGTGCCTTCGAGCCGGTTGAGCCGTCCGTCGAGATCCAGGTACTGGCTGCGGGCCGTCGACTTGAGCTGCTCGTTCTGGTGCTGCAGCTCCTCGACCTGGGAACGCAGGGTCTGCACTTCCCGGCGCAGCTCGGTCACCTGGTTGAGCAGGTCGACGTTGCCGCGGTTGTCGGCGGCGCGCTGCTCGAGCACGGCCACGCGGTCAGCCAGGCTCGCGCGCTGGGCCCACGCGGGCGCGGCGGCCATGAAGGCCGCCGCGAACGCGATTGGAACAATGAAAGCACGCATCTTCGCGTCTTACTTCGCCGTGTAGACGATCTCGACGCGGCGGTTCTTCGCCCAGCAATCCTCGCTGGACTCGGTGCAGGTCGGACGCTCTTCGCCGTAGCTGACCACGGTCAGCTGGCCACCCGAACCACCGTTGGCCTGCAGCGCCGAGGACACCGCGTTGCCACGACGCTCGCCCAGACCGAGGTTGTACTCGCGGCTGCCGCGCTCGTCGGCGTTGCCTTCCAGCGTGATGCGCGAGGAAGGACGGTCACGCAGATACTTGGCGTGGCAGGACATGGCAGCCTGGAATTCCGGACGCAGCGCGTCCTGGTCCAGGTCGAAGTACACCACGCGCTGGCGCAGGCAGGCATCGGTATCGAGATCCGACGGGCCGTAGGCACCCGGAGCGGTGGTGCCATCGGTCTGCGCCGGCGGCGGGGTGGTGTCGGCCGGGGGGGCTTCCTTGACCTTCTTCGAACAGGCGGCCATGGCGACGCACATCATGGCGATGAGCAGGGCCTTGCCGAGCACGGCGGACTTGTGGGTGTTCATTCTCGTCGATCCTCAGGCGTTGAAACGGACGTTCAGGTTGATTGAATGGTTGTGCAGAACACGTCAGCGCGGAGTCCGGTAGGGACCCCAGGCTGGTTCACGTACGTCGCCGTCGGCCAGGACCAGGCGCTGTCTTACGCGGCCATCGGCCGAAACAGCATACAGGACGCCACGCCGGCCTTCACGCGCCGCGTAGAGGATCATGCTGGCGTTCGGGGCGAAGCTCGGGGACTCGTCCAGCGAGCCCGGGGAGAGGGTCGACCAGCGCGGCGAACCCATGCTGCGGTCCATCACCGCCACCCGGTAGGTGTTGCCTGCGCCCTGGGCCACGGCGATCTTCTGGCCGTCCCAGGAAATGCTGGGGTCGGCGTTGTAGCTGCCTTCGAAGGTGACCCGGCTGGCGCCGCCACCGGACGCCGGCGCCTGGTAGATCTGCGGACGGCCGCCCCGATCGGAGGTGAAGTAGATGCTGTTGCCGTCGGGGCTCCAGACCGGCGCGGTATCGATGCCGAACTGGTTGGTGATCTGGGTCAGCGCCTTGCTGCCCAGGTCCATTACGTAGATCTCGGGGTTGCCGCTGCGCGACAGGGTCAGCGCCAGCCGGCGGCCGTCGGGCGAGAACGCCGGGCCGCTGTTGATGCCGCGGAAGCTCGACACCAGTTCGCGACTGCCGGTGGTGATGTCCTGGATGTAGATCGAGGAGTTGCCGCGCTCGAAGCTCACGTAGGCCAGCTTGCGGCCGTCCGGGCTCCACGCCGGCGACAGCAGCGGCTCGTTGGAGCGCACCACGGTCTGGGGGTTGTAGCCGTCGGCGTCGGCGACCATCAGCGCGTAGCGCGTGGCCTGCCCCGCCCCGGTGGCGGTGACGTAGGCGATCCGCGTCCAGAATGCGCCGCGCACGCCGAGGATCTTCTCGTAGATGGCATCGGCCACCTGGTGGGCGACGTCGCGCATCGCGCTGCCCGGCGCGGTCAGGGCCAGGCCGAGCAGGCGCTCCTGCTTGGCGACGTCGAACAGCTCGTACTCCACCCGGTAGCTGCCCGAGCCGGCGTCGACCACGCGGCCGACCACCAGGAAGTCTTGGCGCAAGGCGCGCCACGCCGGGTAGTCGACCTCCGACCCACGAGTCGGGCGGCTGGCCATGTCGCGCTCGGGCAACGCGCGGAACTGGCCGGAGCGCTCGAGGTCGGCGCGCACGACCGCCGCGACGTCGGTCGCGGGCGCGGTCCCGCCGCCCTGGTAGGGCATCGGCACGACCGCGATCGGCAGGGCCGAAGCGTTGCCGCCGATGATGTCGATCTCCAGTCCCTGCTGCTGCGCGGCCGC
>JAEWZE010000150.1 GCA_023395465.1 Pseudomonadota bacterium
CGGGACGGCGTGGCGGCCGGACGCGGAGGTGCCGCGTCCAGCGCGCCCACGCGCGGGGTGACGTCGTTGCGCACCTGCGCGGCACGCACGCGCGTGGCTTCGGCGGCCTCGCGGGTGGCGAACGGCCCCAGCCGGACGCGCTGCGCGGCACGACCGTCGAGGGTGAACGGTTCGCTGTAGGCCTTCAGTCCGGCCTGCGAGAGCTGGCGCACGATCAGCTGCGCGTCGCGCTCGCTGCCGAAGGCGCCGAAGTGCACGGCGTAGTCGCCTCCGGCCGAGGTCGGCGGCAGCGGTTGCGCCGCCGGTTGCGCGCTGGCGGGCGCAGGTTCGGTGCGTGCGGGCGGCTCGACCGGCGTCGCGGCGGCAGCCGGCGCCGGCGCGGGAGTCGCGGCGTCTTCGGCAAGCTCGGCCGCATCCGGATGGGTCTGGACGATGTCGTCCGCCGGCAGCGCGTCGGCGCCCGGGCGCTCGCCGGGCGGCGGCGCGGTGGCGGTATCGACCGTGGCCAGCTGGCCGTCATCGAGCGGCTCCGGCGTTCCCAGCACGCCGCCCTCGGGCGCGCCGGCCGGCACCACCAGCGGCAGGTCAACGGTCCGATAGCCGCTTTCCGGCGCGTCGGGCACGCGCATGGACAGGTCGGACACGCCGCTGTCAGGGGCGGGTCCCTTGACCAGCATCGGGAGGAAGATCACGGCCAGCGCCACGAGCACGGCGGCACCGATCAGGCGCTGTTTCAATCCGGCATCCATCGGGTTCGGCAAGAGCGGCGGGGCGCGCGAATTATACGCCGCGCGGCGCGCCGGCTTCTGAACCCGGGCCACGCAACATCCGCAACGCTTCCTCCGCCGCATGGAACGACCCGAACACCAGCACGCGGTCGCCTGGGGCGGCCGCCTGCAGCGCGGCGGACAGCGCCGCGGCGGGCTCGGCCCGCGTGCCCGCGACGCAAGCCGAGCAACCGGCCAGCCGCTGCGCCAGCACGTCGACCTGCAGCCCTCGCACGCCTGCGCCCAGCGACCCGCCCAGCCACCAGGCGTCGACCAGGCCGTCGAACGCAGCCACCACGGCGGCCGCGTCCTTGTCGACCAGCGCGGCGTAGACCGCGTGCGTGCGTCCCTCGACGGGCGTCGCGCGCAGCCAGGCGGCAAGTTCGCGCGCGGCCTGCGGGTTGTGGCCGACATCGACGAAGACCGCGACGCCACCGCGGGCGAAGGGCTGCAGCCGCCCGGCCAGCCGTGCCGCGGCGACGCCGCCGGCGATGGCCGTTGCCGGCAGGTCGATCTCCAGCGCTCGCAACGCGGCGATCGCGACCGCCGCGTTGCGCAGCTGCACGGGCGCGGCGAGTGCGGGCATCGGCAGGTCCAGCGCGCATCCGACCTCGCGCCAGCGCCAGCGCGTCGCATCGACCGGCTCGAAGAAGAAATCGCAGCCGATCCGCAGGGCCGACGCGCCAATCGCGTAGGCGTGGCGCAGCACGCTCGCCGGAGGATCGTCGTCGCCCAGCACCAGCGGCTTCCAGGCGCGGGCGATGCCGGCCTTCTCGGCGCCGATCGCCTCGCGATCGTCGCCCAGCCAGTCCTGGTGGTCCAGGTCGACGGTGGTGATCACCGCGACATCGGCATCGACCAGGTTGGTGGCGTCGAGCCGTCCGCCCAGCCCGACCTCCAGGATCGCCAGATCCAGCCGGGCGCGCGCGAACAGCCACAGGGCCGCCAGGGTGCCGAACTCGAAATAGGTCAACGGCGTGGCGCCGCGGGCGGCATCGACCGCGGCGAAGGCTTCCACCAGCGCGGCCTCCCCGGCCTCGACGCCGTCGATGCGGACCCGCTCGCCGTAGGCCAGCAGGTGCGGCGAGGTGTAGGCGCCCACGCGCAGCCCCGCCTCACGCGCGATCGATTCGAGGAAGGCGACCGTCGATCCCTTGCCGTTGGTGCCGCCGATGGTGACCACGTGGGTGGCCGGCCGCCCGAGCGCCAGCCGCGCGGCCACCTCGCGCACGCGCTCGAGCCCCATCTCGATGGCCTGGGGGTGCTGGCGCTCGATGTGGCCGAGCCAGTCCTGGAGAGTCTTGCGCATGGGAATACCGGGAGCTGCCTTCGCGGACGCGGCACGTGGACGACCGCCGCGGCGACGCACAGCGGAGACGGAAGATCGCCCGCTGCGCGGGCGACGGCAAGAGGAATGGAGCGGGCGGACACCGGCTGCGGGCGCCAGCCCTTGGCGGCGCGAGCGAGGCCGCCGCTGGCCGCGCGAGCGGCTACCTACAGGGCCCGGTGCACGGCCTCGCCGAAGAACGCGGTGTGGTGCGAGCAGTCGTTCAGGCGCACCACCTCGAGGCTGTCCAGGGTCTCGCCCTCGAGCAGGTTGAGCGTGGTCGGCGCCTGGCGGAACGTCCACAGCCGCGACAGCGGAATGCCGAGCACGTGGCACAGCAGCACGCGGTTGACCGCGTCGTGCGCGACCACCAGCAGGGTGTCGTTTCCGCCGAGGCCCTCGGTCGACCACTGCAGCGCTTCCCAGGAGCGGCGGAACACCTGCTTGAGCGACTCGCCGCCCGGCATCTGCACGGTGTCCGGCGCATCGCGCCAGGCGCGCAGGCGCTCTGGATCGGTGGCTCCGATCTCGCTGGCCAGCAGCCCTTCCCAGGTGCCGTGGGCGATTTCCATGAAGCCCATCTCGGTGGTCAGCATCGGCGCGCGCGCCTCGCCCAGGGCGAACTGCGCCGTGTGGTAGGCGCGGGTCAGCGGCGAGCTGACGGCCTTGTCGATGCGCACGTCGCGCAGGCGCTCGCCAAGCAGGCGCGCCTGTTCTTCTCCTACCGGCGACAGGGGGATGTCTTCCTGTCCCTGGTAACGGCCTTCGGCATTCCACGGCGTCTCGCCGTGGCGGGCAAGCAGGATTCTCATGCGGCTGGGGATTCCGGTACGGGTCGGGGGACGCCCGCGACTCCCCGGGGCGCACCGCCTAGTCTAAGCGATGCGGTGCGCCCGTTGGCCGATGCTTGCCGGCCGCAACTATCGCCCGGGCGCCACGCCCATTTCCTGCAGCAGCGCCGGCGCCGGATAGACCTCCTGCATGATCCAGCGCATGTAGCGCTGGTCGACCGAGATGGTGCGGGTCATCTCCTCGTCGAACACCCAGTTCGACACCACCGCCTCCCAGTTCATGTCGAACAGCAATCCGGTCAGCCGGCCGCGCGCATCGAGCACGGGCGAACCGGAGTTGCCGCCGGTCACGTCCAGGTCGGACAGGAAGTTGACCGGTACCGAGCGCAGGCGACGGTCGGCCAGGCCGCCGTGACGCTTGGCCTCGATGGCATCGAGCAGCGCCTGCGGCGCGTCGAACGGCTCCTCGCCGGTCGCCTTGGCCGCGACCTCCTCCAGCCGGGTGAATGCCTGCTGGCGGGTGCCGTCGAGCTTGGTGTACGGGCGGACGTTGCCGAAGGTGATGCGCAACGAGGAGTTGGCGTCGGGATAGACGTATCCGCCCTGGCTGCGGCGATGCTCGGCGACGGCCTGCAGGTAGGTGGCGCGTGCCGACAGGCGTTCGCCGGCCCGGGTCTTGCCCTCGCGCTCGAGTTCCAGCAGCGTCGGCATGATCGCCACGGCGTAGCGGATCGCCGGATCCTTGCTGGACTCGAACGCCTTGCGATCGGCCTGCAGCCATTCCATGCGGCGCGCGGTATCGCCCAGGGTGGTCCGGGCGAGGCGGTCGAGCGCGCGCTCGATCGCCTTGCCGTCGCTGCCGCCCAGCCACTTGTCGATCGCCTCGATCCGCTGCGCGGCCGGCAGCTTGACGTACTCGGCCAGCCAGTAGGCCTGCAGCTCGCGGTCCATCGCCGCCACGTAGCGGCGATCCATCTGTCGCAGGCCGCCCTCGATGGTGGGCAGGTCGCGGTCCTGGTAGCCCTGCTCGCGCTCGGCATCGGGCTTGTCGCGCTCGATCACCAGGCGGTAGAGGGTGGTCGCGGCCGAGATCGCCCCGGTGCCGTTGAACATGCGCAGCACCAGGTCGCGCTCGCGGGTCGCCCGCTCGGCCTGGTCGAGCGCGACCAGGCGTTCGTGCGCGGCGAGCGCGTCGGCGCCCTCTTCGCCGCGACTGCGCAGCCATTCGAGCACCGCCGCTTCCTGGGCGCGCTTGGTCTCGGCCGCCTGCGTGCGCGCGAAGCCGGTCAGCTGGCCTTCGTAGTTCTTGGTCACGTTCTCCCAGCCGCGCACGGTGCTGGCGTACTTCACCTCGATGTCCGGATCCGCCTTGCCGCGCGCATCGACCAGGTCGATCAGCGCGCGGTAATGGCGGCCAATGGTCGGATACGACCACTGTTCGGTTTCCTCGAACTCCCCGGCCAGCGCGTAGCGGCTGGTGCGGCCCGGATAGCCGGCCACCATCACGAAATCACCCTCGCGCAGCGGCCGGTCGGCGATCTTCAGCCAGTGGCGCGGCTGGTAGGGCACGTTGTCGGGCGAATGCGCGGCGGGCTTGCCGTCCGGACCGACGTAGGCGCGGTAGAAGGCGAAGTCGCCGGTGTGGCGCGGCCACATCCAGTTGTCGACCTCGCCGCCGTAGTTGCCGATGCTGCCCGGCGGCGCATAGGCCAGGCGCACGTCGCGGATCTCCAGGTTGCGGAACAGGCGGTAGTCGTTGCCGCCGAGGAAGCTGTACAGGCGGCAGCGGTAGCCCGCTTCGGCTTCGCAGTCGGCGACCAGCCGCTTCTCGATCGCATCCAGCGCCTGGGTGCGGGCGAGCGGATCGGCGGCTGCCTCGATCGCGGCGCGCACCTGGGCGGTGACGTCGGTGATCGCGTCGAGCACGTAGATGCGCGCATTCGGGCCGGCGGTGATCTCGTCGGCCGGCGCGGCGGCGTTGAAGCCATCGCGCATCAGGTTGTTCTCGGGCGTGGAATTGAGCTGGATCGCGCCGTAGGCGCAGTGGTGGTTGGTGACCACCAGGCCCTGCGGCGAGACGAAACTCGCGGTGCAGCCGCCAAGCGAGACCACCGCGCCGAGCGGATCGCCGGTCAGGTCGGCCAGTTGCGCCGGGTCGAGCTTCAGTCCGGCCTTCTTCAGCGGCCCGGCGATTTCCGGCAGTTGCTGCGGCACCCACATGCCCTCGGTGGCGTGCGCGGCGGGGATGGCGGCAACGGCGACCGCGGCGGAGAGGCTCAGCAGGGAGAGGCGCATGCAACGGTTCCACCTGAAAGGACTGCCGGATTGTAGCCGCCCTTCCCGGCCGGGAGGCCAGCCTTCGCGCCTGCCGTTTCCCCTGCAACCTATAATGGCCGCCCATTCCCGACGGCTTCCCCGATGTCCGCAACCATGAAGGCGCTGGTCAAGCGCGAGACCACCAAGGGCCTGTGGATGGAGCAGGTGCCGGTGCCGGTACCGGGGTCCAACGAGGTGCTGATCCGGGTCGAGAAGACCGCGATCTGCGGCACCGACCTGCACATCTACCTGTGGGACGAGTGGGCGCAGCGCACGATCCGCCAGGGCCTGGTGATCGGCCATGAGTTCGTCGGCCGCGTGGCCGAACTGGGTCCGGGCGTCTCCGGCTATATCGTCGGCCAGCGCGTGTCCGCCGAAGGCCACATCGTCTGCGGCCACTGCCGCAACTGCCGCGCGGGCAAGCAGCACCTGTGCCCCAACACCGTGGGCATCGGCGTCAACCGCGACGGCGCCTTCGCCGAGTACATCGTGATGCCCGCCAGCAACCTGTGGCCGGTGCCCGACCAGGTGCCGAGCGAGCTGGCCGCGTTCTTCGACCCCTACGGCAATGCCGCGCACTGCGCGCTTGAGTTCGACGTGGTCGGCGAGGACGTGCTGATCACCGGCGCCGGCCCGATCGGGGTGATGGCCGCCGGCATCTGCAAGCACATCGGCGCGCGCAACGTCGTGGTCACCGACGTCAACGACTACCGCCTCAAGCTCGCCGCGGACATGGGCGCCACGCGCGTGGTCAACGTCGCCAACGCCTCGCTGCGCGAGGTGATGGCCGACCTGCACCTGGAAGGCTTCGACGTGGGCTTGGAGATGAGCGGCAATCCGCGCGCCTTCAACGACATGCTCGACTGCATGTACCACGGCGGCAAGGTCGCCCTGCTCGGCCTCCTGCCCAAGGGCGCCGGCGTGGACTGGGACCGCATCATCTTCAAGGG
>JAEWZE010000183.1 GCA_023395465.1 Pseudomonadota bacterium
GCCAGCAGCAGCGGCGGCGCGACCGCCAGCAGCAGCATGTGCTGGGCCATGTGCGCGGCCAGCGACCACTCGCCCAGTGCATCGAACGGCCACACCCCGGCCAGCAGCAGCGCCAGCATGCCGCTGACGAAGCCCGCCGCTTCGGCCCGTGAGACGCCGCGGCCGGCATGGCCGCCGCGCCACAGCCGCCACAACCCGCGCAGGTACAGTCCGGCGAACAGCGCCAGCGGGACCAGCAGCAGCGGCGACAGCGTCCACGCCGTCGCCAGGTCGGGGACGCCATCGCCGGTCTCGTGGGCCTGCGCCAGGCCCGGTGCGGCGCAGGCGGCGGCCAGCGCCGCCCGTCCGGCAAACAGCGGCGCGGTCGTGGATCTCGAACCGCCGACGCCCACCCTGCCCCACCCGGGCGGACGCGGGCAGTTGCCCTCTCCCGTCACTGGAGCCATCGCATGTTCTTCTGGCTGAAGGTCGCCCACATCGCCGCGATGGCGGTCTGGTTCAGCGGACTGTTCCTGCTGCTGCGGCTGTACGCCGCACGCAGGCGCGGCGAACGCGACGCGCGGCCGGCCTTCTTCAACCCGGTCGCCAACCGCCTGTTCTTCCGGATCGCCACCCCTGCCGGGGTGCTGACGATCGCGCTGGGCATGCTGCTGATCCCGTGGGTGGAGCCCGGCGCCTGGCTGATCGCCAAGCTGGTCCTGGTGGCATTGGTGGTCCTGGTCCACCTGTGGATGGGCGCGCAACTGCATGCGCTGGGCAAGGGCCAGGCGCGGCACGGCACGGTCCTGGCCCGGCTGCTGGGCTGGGCGCCGCTGCTGCTGTTGCTGGCGATTGCCGCCCTCACCGGCGCCAAGCCGCGCAGCGTGGGCGATGTCCCGCCGCCCGGCGAACATGCAGCGGCCGCGCCGGCTCATTCGTCCAGCGCCCGGTCGGCCGAGGATGCTTCGTCGCGCTCGCGGTGGCCGTAGACGCCGATGCCATGGCCGAAGGTGAGCGTGCCGCCCAGCCAGCCCACCACCAGCACCATGCCCGCGGTCGCCGCGGACTGCAGCAGCGCCCACCACCCCGCCGCGACCGGCTCGGGATAGCGCAGCCATACGCCCAGCGCGGCCAGGGCCAGCAGCATCACCCCGGCGATGAAATGGCTCCAGGCCGAGACGTGCCGGCGCGCCACGCGGATCAGGAACATGTCGCTGATCCCCAGTATCGCGGCCAGCAGGCCGGCGGCCAGGCCGACCAGGTTCAGCCACCACGCCACGTCGGCCCAGAACGCATCCCCGCTCCACAGGAAAACCACGTCCGCCGGCAGGAGCAGGGTCAGGCAGGCGATCGGATACACCACCACGATCGGGTGCAGCGGATGGCGGTGGATCGCCACCCGGCTCTCCACCGATGGGCTGCGCTGTTCGGGCACCGGCTGCTTGAGCGTGTTGCGCATACCGGTCCCTACTCGCAAGGCTGCAGCAGCAGCGCAGGAATGATCGTGAACGCCATCGCCAGCAGCGAGAGCAGCGAGAGCATCGCGACCAGCCGCGCGGTGAACCGTCGCTCGGAGGCAGCCGACGCCGCGTCCGCCTCGCGCCACGCGCGCAGGCCGATCCATGCCACCGCGGCGACGGCCAGCAGCGTGGCCAGGCCGATCCCCAGCCAGGCGGTCCAGCCCGGCCACCCGCGCCCGCAGACCAGGCCCTGCAGGGAGTACACCGTGACGAAATGCAGGCCCCAGGCCACGAACGGACTGGCGATCCAGCTCAGGCGCCGCGGGCGTCGCGAGCGGATCATTGCAGCACCGGGAACAGGTGGATGACGGCCCAGCCGATCGCTGCCTGCACCAGCGCATAGCGCAGGAATGCGTACGCGACGCGCCATTCCAGCGGCCGCGCCATGTCCACCAGTCGCCGCCCGACGCGCACGCACACGTGCAGGCACAGCAGCGCGGCCACCAGCAGGTGCAGGGCGCAGAAGCCCGCCAGGGTCCACACCACGGAGGCGTAGGCGTGCGCCTGCGGCGCGCCGGGCGAGCCGGCCAGCAGCGACACGTGGATCGCGACGAACGCCACCGCCGCCGACGCCGCGAGGATCGCCGGCACCACCACGCGGCGGCGACGCCTGAAGCCCGCGCGCACCGCCGCCGTGGCCACCGCACCGCACAGTCCGGCAAATGCCAGCAAGGCCAGCGCCAGCCAGTGCATCGCACCGGGCGCCGCATCGCCCATGCCCGGCGGCGGCCAGCCGTCGCTGCCCAGCCACAGGTAGAAGTAGGCGAACACCAGCGACGCGAACAGCGAGCCGACGATCAGCATCGTCACCACGGTCGCCCACCATCCGGGTGCATTGCGGCAGGCGTACTGCGACGGCAGCGACAGCCCCCCGCCCGCATCCACCGACACCGGTGCGCCGCGCCAGCCCGTGCTCCAGGCCCAGGTGCAGAACAGCGCCACCAGCGGCAGCACGCAGGCCGCGGCCAGCAGGTACCAGCCGGCGATGAAGCAGGCCAGCAGCACCGTGATCACCGCGGCCGCCGCCAGCGGCAGCCACGACGAACCCGACAGGAACACCATCTGCTCGGGCCGCGCCGACACGATGCCGGTACCCAGCAGTTCGCGCCGGCCGTGCGCCGGATCGCCCAACAGCCCGTCGGTACGCGCGGTGCGGGCCGCAAGGCCGCGGTCGTGCCACAGCGGGTAGGCGTCGTCGACGTGCGGCGCGGAGGCGAAGTTGTAGTTGGGCACCGGCCGCGGCACCGCCCACTCCAGCGTACCGGCGCGCCAGGGATTGGCACGCGCGCGGCGCCCGTGCGCGAAGCACAGCCCGGCGTCGACCAGGATCGCCACGATGCCCACCGCCAGCACGAAGCCCGCCGCGGTCGAGAGCAGGTTGAGCCATTCCACGCCCAGCGCCGGCGAGTAGGTGTACACCCGCCGCGGCATGCCCAGCAGCCCGGTCAGGTGCATCGGCACGAAGGTCAGGTGGAAGCCGATGATCACCAGCCAGAACGCCATGCGGCCGAGGCTCTCGGACGGCATCCGCCCGCTTGCCAGCGGCAGCCAGTAGTACAGCCCGGCGAACAGCGGGAACATCATCCCCCCGATCAGCACGTAGTGCAGGTGCGCGACCACGAAATGGGTGTCGTGCGCCTGCCAGTCGAATGGCACGAAGGCGAGCATCACGCCGGTCAGCCCGCCCAGCACGAACACCACCAGGAAGCCCAGGATGTGCAGCATCGGCAGGCGCAGCCAGGGCCGACCGGCCCACAGCGTCGCGATCCAGGCGAACACCTGGATCGAGGTCGGGATCGCGACCGTCATGCTGGCCGCGCTGAAGAACGCCAGTGCCAGCAGCGGGATGCCGACCGCGAACATGTGGTGCACCCACAGCCCGAAGCTCAGGAAGCCGGTGGACACCAGCGCCAGCACGATCCAGGCATAGCCCACCACCGGGCGCCGCGCGAAGGTCGGCACGATCATCGACACCACGCCGGCCGCCGGCAGGAAGATGATGTAGACCTCGGGATGGCCGAACAGCCAGAACAGGTGCTGCCACAGCAGCGGGTCGCCGCCCAGCGCCGGATCGAAGAACACGAAGCCGAACGCGCGCTGCAGCTCCAGCAGGATGCTGGCCAGGATCAGCGGCGGGAAGCCCAGCGCGATCATGAAGGCCATCACCAGGATCGCCCAGGCGAACAGCGGCATGCGGCGGATGTCCATGCCCGGCGCGCGGGTGAGCAGGATCGCCACGATCAGCTCCACCGACGCGGTCACCGCGGCGATCTCGGCGAAGGTCACCCCGATCAGCCAGAAGTCCGGGCCCTTGCCGGGCGAGTACGTGGCGTCGGTGAGTGGCACGTACATGAACCACCCGCCGTCGGGCGCGGCGTCGAACAGCAGGCTCGAATACAGGAACAGCCCGCCGAACAGATAGCACCACCAGCCAAAGGCGCTCAGCCGCGGGAACGGCAGGTCGCGCGCACCCAGCATCTTGGGCAGCAGGTACATCGCGAAGCCTTCCATGATCGGCACCGCGAACAGGAACATCATCGTCGTGCCGTGCAGGGTCACGAACTGGTTGTAGCGCTCCGGATCGAGCACGTCGGCGTCGAACCACGCCAGCTGCAGCCGGATGAACATCGACAGCAGCCCGCCGACCAGCATGAAGCCGAACCCGGTGACGATGAACCGCATCGCGATGGTGCCGTGGTTGACCGCGGTCAGCTGGCCGCGCAGGCCCGGACCATTGCTCCAGATCCGCGCCAGCGCCTCGAGCCGGCGCGCATGCGGGCTTGCCGCTTCCGCCGCCGCGCTCACCGCCCTGCCCCGCTGACGTCGTGGATGGCGTGGTCGCGCAGCCACCGCGCATAGGCATCCGGCTCCAGCACGCTCACCTTAAAGGCCATCACCGCATGTTCGAGGCCGCAGAATTCCGCGCATTGCCCGCGCATCGGCCCGGCACGGTCTGCGCGCAGCCGCAGCACGTTGCTGCGCCCGGGGATCGCGTCGATCTTGCCGCCCAGGCGCGGGATCCAGAAGCTGTGGATCACATCCTCGCTCTGCACATGGAATTCGACCATCGTGCCCAGCGGCATCGCCAGGTGGTCGACCGAGGCCGCCTGCGCGGTCCCGTCGCGGGCCAGGTATTCGAATTCCCACTGCCACTGGCGCGCGGTCACGCGCACCACCTGCCCGGCCTGGGCACGCTCGCCGGTGATCTCGTCGCTGGCCAGCGTGCCGTAGACCAGCAGCGCGACCAGCAACGTGGACGGCAGCAGCACGCCACCGGCGAGGATCAGGCGACGGCCCGATGCCGGCGCGAGCCTGCGCCTGCGGCGCATGGCCAGCGCGGCCAGGACGAGGACGATGCTCCAGGCGGCCAGCGCGCCCGTGGCCATCAACCACCAGCTGGTGGCGATCGCGCCCGCGGCGGGACCGGCCGGATCGAGCGTCGACTGCGGGCCACCGCAGCCGCCCGCCAGCGGCAGCATGCAGGCCGCACAGGCCGTCCAGGCGATTGCACGTCGATGACGCTCGATGACCCCACCCCTCCGGCAGCCGCGATCGCGCGGCCCATGCACAGGAAAAGCGAGTCTGCAGAGGCGGTCGTGAAGTCCCCGCGATTCCGCGCGCGGCGGCGGCGGTCAGCCGTGGAGGGCGTCGGCGGCTTCCGCGGCTTCGGTGGCCTCGAGCGTGTTCTGCATCAGCGTTGCCACGGTCATCGGACCCACGCCGCCGGGGACGGGGGTGATCCAGCTGGCGCGGCGCGCGGCGGCGTCGAAATCCACGTCGCCGGTGAGGCGGCCGTCGTCGAGCCGGTTGATGCCCACGTCGATCACCACCGCGCCGGGCTTTACCCAGTCGCCAGGGATCAGGCCGGGACGGCCCACCGCCACCACCAGAATGTCGGCCTCTCCCACGTGCCGGGCAAGCACGTCCCGGGGCGTGAACTTGTGGCAGCTGGTGACCGTGCAGCCGGCGATCAGCAGTTCCAGCGCCATCGGCCGGCCGACGTGGTTGCTCACCCCGACGATGGTCGCGCTGCGTCCGCGCACCGGCTGGTCGGTATAGGCCAGCAGCGTGGTGATGCCACGCGGCGTGCACGGGCGCAGGCCGAACTGGCGCAGGGCCAGGTGGCCGACGTTCTCGGGATGGAAGCCGTCGACGTCCTTGCGCGGATCGATGCGGTGGATCAGGTGCGTGGCATCCGCAATCCCCGGCAGCGGCAGCTGCACGAGGATGCCGTGCACGGACGGATCGGCGTTGAGCCTGTCGATCAGGTCCAGCAACTCCGCCTCGCTGGTGCCCGCCGGCAGGTCGTAGTCCAGCGCCTGGATGCCGACCTTCTCGGCGGCGCGGCGCTTGTTGCGCACGTACGACTGCGAAGCCGGATCGCTGCCCACCAGCACCACGGCCAGGCCGGGCCGCGGCAGGCCGGCCTCGACGCGCGCGTCCACGCGCAGGCGCAGTTCGTCGAGCAGGGAATCGGCGATGCGCTTGCCGTCGAGGATGCGTGCGGTCATGCCGTCGTGGAGGGCGGAAACGGGAACGCGTATTGTCTCACGTCATCCCCGCACGCCGCCAAGGAGCGCCCATGCCGCCCAACCACGACGACACCGTCCAGATCGAGGCCGCCGTCTTCCGCCGCCTGCGCGAACACCTGCTGCAGCAGCGGCCGGACGTGCAGAACATCGACCTGATGATCCTCGCCGGCTTCTGCCGCAACTGCCTGGCCGACTGGTACCGCGACGCCGCGCAGGCGCGCGGTATCGAGATGGGCAAGGACGAGGCCCGCGAAGCGGTGTACGGCGAACCCTTCGCGCAGTGGAAGTCGAAGCACCAGCGCGACGCCACGCCCGAACAGCTGGCCGCATTCCACGCCGCTCGCGCGCGCCACGACTGAGGGCCCACGTTGCGCCGCCGCGCGGGCGCGGGCCGGAAGTCCGGTGTCAGGGACCTGCGGGACAGCGCGGCAATCCCACCTCGGGATCGCAGTGGTTGCAGCAGCGCTGCCGTTCGGGGGCCGCAGCGCCGGCCTGCCCGGCGCTTGGTGCGACAGCGGTGTCCCCGACCGGAAGCGCCGGCCGCGGTGGACGCAGCGACGCCAGTTCACTGTCCGGGCGGAGCTGCAGCAGCACCGACCAGTCCTGGCGGTTGAGGTCGCAGACATGGCGGCTCTCGGGCGTGCACTCGGGATCTCCGGCGGTTCGCATCGGCAGATCGGCAAAGCGCCCGCCGGGACTGAGCGGCAGCTCGCGCATGGTCACGCTGTCGAGCACGTTGCCGCCAACCAGATAGGCGTACCACGCGCCTTCGCGCACCGACTTGCCCACCACGATGTCGCAGTGCATGCCAAGACCCGGCTCGTTGCCGCTCAGCAGCGAGGCCAGCTCGGCGAACCCGTAGATGCGGCTGCCGCCACGCACGCTGCACAGCATGTCGCCCACCGCGGCCTGTCCGGTCTGCGGACTGGAGACGCGGTAGGGATTGCGCAGTGGCTCGCGGTAGGCGCGCCGCACATAGCCAAGGTGGCTGGCCGAGCCGCCGAAGGCCGGCAGGCCCGCGCGCTGCATCACCCAGGACACGAACGCCGCCGACCAGGGCGTGTCCAGCACGAATGCGCGGCATGCGGGCAACGCCGAATCGCCCTGGGAACAGTCGCCGGCGCCAGCCTGCCAGAGCAGGCCACTGCCGCGCCAGTACTCGATCACCCGCTCCCACGCCGGCTGGCCGTTGGCCAGCCGTTCGCGCTGGGCCTCGCGGACCGGCACGACACCGATGCGACCGTCGGCTTCGATGAAGGGCCGGTACCAGAGGCGGTGTTCCTCGCAGGCCGCCGCGGCGATGCGGCCGCGCACATCCTGCGCGTCGGGCGGGGCCAGGCGCATGCACGGATCGGACGCGCGGGACGGCAGCACCGGCAGGCAGGCGAGCAGCAGGCACAGCATGACCAGACGCAGCAAGGGCACACCTCGGAACGGAGA
>JAEWZE010000193.1 GCA_023395465.1 Pseudomonadota bacterium
CACCACCCAGCAGCAGAGCTTCGTGCGCCTGCGCCGCAGTGGGCCGCCGGGCTTGATCCCGCCGCCGATCGACGATATCGAGGCGTTCTGGACGCCGCAGGAAAAGGCGATGGTGGAACAGGCGCTGACCTGCTCGGTGGTGGGTGATCCGGACGACGTGCGCGAAGGCATCGCCGCATTTGCCGCACGGCATCGTCCCGACGAACTGCTGCTGACGGCGAACGTGTTCGACCACGACGCACGACGCCACTCGTTCGCGCTTGCGGCCGCCGCGTTCCAGTCGCGTTGAGGCGGCTACGACGTTGCGGACTGCGTCCCGGGGCTTGACGCCAGGCGACGCCGAGTCGTGTTCGTTCCGGCGGCGCGCCGCCGATGCGGCATCGTTGCATGCGATCGCGCCGGGTGTGAGCGCGAACACGTCGCGTCCCTTGGACTTGTCCTGCGGTCACGCTAGGCTAGCCCCTGCGAGCCGAAGCGCCAGCAGGAGAGACGCAGGGTGGAGACCAATGCCGACCGGCCCAGGAAGCGACGGGAAATCCTGCTGTTCCTGTTCATCACGGTGGTGCTGTTCCCGCTGCTGTCGGTGATGATCGTCGGCGGGTTCGGTTTCGCGGTCTGGATCTACCAGATGTTCGCCGGTCCGCCCGGTCCTCCGGGCGGCTGAGCGACGTGCCCGCTTCCCTGCCCGACCCGTCCCGCCGCGCCCTGCTGCGCGGGCGCCCGCGTGCAGAGCCCGTGCTGCGGCCGCCGTGGGGGCTCGGCGAATCGATGTTCGCCGACGCCTGCACCGGTTGCGGCGAATGCGTGCGCGCCTGCCCGGAACAGGTGCTGGTCCGCGGCGCGGGCGGCCTGCCGGTCTTCGAGCCCGCGCTGGGAGAGTGCAGCTTCTGCGGTGAGTGCGCGTCGGCCTGCCGCGTCGGCCTGTTCGGAGCGGTGGACCAGGCGCCATGGACGCTGCGTGCGATGGTCGGCTCCGGCTGCCTGGCGGCCAATGGCGTGGTCTGCTCCAGCTGCCGCGATGCCTGCGGCGCCACCGCGATCCGCTTCGCGCCGGCGCGCACGGTCCCGGTGCCCGATGTCCTGGCCGATCGCTGCACCGGCTGCGGCGCCTGCGTTGCCGGCTGCCCGACCGGCGCCATCGCGCTGGCAGCAGCGCCCGGAGCGTCCGTCGATGGCTGAGCGCAGGGCCGAATGGCATCTGGCCAGCCTGGTGGTGCGCCACCGGCCGGATGCGAAAGCGGCGCTGGCCGCCGCCATCGAAGGCGCCGAAGGACTCGAACTCGCCCTCCAGGACGACACCCGCAGCGTGCTGCTGCAGGAAAGCGACGGCACCGCCGGGCTGATGGACAACATCGGGCTGATCGAATCGGTGCCCGGCGTGTACGCGGTCAACCTCGTCTACCACCACATCGAACCGCAGGCGCCGGCCGACACCGCCGTGCCCGGGACCGCACCACAGGAGTCATTGCGATGAGTACCAGCCGCCGCGAGTTCATCCGCAACAGCGCCATCGCCAGCGCCGCGGCGGCGGCCGGGCTGCCGCTTCCCGCGCAGGTCGCCGAGCCGGTGATGGAGGGCGACGGCGGGCTGAAGTGGAGCAAGGCGCCGTGCCGCTACTGCGGAACCGGCTGCGGCATCAACGTCGCGGTCCACAACGGCCGCGTGGTCGCCACCCATGGCGACGTCAAGGCCGAGGTCAACCGCGGCCTGAACTGCGTCAAGGGCTATTTCCTGTCGAAGGTGATGTACGGCGCCGACCGGCTCACCACGCCGCTGCTGCGCAAGAAGGACGGCGTCTACGACAAGGAAGGCGACTTCACCCAGGTCAGCTGGGAAGAAGCCTTCGACGTGATGGAGGAGAAGTTCCGCGCCGTGCTCAAGGCCAAGGGCGGCGACGGCATCGGCATGTTCGGTTCGGGCCAGTGGACGGTGTGGGAGGGGTACGCGGCCAACAAGCTGATGAAGGCCGGCTTCCGCAGCAACCACATCGACCCCAATGCACGCCACTGCATGGCATCGGCGGTCACCGGTTTCATGCGCACCTTCGGCATGGACGAGCCGATGGGTTGCTACGACGACATCGAGGCCGCCGACGCGTTCGTGCTGTGGGGCTCGAACATGGCCGAGATGCACCCGATCCTGTGGACCCGGGTCACCGACCGGCGGCTGTCGAACCCGCACGTCAAGGTCGCGGTGCTGTCGACCTACGAGCACCGCAGCTTCGACCTGGCCGACATCCCGATGGTGTTCACGCCGCAGACCGACCTGGTGATCCTGAACTACATCGCCAACCACATCATCCAGTCGGGCAAGGTCAATCGCGACTTCGTCGACAGGCACACCACCTTCAAGCGCGGCAACGACGACATCGGCTACGGCCTGCGCCCGGAACATCCGCTGCAGGTGGCGGCGAAGAACGCCGGCGACGCCAACGGCGGCACGGCGATCGATTTCGACGAGTTCGCGCGCTTCGTGGCGCCGTACACGCTCGACAGGGCGGTGGAGATGTCCGGTGTCGAGCGCGGCTGGCTGCAGCAGCTGGCCGAGCTGTACGCCGATCCGAAGATCAAGGTCATGTCGTTCTGGACCATGGGCTTCAACCAGCACACGCGCGGCACGTGGGCCAACAACATGGTCTACAACATCCACCTGCTCACCGGGAAGATCGCCACGCCGGGCAACAGTCCGTTCTCGCTCACCGGCCAGCCTTCGGCCTGCGGCACCGCGCGCGAAGTCGGCACCTTCAGCCACCGCCTGCCGGCGGACATGGTGGTGACCAACCCCGAGCACCGCAGGCATGCCGAGGAGATCTGGAAGATCCCGCACGGGATCATCAAGGACAAGCCCGGCTACCACGCAGTCGAGCAGAACCGCGCGCTCAAGGACGGCCTGCTCAACGCCTACTGGGTGCAGGTCAACAACAACATGCAGGCCGGCGCCAACATCCTCGAGGAAGGCTACCCGGGCTATCGCAACCCGGACAACTTCATCGTGGTGTCCGACGCCTATCCCACCGTCACCTGCCAGGCGGCCGACCTGATCCT
>JAEWZE010000200.1 GCA_023395465.1 Pseudomonadota bacterium
TCGTATGCAGCCGCTTCATCGCCTCGCTGAAATCGCCCCGGACCGCCAGCGGCAGCACGTCGATGGCGTCGTCGATGGCGCGGTTGATGAGGATGTCGTCGTCGCTGCCGGGGCGGCCCAGCACCCACGACACCACGCGATCCTTGTGGCCGGGATGGCCGATCCCGATGCGCAGGCGGTGGAAGCGTCCATGCCCGAGCAGCTTGATCGTGTCGCGCAGGCCGTTCTGGCCGCCGTGTCCACCGTCGAACTTGAGCCGCGCCACGCCGGGCGGCAGGTCGAGTTCGTCGTGCGCCAGCAGCGCCTGTTCCGGTTCGATCTTCCAGTAGCGCAGGGCCGCGGCGACCGCCTTGCCGCTGAGGTTCATGAAGGTCGCCGGCCGCAGCAGCCACACGGGCCTGCCGCCGACCTCGATCTTGGCCGTCTCGCCGAACAGCTTGGCCTCGATGCCGAAACGGCCGCCCGCCCGGTCGGCGAGCGCGTCGACCAGGCGGAACCCGGCGTTGTGCCGGGTCCGCGCATGCTCCGGCCCCGGGTTGCCGAGGCCGACGATGAGTCTCAATCCTTCCATCCGGACGCACTCCGTGCCGCAGGAGGAAGCCGGCGACGGGACCGGCGGACGCGCAACCCGCCGCGCCGCCGCTCCTGCCAGGCTCCGCGCCTGCGGCGCGGGATGACCTTCCTAGGCGAAGATCACTTGTCCTCGCCAGCCGGGACTTCGCCATCCTCGGCGGTCTCGTCGGCAGCCGCTTCCTCGCGGCCGTGCTTGGCGATCACGACGGCGTCGTCGTGGTCCTTGCCGAGCTTCAGCTGCGGGATTTCCACGCCGCTGGGCAGCTTGAGGTCCGACAGGTAGATGATGTCGCCGAGCTTGAGTTCCGACAGGTCGACCTCGATCGACTCCGGCAGGTCCGACGGCAGGCATTCCACCGCGACTTCCTTGAGTTCGTGGGTGACTACCACGTCGGCCGACTTGCCGGCCGGCGAGACGTCCTCGTGGATGAAGTGCAGCGGCACCGAGGTACGCAGCACTTCCTTGTCGTTCACGCGCTGGAAGTCCAGGTGCATGATCAGCTGCTTGTACGGGTGGCGCTGGATGTCGCGCAGCAGCACCTTCTGGATGTCGCCGCCCAGGCTCAGGTCCAGGATCGACGAGTAGAACCACTCGTGCTGGCTGGCCAGCCACACCGGCTCGTGGTCGAGCTGGATGCTGACCGGGTCCAGGTCGCCACCGTAGACGACGGCCGGGATCTTGCCCGCGTGACGGAGGCGGCGGCTCGCACCCTTCCCTTCGTCTGCGCGGCGCTCGACCTTGATTTCGTGAGTCGTTGCCATGTTTGCTTCTCTTCTTCTGCTTGCGGAATACCGCCTCGCGGCGGTTGGAAACGCTCACCCGCGACCAGGTGAGCGGCGGTGTCAGTCCAGGTAGAGCGAACTGACGGATTCTCCGAAGGCGATCCGGCGGATCGTCTCGGCCAGCATCTCTGCGACGCTGAGCTGGCGGATGCGGCTGCACGCGCGTGCGGCGGCGGCCAGCGGGATGGTGTCGGTGACCACCAGTTCGTCCAGCTGCGAGCGGGTGATGTTGTCGATCGCCGCGCCCGACAGCACCGGGTGGGTGCAGTAGGCCACGACCTTCTGCGCGCCGTTGGCCTTGAGCGCCCCGGCGGCCGCGCACAGGGTGCCGGCGGTGTCGACGATGTCGTCGACCAGCACGCAGGTCTTGCCCTCGACGTCGCCGATGATGTTCATCACCGTGGCCACGTTGGCCTTGGGCCGGCGCTTGTCGATGATCGCGAGGTCCGCGTCGTCGAGGCGCTTGGCGATCGCGCGGGCGCGGACCACGCCGCCCACGTCGGGCGAGACCACGATCAGGTTGTCGGTGCCGTGCGCGCGCCAGATGTCGGCCAGCAGCAGCGGCGAGGCGTACACGTTGTCGACCGGGATGTCGAAGAAACCCTGGATCTGGTCGGCATGCAGGTCCACCGTCAGCACGCCGTCGGCGCCGGCCGCGGTGAACATCTTGGCCACCAGCTTGGCCGTGATCGGCACGCGCGAGGAGCGCATCCGCCGGTCCTGGCGCGCATAGCCGAAATACGGCACCACCGCGGTCACCGAGGAGGCCGATGCGCGCTTGAGCGCGTCGATCAGCGCCAGCAGCTCCATCAGGTGCTCGGCCGAGGGCTCGCTGGTGGGCTGGATGACGAACACGTCCTGCCGGCGCACGTTCTCCTCGATCTCGACCTGCGCCTCGCCGTCGGAGAACGTCGACACCAGGGCCTTGCCCTGCCGCACCCCGAGCTCGCGACACACCGACTGCGCCAGCGGCCGGTTCGCATTGCCGGAGAAGATCAGCAGGTTTCGATCTTCTTTCATGTCTTCAAGGCCCGGATTAGGGATTGGGGATTCGGGATTGGGAGGTTGGATCCGGCCTGGGGACACGAGATTCGCCGTTGCGGATCCCCAATCCCCAATCCCGAATCCCTTCGCTCGACTGGCAGGGGCGGAAGGATTCGAACCTACGCATGCCGGGATCAAAACCCGGTGCCTTAACCACTTGGCGACGCCCCTGTAACGCGATGATTCGTGATTCGCGACTGGGGATTCGAAACACCTCCTCGAATCCCCAGTCACCAATCACCAATCACCCTCCGGACTCCGGCCTTCGAGTGCGTCCAGGAGCGGCGAGCGCGCGGCGCCCGCCACCACCCATGCCTTGAGCGAGGATGGCAACGCCGCCAGCGCGGCCTCGGCCGATTCGCGCGTGGCGAACCCGACGAAGCAGCCGCTGCCCGACCCGGTCAACTGCGGCGTGCCGATCCGCGCCAGCGCTTCGAACACCGCCTCGACGGCGGGTTCGCGGCGGCGCACCACCGGCTCGAACGCATTGCCGAGCCCAGCTCCCGAAACGAAGTCCGCTATTGTCGTTGGTGCGGCATTTCGCGTCAATTCAGGGGCTTGGAAAAGGGCGGAGGTCGCGACATGGATGCCCGGATCGGCCAGCACGTACCAGGCCTCGGGCAGTTCGATGGGGGTCAGCAGTTCGCCCACGCCCTCGGCCCAGGCATTGTGGCCGCGGACGAATACCGGCACGTCGGCCCCCAGCCCCAGCCCCAGGGCCGCCAGCCGGTCCACGCCCAGATCCAGCCCCCAGAGCCGGTCCAGCGCGCGCAGGACGGTGGCCGCGTCGGAGGATCCACCGCCGAAGCCGGCCCCGGCCGGAATCCGCTTTTCGACGCGGATGTCCGCACCTTGGCCGGAGTTGGACACGGATAGAAGCAGGTTCGCGGCGCGCACGACCAGGTCGTCGGCCTCCGCCACGCCCGCGACCGTCTCGCTCTGCCGGCGCACCAGGCCGTCCTCACGCAGCCGCAGGTGGACCGTATCGCCCCAGTCCAGCAGGCGGAACACGGTCTGCAGCTCATGGTAGCCATCGGCCCGACGCCGCGGGATGTGCAGGAACAGGTTGAGCTTGGCCGGCGCCGGCCACGACGACCAGCCCGCACCCGGCGGATGCACTGCCATGCCGCTAGTCCGCCGGCCCGGCGCTGTCGGCCTGCGGGTGCGCGCGCAGCCAGGCGGCCAGCGCGCGGTTGTAGGCACTGGCATAGGCCTCGGCCTGCAGCTTGAGCGCCAGGTGCCGCTCGCCGATGACCACGTCGCCACTGCCGTCGATGATCCGCAGCGCCTGCCCCTGCCCCGTCACGGCAGCGCCGTCGGGCCCGTAGCCGGGCGCCAGGCAGGCGAAGCCGCAGACCGCGACCGGGCGCAGGTCGCCAGCGGCGGCATGCTCGCGCAGGTCCGCGGCCGGGTCGTCCAGGCGCAGCGTCTCCAGCGTCCTGGCCAGCGTCTGGTCCGGCGAATCCTCCGCCGCGGGCGCCGCGGCCGCGCCGGGCACCACGGTCCAGCCATCGACCAGCAGCCGCACCCGCGCGTCGTCGCGCGTAGCCTCGATCCGGCGCGGCAAGGCGGGCTGGCCGACGCCCGCCTCGTACCAGTCGCGGTATTCGATGCGCCAGCCGGCCTGGCCGATCAGCGCGGGCAGGTTGCCGGGGCCGAACGTGACCTGCGCCGGTCCGTAGACCTGTTCCGGCGCGGCCACGGCGCGGACCCAGTCCACCATTGCCCTGACCGGCACGTCCCAGCCGGTCGCCGCGAACAGCAACTCCTCGACGTCGGCGCTTTCCCGCGGTCCACCCTCGATGCCCTCGAGCCTGGCCGAGCCAGTGTCGCCACTCAGCCGCCAGCCCTGGCGGGTGACCGGCGCGGCGAGGGTGATGTCGTAGCGGGCGCCACGCTGGGTCCAGTCGATGCGGCCGCTGCCGCCCTGGCGCCCGCCCGAAATCGCGACCCGGCCCGACAGGCTCCAGTCAGCCAGCGAGGCGCGCTGGACTTCGGCCTGCCGCGCCTGCTGCGGATCGACGGGCACTGGCGCGCGCGCCGGCTGCGACACACAGGCCGACAGTGACAGCGCCAGCGTCAGCGCCGCGATCGCGGCCAGGACATCGGAACGCGGATGCTTCATGCGCCAGTCTTCTCAAGAGCGCGCCGCAGCGAGCGGTTGTCCGGATCCAGCCGGCGGGCGTCGTCGAAATAGCGGCGCGCTTCGTCGCGCCGGCCCAGCACCCACAGCACCTCGGCGATATGCGCGGCGATCTCGGCGTCCTTCTGCAGGGTGTAGGCGTGGCGCAGCTCGACCAGCGCCTCGTCGGTGCGGCCCAGCCGGTACAGCACCCAGCCATAGCTGTCGATGATCGCCGCATTGCCCGGCTCCGCCACGCGGGCGCGGTCGATCAGCTCCAGCGCCTCGGCATAGCGGTCAGTGCGGTCGGCCAGGGTGTAGCCCAGCGCGTTGAGCGCGGCGACGTTCTCCGGCTCGGCCACCAGGATCCGGCGCAGGTCGGCTTCGGCGCGGGCGATGTCGTCGCGGCGCTCCCACATCAGGGCGCGGGCGTAGAGCAGCGACGGCTCGTCCGGCCAGTCGCCCAGGCCGCGCGCGTAGGCATCGTTCTCGGCGTCCAGGTCGCCGTCCTTGGCGCGCAGCTCGCCCTCGAGCAGGTACGCGGCGCGGCGCGCGTCCTCGTCGATCGAACCGTCGACCTGCAGGCGCTGCAGCGCGGCGAACGCGTCCTCCCGTTGTCCGAGTTCGTGCAGCACGTTGGCCGCGCGCAGCCGCGCCTGCAGCCGCGGCTCGCCGCCCGGCACGCTGCCGTACCACTCCAGCGCCTCGGCGTGACGGTCGAGGAATTCGGCCACCTGGCCCAGCAGCAGGCGCTGCTGCGGGTCGGGATTGGCGGCATCGCGGCGCAGTTCGTCGTACAGCGCCGTCAGCGAGGTCTTGTCGTCGGCGCGCGCCAGCAGGGACGCGCGCAGGGCGTAGCTGCGGCGGTCCTGCGGCCCTTGCGCCAGGACGCGTTCAGCGGCGAGCGGATCGCCCAGGGCGTCGTACTCGGCGGCCATGGCCAGGCGCAGCTCCGGCGCGCCGCTGGCGGCACCTTCCACTCCTGCCAGCGCCTCGCGGGCACCCTCGAGGTCGCCGGCCTCGCGCAGCAGCGACGCACGCAGCAGGCCGATGCGCGGCTCGCCGGGGTAGAGTTCGACGATGCGCTCGACCACCTCGCGGGCGAGCTCGGCCTGTTCGAGCCGCTGGGCGAGGTCGCCGAAGGCCAGCCAGGCCTGAAGCTCGTCCGGCACGGCGCCGGCGTCGAGCAGGCGCCGCATGATCCGCCCCGAGACCGCCGGATCGCGCGGCCCGGTGGCGATCACCGAGAGCGCGTGGCGCCAGCCGGCCGGATCCGGGTCGGCGATCAACGTGCGCAGCCGGCGCAGGGCGACGCGTTCGCGGCCCTGGCGCAGGGCCAGGGTCGCCTCGGCCGCCCGCATCGCCAGCGAATCGGGGGCGCGCGCGCTCCACAGCGCCAGGGCGCGGGCGGCCAGGTCATCGTCCTTGCCGAGCAGGGCGATGCGGGTGGCGCGTTCGGCCAGCCCGGCTTCGTCGCCGCCCGCGGCACGGGCGGCATCGAGGTACCAGCCGGCGGCCTCGTCCAGGCGCCCGGCCTGCAGCGCGAATTCGCCGGCCATGGTGGCGCCCAGCACGTCTTCGCGCAGGGGAGCGTCGGCGGCGGCGACCGGTGCCAGCGGCAGGGCCAGCAGCAGGCAGGACAGGGCAATCCGGCGGACAGAGTTCGGAAAAGCGGGCATCGACGTCGGCCGGGCCTTAAAATGGTGTCCTGACGACCCGGAAGCTTATCGCAAGCGCCTGAACGGCAAACGCCGGGCGGGCCGCCAGCCAACGCGCATGACCCTGTACGCCCTCGGCATCAACCACCAGACCGCACCGGTCGCCCTGCGCGAACGCGTGGCCTTCGCCGACAGCGCGGTTCCGGCCGCGCTGGCCGAGCTGCGGGCGCTGCCGGGCGTGCGCGAGGTGGCGCTGCTGTCGACCTGCAACCGCACCGAGCTGTACGCATCGGCGGACGACGATGGCGTGCTGGCCGACTGGCTGGCCTCGCACCCGGATGCGGACGACGCCGGCGACGATCCCGGCCAGGCGCTGCATGCCTACCTGTACCGGCGCGCCGGCGACGAGGCCGCGCGCCACCTGTTCCGCGTCGCCTGCGGCCTGGACTCGATGGTGCTGGGCGAACCGCAGATCCTGGGCCAGGTGAAGCAGGCCTGGTCGATGGCGCGCGATTCGGGGGTGCTGGGCGGGGAGCTCGACCGCCTGTTCCAGCACGCCTTCGTCACCGCCAAGCGCGCGCGCACCGAAACCCGCATCGGCTCGAGCCCGGTGTCGGTGGCCTCGCTGGCGGTGCGCCTGGCGCAGGAATCGTTCGCCCGGCCGGACGATTCGGTGGTGCTGCTGATCGGCGCCGGCGAAACTATCGAGCTGACCGCGCGCCACCTCGCCCAGGCGCGGGTGAAGCGCCTGCTGATCGCCAACCGCACCTGGCGCCACGCGCAGGAGCTGGCCGAGCGCCACGGCGCGGTCGCGCTGCCGCTGGACGAACTCGAGCGGCATCTGTTCCTGGCCGACGTGGTGTTCACGGCCACCGCCAGCCAGACGCCGATCCTGACCCGCACGCAGGTGGCGCAGGCGCTGGCGCTGCGCAAACGGCGGCCGATGCTGCTGATGGACCTGGCGGTGCCGCGTGACATCGAACCGGAAGTCGCCGGGCTCGACGATGCCTTCCTTTACACCGTCGACGACCTCGATCGCGTGGTCGAGCAGAACCGCCGCAGCCGCGGCGACGCCGCTCAGCAGGCCGAGACCATCGTCGACCTGCAGGTGGGCCGCTACGCCCAGGCGCTGGCACTGGGCGCGCGCAACGAGCCGCTCAAGCGCCTGCGCGCGCATGGCGACGCGGCACGCGCCGAACTGGTGGCGCGCGCGCGCCAGCAGCTCGCGACCGGCCAGGACCCAGCCACGGTCGTCGACCAGCTCGCCCACGCGCTGACCAACCGCCTGCTGCACGTACCAACCGCGGCGATGCGCGACGCCGCCGCGCGCGGCAACCTGGAACTGCTGCGCGCCTTCGACCCCCTGCTGCCACCTGCCACCCAGAACGACGATGCTGCCGACCCTGCGCCGTAAGCTGGAGGCGCTGGCCGAACGCCGCGACGAACTCGAACGCCTGCTCGCCGATCCCGCGATCGCCGGCGACCAGGCGCGTTTCCGCACGCTGTCGCGCGAGTTCTCGCAGCTCGAACCGCTGGCCGCCGCGCTGGCCGACGAGCGCCGCGCGCGCGACGACCTGGCCGCCGCCGAGGCGATGCGCGAGGACGCCGAACTGCGCGACCTGGCCGAAGAGGAGATCGCCGCGGCGCAGGCGCGCCTGGCCGAACTCGACGTCGCGTTGATGGCGCTGCTGGTGCCCCGCGATGCGCGCGACGACGGCGGCCTGTACCTGGAGATCCGCGCCGGCACCGGCGGCGACGAGGCCGCGATCTTCGCCGGCGACCTGCTGCGCATGTACGGCCGTTACGCCGAGCGGCAGGGCTGGCGGGTCGAGGTCGAGTCGGCCAGCCCGGGCGAACACGGCGGCTTCCGCGAGGTCATCGCCCGCGTCGACGGCCAGGGCGCATACGCCCGGCTCAAGTTCGAATCCGGCACCCACCGCGTGCAGCGCGTGCCGGAGACCGAGTCGCAGGGCCGCATCCACACCTCGGCCGCGACAGTGGCGATCATCCCCGTGGAAGAGGAAGGCGAGCCGGTGCAGATCAATCCGGCCGACCTGCGGGTCGACACGTTCCGCTCGTCCGGCGCCGGTGGCCAGCACGTCAACAAGACCGACTCGGCGATCCGCATCACCCACCTGCCCAGCGGCATCGTGGTCGAATCGCAGACCGAGCGCAGCCAGCACGCCAACCGCGACAAGGCGATGAAGCGCCTGCGCGCCACCCTTGCCGAGGCCGAGGCCGAGCGCCGCGCGGCCGCGACCGCCGCGACGCGCAAGCTGCAGGTCGGCAGCGGCGACCGCAGCCAGCGCATCCGCACCTACAACTACCCGCAGGGCCGGATCACCGACCACCGCGTCGAGGGACTGACCCTGTACGACCTGCCCAACGTGCTCGAGGGCGACCTCGACGCCCTGGTCGACCGGCTCTCCCACGAACACCAGGCCGACGAACTGTCGCGGCTGACCCAGGGACACTGACCCATGAGCACCACCATCGCCCACGCCCAGCCCGCCGACCTCGACGCGCTCGCGGCGCTGTTCGACGCCTATCGTCAGTTCTACGGCCAGCCGTCCGACCTCGCCGCCGCGCGCGACTGGCTGCGCAACCGCCTGCGCTTCGGCGAATCTCGGGTGCTGCTGGCGCGCCGGAACCGCGACGCGGTCGGCTTCGCGCAGCTGTATCCGATGTTCTCGTCGGTCCGCATGGCCCGCACCTGGATCCTCAACGACCTGTTCGTCCTGCCCGCCACGCGCCGGCAGGGGATCGCGCGCAGCCTGCTGGACGCGGCGGCCGACTTCGCCCGCCAGGACGGGGCCGCGGCGATCCAGCTGGAAACCACGCAGGACAACGCCGCGGCGCGCGCCACCTATCGCGCCGCCGGCTGGCACGAGGATGCGACGCAGTGGTATTCGCTGTCTCTGGCCTGAGCGGCCGCATGCGGTCCGCGGCGCGATGACCGGCGCCGGCGGAGCGTCGCCGCCCGGACGCGATCCCCGCAGCCAGGCGCGCGAGGCGGTGCGGCGCGAGCCGCACAACGCCTTCGCGTGGATCCTGCTGGCCGATGCCGAGGTCGAGGCCGGCGCCGCGCAAGCCTGCATCGACGCGGCGCAGCGCGCGCTGCAGCTGGCGCCTGGCCACCCGGAGGCGCTGGCGCGGCTGGGGCGCGCGCAGTGGATGCTCGGCCGATTGCACGAGGCCGTCGCCAGCCTGCGCGCGGCCGCGCGCAACGCGCCCGCGCACCCGGGCATCGCGGTGTGGCTGGCGCACGTGCTCGAGGACTCGGGCGACGCCGAAGGCGCCAACGCGACCTATGCGCAGGCCTGGGCCCTGGCCCCGGAATCGCCCGAGATCGCCGCCTACCTGCTCGCTTGGCGGCGGCGGCTGTGCGACTGGCGCGGGCTCGAGGCGCTGTCGGCGCAGGTCCGCTCGGCGGTGGCCGCCGGACGCGCGGCGGTCGAACCCTTCGCCTTCCTCAGCGAGGATGCCAGCGCGGCGGAACAGCTGCGCTGCGCGCGCCTGCGCGCCGGCCCGATCGCCGCGGCAGTGCGGCCGCTGCCGCCCGCGCCGCCGCGCGTCGCCGGCCCGCTGCGGCTGGGTTTCCTGTCCAACGGCTTCGGCGCGCATCCCACCGGCCTGTTGACCGTCGCCTTCCTCGAAGCCCTGCGCGCCGAACCCGGCGTCGAATCGCACCTGTTCGCGCTGGCGCGCGACGACGGCAGCGCGATCGCGCAGCGACTGCGCGCGGCGACGCACTGGCACGACCTGGCGACCCTGCGCCATGTGGACGCGGCGACGCGCATCCGCGCCGCCGGCATCGACGTGCTGTTCGACCTGCGTGGCTGGGGCGGCGGCGGCCGTCCCGAGATCCTCGCCCTGCGGCCGGCCAGGGTGCAGGTCGGCTGGCTGGCCTATCCCGGCACCAGCGGCGCGCCGTGGATCGACCACGTCATCGCCGACCGGTTCGTATTGCCCGAGGCGCTGGTCCCCCACTTCTCCGAACGCGTGGCCTGGCTGCCGCGCTGCTTCCAGCCGTCCGATACCAGCCGCGCGCTGCCGCCGCCACCGGCGCGCCAGGCCTGCGGGTTACCCGACGCGGCGGTGGTGCTGTGCTGCTTCAACAACAGCTACAAGCTCAATCCCGCCAGCTTCGCGCGGTTGTTGGCGGTGCTGTGCGGCGCGCCCGGCAGCGTGCTGTGGCTGCTGTCCGGGCCCGGCCAGGCGGACCAGCGCCTGCGCGACGCGGCCCGCGCGCAGGGCGTGGATCCCGACCGGCTGGTGTTCATGCCCAAGCAGCCGCACGAGGCCTACCTCGCGCGCCTGCAGCTGGCCGATCTGTTCCTCGACACCAATCCCTACAACGCCCATACCACCGCCTCCGACGCGGTGTGGGCCGGGTGCCCGGTGCTGACCCGGCCCGGCGGCACCTTCGCCGCGCGCGTGGCCGGCAGCCTCAACCACCACCTCGGCCTGGACGCGATGAACGTCGACAGCGACGACGCTTTCGTCGCGACCGCCATCCGCCTGGCCCGCGACGCCGACGAGCGGACCGCGCTGCGCGCCCGCCTGGCGCAGGCGCGGCGCGACTCGGGCCTGTTCGACATGGCCGGCTTCGCCCGCGACTTCGCGGGGCTGGCGCGACGCCTCGCCGCGACGTCGACGCCGGCTGATCCAGCCGCCGCCGGCATGCGGTAGGCTGCGGTCATGACCGCCAAGAACGACAGGATCCCGCTCGCGCTGTGCGTGCTGACGGTGTCCGATTCACGCACGCTGGCCGAAGACGGCTCCGGCGACTACCTCTCCACCTCGCTGCAGGCCGAAGGCCATCGCCTGGTCGAACGCGCGCTGCTGCCCGACGACCGCTACGCGATGCGCGCACTGGTGTCGAAGTGGATCGCCGATCCGGCCGTGGACGGCATCCTGGTCACCGGCGGCACCGGCTTCACCGGGCGCGATTCCACCCCCGAGGCGCTGCTGCCGCTGCTGGACAAGCAGATGCCCGGCTTCGGCGAACTGTTCCGCGCCATCTCGTTCGAGGAGATCGGCACGTCTTCGCTGCAGTCGCGTGCCTTCGCCGGCCTGGCCAATGCGACCTTCCTGTTCGCCCTGCCCGGCTCCACCTCGGCCTGCCGCACCGCATGGGAGCGGATCATCCGCGCGCAGCTCGACGCGCGTACCGGCCCCTGCAACCTGGCCGCGCTCCGCCCGCGGCTCTCGGAGCCGGCTTGAGTCCGGGCGTGCACGGCCGTTCGCGTTGCAATCGCGCGAACGCAGGCCGGACCGGTCGCGCCGCGCCCGGCATGCCCTTGGGCGGGCACCTGGCGGCGACCAGGCGCGGCATCGCGGGAGGCCGCACGTGAGCGCGCTCAAGCGCGAGCCCTACCGGGCCGCACTCAGGCCGATGCAGCTCGAACTGGTGGCGATGGCGCGTTGGCTGCGCCATACCGGCCGACGCCTGGTGGTGGTGTTCGAGGGCCGAGATGCCGCCGGCAAGGGTGGCGCCATCGGTGCCGTGGCAGAACGCATCAACCCGCGCCAGTGCCGCGTGGTCGCGCTGCCCAGGCCCACCGAACGCGAATCCACCCAGTGGTATTTCCAGCGCTACGCGGCGCACCTGCCGGCGGCCGGGGAGATCGCGCTGTTCGACCGCAGCTGGTACAACCGCGCCGGCGTCGAGAAGGTGATGGGATACGCCGACCCGGCGCAGGTGGCGGCGTTCCTGGAGCAGGCGCCGGTGTTCGAGCAGCAGCTGGTCGACGACGGCGTGCTGCTGTTCAAGTACTGGCTGTGCTGCGACCAGGCGCGCCAGGAGGAGCGGTTCCGCGAACGCCTGTGCGATCCGCTCAAGCGCTGGAAGCTCTCGCCGGTCGACCTCGAGGCCCGCTCGCGCTACGCCGAGTACACGCAGGCCCGCGAGGACATGCTCGCCGCCACCCACACCGCGCACGCGCCCTGGACCCTGGTCGACTTCAACGACCAGCGTCGCGGCCGGCTGACGCTCATCCGCGACCTGCTCGACCGGCTTCCGGACACCTGCGTGCCACCGCCCGACATCGAGCTGCCGCCGCTGCAGGGAGCGCCGCAACCCGAGCGCTACGGCGTGCTGCAGCCGCTGCCGCCGTTCGAGGCCTGAAGCCGGTGCGCCTGGCGCTGCTCCTGCTGGCATGGACGCTCGCGACGCCGGCCCGTGCGCAGGATCCGCCCGCCGATGCCGGCGCCAACGCCACGTCCGCGCAGCCGCAGGCCACGGAGCTGGCGCCCGTGCGGGTGATCGGCAGGCGGCCGCCCGACCCGTTCGGATTCCGCAACCCGGTCGAGACCGACACCACCGTGTTCGATCGCGCCTGGGACGAACCGCCAAGCGCCGAGGAGATCGGGATGCGCGGCGGGATCGTGCAGATCGGGATCAACAAGGGCCTGGAGCTGGCCGCCAAGGGCATCCGCAAGCTGCCCGGCTGGCAGAACCAGGTGATCGGCGCCCGCGCGCG
>JAEWZE010000212.1 GCA_023395465.1 Pseudomonadota bacterium
GCGGCTGGCTCTGCATGCGCCGCTGCGGACCCAGGCTCGGCGCCGCATGCTGCGGCTGGGGGGCGACCTGGCGCCGCGGCGGCAGGTTGCCGCCGGTACCGCGCTCGACCGTCGGCGGCGGCGGCTCGTGGTCCGGACGCGGCCGCCGGCGCGGATAGTAGGGGTAGTAGTAGGACGGCCATGGCGAATAGCCGTAGAACGGAGAGCCGTACCAGCCGCCGTAGCCGTAGTGGCGCCTGTAGGGCGCGTATCGGCCGTAGCCATGGCCGTAGCCTACGCCGCCATACCAGCCGTCGTAGCCATAGCCCAGCGAACTGTAGGGCGCGCCGTAGTAGCCCGAGTAGCCCGGGCTGCCGTAGTAGTAGTCGCCACCGCCGCCGCCGCGATGGTAGTAATCGCTGACGCAGCCCGACAGCGCCACTGCGGCGAGCAGTGGGATCAAAAGCTTGCGGATCATGGCGAACCCCCGTTCCTGCGAATCCGCAGCATCGGCCCGGCGCTTTGAATCCGTGCTTAATCCGGCCGGCGCCGCGTTGGGCTTGCTGAACACGTCCGGCGGCGATCGGCTAGTCTGTGCCCGATGCCTGCCGTCCCGCTTCCGCAGTTCGACGACGTGCTGGACGCGGCGGCACGGATCGCGCCCTACGCGAAAGTGACGCCGGTCCTGCGCGCCAGCGCACTCGACGCGCGCGCCGGATGCCAGCTGCTGTTCAAGGCCGAGTGCCTGCAGCGCGGCGGCGCCTTCAAGTTCCGCGGCGCGTGCAACGCGGTATTCGCCCTGGCCGACGACGAGGCCGCGCGTGGCGTGGTCGCGCATTCCTCCGGCAACCATGGCGCGGCGCTGGCGCAGGCGGCGCGGCGGCGCGGGATTCCCTGCCACGTGGTGGTGCCGGACGGCGCGGTCGGCATCAAGCTGGCCCGGATCGCCAGCCTCGGCGCGGTGCTGCACCGCTGCGCGGCGACCATCGAGGCGCGCGAGGCGATGTGCGCCCAGGTCCAGGCGGCCACCGGCGCGGCCCTGGTCCATCCCTACGCCGATGCGCGGGTGATGGCCGGCCAGGGCACGGCCGCGCTCGAACTGCTGGGCCAAGCGCCCGACCTGGACGTGGTGGTGGTCCCGGTCGGCGGCGGCGGCCTCGCCAGCGGCACGGCGATCGCTCTGGCAGGCCTCGCCCCCGGCGTCGAACTGGTGCTGGCCGAGCCGGCCGGCGCGGCCGACACGCTCGAATCGCTACGCCGCGGCGTGCGCTGCACGGAACTGGTGCCCGACACCGTCTGCGATGGCCTGCGCGCGGTGCTGGGCGAACCCAATTTCCGCATCCTGCAGGCGCACCCCGTGCAGGTGCTGGCGGTCGAGGACGCGGAGACGGTCGCGGCCATGCGCATGCTGTTGGCCGCCCTGAAGCTGCTGGTCGAGCCGTCCTCGGCGGTCGCCCTGGCCGCGGTGCTGGCGCAGCCGGCGCGGTTCGCCGGGCGCCGCGTGGGCATCGTGCTGACCGGCGGCAACGCCGATCCCGACCACCTGCCGTGGGTGGCGGCATGAAGCGGCAGGCCCCACGCCGCCGCCTGCCGCGCCTGCTGCTGCGGCTGCTGCTGCTGGGCGCGCTGTGGCTGGGCGGGGTGGCCGGCTGGATCCACTGGGTCGGCGAACGCGACCAGGCCGCGCCGGCCGACGCGATCATCGTGCTGGGCGCGGCCGCCTACGACGCGGTGCCCTCGCCGGTGTTCAAGGCCCGGATCGAACACGGCCTGGACCTGTTCGGCGAGGGCCTGGCGCAGACGCTGATCTTCACCGGCGGCTACGGCGGAGGCGGCGCGCGCTTCGCCGAGTCGCAGGTCGCGCGCCGCTACGCCATCCGCAGCGGCGTGCCGGAGTCGGCGATCCTGATCGAATCGACCTCGCAGACCACCTACCAGAACCTGCTGGAAGCGCGCCGGCTGATGCAGGAGCACGGCCTGCACCGCGCGATCGTGGTCAGCGATCCGCTGCACATGGCGCGCGCGCTGCGCCTGTGCCGCGGCCTCGGCATCGACGCGCTGGGATCGCCGACGCCGAGCACGCGCTTCCGTTCGTTCCGCACGCGCTGGGAATTCCTCGCCCGCGAGGTCTACTTCTTCCACCGCGACCTGTTCGTCAAGCCGCGCTAGCGCCCGCGCTATTATCGCCTCGCGCCGACCTGCGCGCGTTTCCCGGTCCGAACGATGCACATCGACGGCAACCGCCAGCACGATCGCGGCACCGAGCTGGTGCTGGCCTACTACGCCGCGTTCAACCGCGGCGATCGCGAGGCGATGCTGGCGCTGCTGGCCGACGAAGTGGTGCACGACCTCAACCAGGGCCCGCGCGAGACCGGGCGCGAGGCTTTCGCGGCCTTCATGGCGCGGATGGACCGCTGCTACCGCGAACAGCTGCGCGACATCGTGGTGATGTCGGCCGCGGACGGCGAGCGGCTCGCGGCCGAGTACGTGGTCCACGGCGAATACCTGGCCGACGACGAGGGACTGCCACCCGCCCGCGGGCAGCGCTACACGCTGCCGGGCGGCGCGTTCTTCGAGATCCGCGATGGCCGCATCGCGCGGGTGAGCAACCACTACAACCTGGCCGACTGGCTGGCGCAGGTGCGCTGACCGCGGTCGCTGCCACGGGGGAGTCGTGCGCATGAGGATTCCAGACCTGTCCCGGCGCGTGCTGGCCGGTTGCGCCGCGCTGCTGATGGCGTCGCTGTTGCCCGGCTGCGCCTCGGGCGCCGGCCCGACGGCCGCCAGCCTGGTGTGGTCGGACGAATTCGAGACGATCGATGCCGACAGCTGGCGCTTCGAGACCGGTGGCCACGGCTGGGGCAACCAGGAACTCCAGTACTACACCGACGGCGGCAACGCCTTCATCCAGTACGACCCGCTGGCCGGCAGCCGGGTGCTGGTGATCGAGGCGCGGCGCGGCGCGCCCGCCGCCGCGGCCTGCTGGTACGGGGCCTGCCAGTACAGCTCCAGCCGCATGGTCACGCGCGGCCGTCGCGAGTTCCGCCACGGCAGCATCGAGGCGCGCATGCGCCTGCCGCAGACGCAGGGTATCTGGCCGGCGTTCTGGATGCTGGGCGGCAATTTCGCCGAGGCCGGATGGCCGCACAGCGGCGAGATCGACATCATGGAGCACGTGGGATCCGAGCCCACGCTCACCCACGGCGCGCTGCACGGGCCGGGCTATTCGGGCAACACGCCGTTCTCCGGCACCCACGACCTGCGCCAGCGCGTCGATGCGGCCTACCACGTGTACGCGGTGGAATGGGATGCGACGGGCATCCGCTGGTTCGTCGACGGGCAGCAGTTCCACGCGATCACGCGGGCGCAGGTGGAAGCCCGCGGTCCGTGGGTGTTCGACCAGCGCTTCTTCCTGCTGCTCAACGTCGCCGTCGGCGGCAGCTGGCCCGGCAGCCCGGACGCGACCAGCCTGTTTCCGCAGCGGCTGCACGTGGACTGGGTGCGCGTGCACCAGCAGGTCGAACCGCGCCGCGGCGTCGGCAGCCAGCCGCTGGTGCCGGCGCGCCCGGCCGCGCCGACGATGCAGCGGCAGGGCGCGAAACCGGCGATCGCGCCTGCGCCGCATCGCGCGCGCAATGCGGCGCGACCGGAACGTCCGCGCTCCGCGCAACCGTAGGCGCGTTGCCGGCGACGGTCTCGGCTAGTCGGTGGTCGCCGCGATCGACTGGAAGCCGGACCGTTGCCGTTGCCGCGTCAGAGGTGGACGAGCCGACGCGACATCCCCACGCCACGCGGCGCAGATCTTTCAGGCGCCGTCCGCGCCAGCTGCCTTCTGCCCGGCGGATCGCGTGAAGGCTGCCGCACGACGCCTTCCAACGGTCTCCCAGCGCGCGTACGCCACGCGCGCCCCGATCAGAGGTCGCCGCCGTAGCGCGACAGCCCTTCGCTGAGCAGGTAGCGGGTCGCGGCGACGCGTTCGCCGAGGCTGAAGCCGTCGAGCACGTCGACCATCTGCCGGAACGCGGTGCAGCGCGCGTCGCGGCTGGCGGCGTCGCGGCCGGTGCTGGACAGCCCGAGCAGGAAGCCGTCGTGCAGCATCATCCCGGTGACCGTCGCGGCCTTGAGCGCCTGCTCGCCGACGGCCGGATCGTAGGCGGTCGGCTGCCCCTGCAGGCCGCCGACCGCGACCGCGGTGACCGCGTCGATGAAGCGCAGGCGGCTGCGCTCGCCCAGGGCGTTGGCGGCGCGCTGCAGGCCGGGCAGGCTGCGGTCGGCATCGGGCTCGAACAGCGCGCACAGGCCGCGCGCCTCGCGTTCGTCGCGCGAAGCCGCGTGCACGGCCTGGAACAGCCGGTCGATGTCGGTATCGGGCGCGCGCAGCAGCACGTCGTTGGCGCCGGCGATGACCTGCATCGGATCGATGCCGGACAGGTCGACGCGCGAGGACTGCGCGTGCGCGGCGAGGGCGGGGACCAGCGAGAGGCACAGGGCGGCAAGCAGCGGTTTCATGGGCGCGACCGGGGCGGGAACCGGGCCGAGTCTAGGACGCGCGGCGTGAATCGGCGCCGTCGCCGCGGACCCGCCCCCACCCCAACCCTCCCCCGCAAGCGGAGGAGGGAGCAGGGCGGTCCCGCGCTCAGCTGCGCCGCCGCACCGGAATGCGGTTGGCCGGGAAACTCGCGATCTCGTTGCCGCCCTCGCGGATCGGCGCGCCCGGCGCGGGCGCCCAGGCCATCGCGGTGACCACCTCCCAGCTCGCCGGCAGCAGGCTGTCGGGTCCGCGCAGCGGTTCGTAGGCCTCGGCCGCCGCGGCGAAGCGGGCGCGCCCGGTCAGCGTGTGGCGCCGCGCGTGCAGCGCATTGGTGGCGCCGATCGCGCGCAGTTCGCGCATCAGCGCCGGCAGGTCGGCGTGGCCGCGCTCGAACACGTCGCGGTCGAGCACCGGATCGCGGAAGCCGGCGTGCATCAGCGCATCGCCGAACTGCGCGATCGTGGCGAAGGGACTCACGTGCGGCGTGTCGTCGGCGCGGGCGAAGGCCTCGCGCAGCTCCCACAGCGTGTCCGGGCCGAAGGTCGAACACAGCAGCACGCCGCCGGGCCGCAGCACGCGGCGGAAGCCGGCGAACGCCGCCGGCAGGTCGGCGATCCACTGCAGGCACAGGTTGGAGAACAGCACGTCGACGCTGCCGTCGGCCAGCGGCAGCGCGCGCAGGTCGGCGCAGACGCGGTCCACCGGACGGCGCAGCGGATTCCAGCCAGCGCGCGCGGGCATCGCGCGCAGCATCGGCAGGGCCAGGTCGAGCGCGACGATGCGCGCCTTGGGCCAACGCTGGCGCATCGCCTGCGCGGCGTGGCCGGGGCCGCTGCCGACGTCCAGCACCAGCTGCGGCTGCCAGTCGCGCTCGCGCTCGGGATCGAGCACCAGCAGCTCGAGCGATTCCAGCAGGCGCGCCTCGACCTCGCGCTGCAGGGTCGCGGCGGAGGCATAGCTGGCCGACGCGCGCGAGAATGCGCGCCGCACCTGGCGCGCATCGAACAGCGGATCGCGCACGCCGCTCATCGGCCGGCGCCATCGACGGCGTCGGCGAAGCGTCCGATCGCCGCCGCCACTTCGTCGCCATGGGTCAGGAACGGCGCGTGCCCGGCGTGCTCGACCACCACAACCTCCGCCTGCGGGACCTGCGCGGCCGCGGCGTGCATCGCGCGCGGATCGACCAGGCGGTCGCGGCGCCCGGCCAGCCACAGCGTCGGCATCGACAGCGCCGGCAGCGCGCGCCGCAGGTCCGCGGTTTCCAGCAGGTCCAGCCCATCGGCCAGCACGTGCGCGGCCGGCTCGCCGCGTGCGAACACCTCGTCTCGCAACATGCGCATCTCGTGGCGGGCATCGTCCGACCCGAACGCCTCCAGCGCGATGAAGCGCTCCAGGGTGGCGCGGTAGTCGGCGCGCAGGCCCAGCGCGAAACCGCGGAAGATCTCCGGCGACATCCCCAGCAGCCAGTCGTCGCCGCGCACGAATCGCGGGCTGGCGCAGACCATGGCCAGGCCGCGCACCCGCGCCGGGCGCGTGGCCGCGGCATGCAGCGCGAACAGCCCGCCCAGCGACCAGCCCGCCCACAGCGCCGGCGGCAACCGGTCGGCCAGCGCATCGACCACCGGTTCGAGCGCGAGCGGCAGCGTGCTGTCGCGGCTGCCGCCGTGGCCGGGCAGGTCGACCAGGTGCACGGTGAAGCGCGCCGCGAGGCGTTCGGCCAGCCCGGCGAACACGCCGGCGTGCATCGCCCAGCCGTGCAGCAGCACCAGGTCCGGCCCCTGGCCGAGCGTATCGATCCGCAGATTCCCGTTCATGCACCCTTGTCCGTGCGCAGCGCGCGCGTTTCGCCCCGCACCGCCGCGGGCCGTGCCACCACCCAGGCGAAGGCGACGATGCCCGCGACCACCACCGCCGCGCCCAGCAGCGCGGTGCCGGTGGGCCAGTCCTCGCCCAGCAGCAGCACGCCCAGCAGCACCGCGAACACCACCTCGGCGCCCTGCATCGCCTCCACCGCGCCGAGCGCCAGCGGCTGGTCGCGGACCATGCCGGTGGCCTGGAAGAACAGGATGGTCGCGATCACCCCGGCCGACAGCGCCACGCCCGCCGCCAGCCCGACCTGGGCGAGCGTGGGCGGGCCGGCCTGCAGCGCGGCGTACGCGGCCAGCAACAGCCACATCGGCTGGCTGGCCAGGGTCAGGCCGAACACGCGCTGGGTGGCGTCGAGCGGCTCGCCGCTGCGCTCCAGGTGCAGCAGCAGCAGGCGGTTGCCCAGCGGATAGGCCACCGCCGAGACCAGCACGCAGGCCAGCGCGATCCAGGCGGCGCGGTCGAGCGCGCCGCTGGCGTGGCCGAACTGCATCAGCAGCACGCCGGCCAGGATCAGCCCGGCCACCGCCAGTCCCGCCGGCGGGATGCGGCGGCGCGCGTCGCGGTACAGCAGCGGCGCGCACAGCATCCCGGCGATCACGGTGAACTGGAACGAGCCGGCCACCAGCCACGACGGCCCGCTGGCGGCGGCGTACGAGAGCAGCACGTAGAACAGCACGAAACCGATGCCGGCGCAGCGCAGCCAGGCCCAGGGATGCGTCGCGATCGCGCGCAGCACCGGCGCCATCGCGCCACGCCGCGCCAGCAGCGGCAGCATCAGCGGCAGGGTGATCAGGTAGCGCAGGCTGGCCAGCCAGGCCCAGTGGCCGCCGCTGCTGGCGCTGGCGCGGTTGAGCACGTAGGTCATGGTGAAGAACAGCGCGGACAGCAGCGCCAGGCCGATCGCCGCAAGTGCGACGCGGCCGTTTGCATCCGCGCCGGTCATGCCGTTCGGCTGGCGGCGACGTCGGCGCGGTCGCGGGCCAGCGCCAGCGCATCGGCCAGCGCCTCGGCCTGCGCCGGTTCGTGGGCGGCGCTGAAAGCCACGCGCAGCCGCGCCTGGCCCTCGGGCACGGTCGGCGGACGGATCGCGGCGACCCAGTAGCCGGCCTGCTCCAGCGATTCGGCCATCTCCAGCGCGCGCGCGTTGTCGCCGCACAGCACCGGCTGGATCGGGGTCTCGGACGCCAGCAGCTCCAGGCCGTGGCGGCTGGCGGTGGCGCGGAAGCGCTGCACCAGCTCGTGCAGTCGCTCGCGACGCCAGTGCTCGCGCCGCGCCAGCTTGACCGCCGCCAGCGCCGCGGCCGCCTGCGCCGGCGGCATGGCGGTGGTGTAGAGGTAGGGACGCGCGGTTTCGGCCAGGTGGTCGACCAGGTCGGCGTCGCCGGCCACCACCGCGCCGCAGCTGCCCAGCGCCTTGCCGAGCGTGGCCAGGCGCAGCGGCACCGTGGCCACGTCCAGGCCGGCCGCCGCCACCGAACCGCGACCCTCGGGCCCCAGCACGCCGACGCCGTGCGCATCGTCCACGTACAGCAGCGCCTGCTGCACGCGTGCGGCGATCGCCAGTTCGCGCAGCGGGGCGATGTCGCCGTCCATGCTGAACACGCCATCGGTCGCCAGCATCGCCGCGCCTTCGGGCGCGCCGCGCAGCTGGCGCAGCGCGCCCTCCACGTCGACGTGCGGATAGCGGCGCAGGCGGCAGCCGGCCAGGCGAGCGCCGTCGATCAGGCTGGCGTGGTTGAGCCGGTCCTGCACGCACACGTCCTCGTCGCCCAGCAGCGCCTGCAGCACCGCGAGGTTGGCCGCGAAGCCGCTGCCGAACAGCAGCGCGCGCGGCACCTGCAGCCAGTCGGCCAGTTCGCGTTCGAGCGCGCCGTGGAGGGCGTGGTGGCCGCAGACCAGGTGCGAGGCGACGCCGCCGGCGCCGTCGCGCGCGGCCGCGTCCTGCAGCGCGTTGACCACGGCGAAGTGCTGCGACAGGCCCAGGTAGTCGTTGCTGCAGAAATTGAGCAGGCTGCGGCTGCCGCCGTGGCCGTCGGACACCTCGCAGCGCGCACCGTCACGGCGCAGCACCTCGCGGCGCATGCGGCGCGCCGATCCGGCGCTGCGCTGCGTGCGCGAGGCCGCCACGCGGGCGTGCAGGTCCGGGCGTTCGATCGGCATGGCGGCGCTTCCTGTCAGACGCGGCCCCCCGCCGCGCAGGATCCCGGGCCGGGGCCGGCGGCGTGCGCGCCCGGTCCGGCCGAGATGTCCGCGTGTACGGTACCACCATGGTCATGGCCTGGCGCGTCCACCGCGACCTGCATCGCGCGCAGCCCGAGCCGCTGGAACAGGGCCTGGTCGTGGGCGACGTCCGGGTTGCCGGTAGTCAGCAGCTTCTCGCCGTGGAAGATCGAGTTGGCACCGGCGGCGAAGCACAGCGCCTGCAGCTCGTCGGACATCTGCTCGCGTCCGGCCGACAGCCGCACCATCGAGGCGGGCATCAGGATCCGCGCGACGGCAATGGTGCGCACGAACTCGAACGGATCGAGCTCGGCGGTGCCGTGCAGCGGCGTGCCTTCGACCTGCACCAGCCGGTTGATCGGCACCGAGTCCGGGTGCGCCGGCAGGTTGGCCAGGGTGCGCAGGAAGCCGGCGCGCTGGCGCCGGGTCTCGCCCATGCCGACGATGCCGCCGCAGCAGGTCTTCATGCCGGCGTCGCGCACGTGTTCGAGGGTGTCGAGCCGGTCCTGGATCTCGCGGGTGCGGATCACCGCGTCGTAGAACTCCGGATCGGTGTCGATGTTGTGGTTGTAGTAGTCCAGGCCCGCCGACCGCAGCGCCTGCGCCTGGCTGCCGCTGAGCATCCCCAGGGTGGCGCAGGTCTCAAGGCCCAGCGCCTTCACCTCGCGGATCATCTCGGCCACCTTCGGGATGTCGCGGTCCTTGGGCGAACGCCAGGCCGCGCCCATGCAGAAGCGCGAGGCGCCCGCGTCCTTCGCCGCGCGCGCCTTTTCCAGCACCGCTTCGGTCGACATCAGCTTGGTGGCCTCGACCCCCGTGTGGTAGCGCTGGGCCTGCGGGCAGTAGGCGCAGTCCTCGGGGCAGCCGCCGGTCTTGACCGACAGCAGGGTGCTGACCTGGACCTCGGTGGGATCGAAATGCTGGCGATGCACCCCCGCGGCGCGGAACAGCAGCTCGGTGAACGGCAGGTCCAGCAGGGCCTCGACCTCGTCGGTGGTCCAGTCGTGGCGGATCGGCGCAGCGCCCGGAACGGCGGCGGGGCGGAGCGGGCTGACGGCAGGCATCGGCATTCCCTGACAGACACGGCGGAGGCGGGCCGGCAGTCTGGAAAGCATGCCGGGGCCTGTCAACCGAATCCAGCGCGCGCAGGTTGACGGCTGGTGGGCCCGTCTCGGCGCGCGCCTGTGCCCGTCGCGCTGCCTGGTGTGTGGCGAGGCGGCCGCGCGCGGGGCCGATCTGTGTGCCGCCTGCACGGCCGGCCTGCCGTGGAACGACGCCGCGTGTCCGCGCTGCGCCCTGCCCGTGCCGGTCCCGGCGGGCCCGTGCGGCGCCTGCCTGCAGCGCCCGCCGCCTCTGCAGGCGGCGCACGCCGCATTCCGCTACGTCGCACCGCTCGACCGGCTGCTGCCGCGTTTCAAGTTCCATCGGGATCTGGCCGCTGGTCGATTGCTGTCCACCGCGATGGCCAGCCGCTTCGCCGCGCTCGAGCGTCCCGACGCACTGCTGCCGGTGCCCCTGCACCACGCCCGCCTGCGCCATCGCGGCTACGACCAGGCGCTGGAACTGGCCCGCCCGCTGGCGCGCGCGCTGCAGCTGCCCCTGCTGGCGGGGGCGCTGGTCCGGCCGCGCGCGACGCGGGCGCAATCGGAGCTGGATGCGGCCGCGCGGCGGCGCAACCTGCGCGGGGCGTTCGCGGTGCCCGAGGGCGGAGCGCTGCCGGCGCACGTGGTGCTGGTCGACGACGTGATGACCACCGGGGCCACGCTCCATGCCGCGGCCATCGCGCTGCGCCGTGCGGGCGTGGCGCGGGTGGACGCCTGGGTGTGCGCGCGGGTGCCGTGAGCGTGCCGCATCGGCGCCCACCCCGCCCCTCCCCCGCAAGCGGAGGAGGGAGCAGAGCGGTTCGCGGCCGCGTCGCTGGTCGATGTCGCCCGCTTTCCCTCCTCCCCTTGCGGAACGGCTGGGGCGGGGCCGTCCCCGACGCAACGCCAGTCAACGCAGCGCGTAATCGAGCGCGATTCCGGCGAAGATCGCCAGCCCCACCCAGTGGTTGTGGAGGAAGGCGCGGAAACAGGCCGCGCGGTCGCGATAGCGCGCGAGCAGGAATTCCCAGCCCACCAGCAGCGCGGCGACCCCGAGCCCGGCCCAGTAGTACGCGCCCAGCCCCGCCTGGCGTCCGGCCAGGGCCAGCGCCAGGAACGTCATCGCGTACAGCACGCCCTGCGCCACCAGGTCGAGTTCGCCGAACAGGATCGCGGTCGATTTCGAGCCCATGCGGATGTCGTCGTCGCGGTCGACCATCGCATACCAGGTGTCGTAGGCCGTGGCCCAGAAGATGTTGGCCACGTACAGCACCCACGCCACCGGCGGCACCTCGCCCTGCACCGCGGCGAAGCCCATCGGGATGCCCCAGCCGAACGCCATGCCCAGGTACACCTGCGGCAGGTAGGTGTAGCGCTTGAGGTAGGGATAGGTCGCCGCCAGCAGCACCCCGACGATACTCATCAGCACCGTCAGCCGGTTGAGCGTGAGCACCAGCGCGAACGCCACCAGCATCAGCACCGCGAACACCGCCAGCGCCTCGCGCCCGGACACCGCGCCGGTCGCCAGCGGCCGCTCCTTCGTGCGCTCGACCGAACCGTCCAGCCAGCGGTCGGCGTAGTCGTTGATCACGCAGCCGCCCGAGCGCGTCAGCCACACCCCGGCGCTGAACACGAACAGGATCCACGGCGGCGGCACGCCGTCGGCGGCGATCCACAGGCCCCACCACGTCGGCCACAGCAGCAGCAGCCAGCCGATCGGCCGGTCGCCGCGCACCAGGGCCCAGTACAGCGCCAGGCGCCGGCGCCAGTGCGGGACCGTCGCGAGCGGATCGTCCTGGTGCTGGTCCTGGTGCTGCCCGTGCATCGCGCCAGCCTACCAAGCCCGTCAAGGCTCGCGCCGCGGCGCCGTCCATGGGAGAATCCCCGGCCACGCGCCTGTAGCTCAGCCGGATAGAGTAGTGGCTTCCGAAGCC
>JAEWZE010000052.1 GCA_023395465.1 Pseudomonadota bacterium
GTCCGAGGCGCTGCGGCTGGCCCCGGCTGCCGCGGCCCGGACGCCGGAATTCGTGCTGTCGCCGCCGCCTCCGCCCGCGCCACCGGCGCCGCCCACGGTGGAGGCCGCCCACGCTCCGCCGGCGGCACCTTCTCCTGCGACGCTGCCGGAACCCGCGGCGCGCGCGCAGGCGCCGTCGCCCGCGCTCGACAGGATCGAGGTCAGCGGCAGCCGCGTCGCCGAGGAGGTGGACGTGCTCGCCGACCAGCCACTCGACGACCGCCCGCCCGCCTCGGCCGACTCGCCGGCCATCCGCGAGCGCTGGCTGCAGCGCATCCGCGAGTTGCGCGATGCCGGCCGCGGCGACGAAGCCCGCGACAGCCTGCGCGAGTTCGTGCGCCGGCATCCGCAGGCCGCGATTCCGGCCGACCTGCGCCCGATGCTCGACGGATGACGCTGGACACGCTGGCTGCACCGGTGCAGCACGCCCTCGAGGTCAGGCACAGCCGCTTCATCGCCCATGCCGCTCCGATCGTCACGCCCATGGACGCGGCCGGCTTCCTGCGGGACGTGGCCGTGCCCGACGCCACCCACAATTGCTGGGCCTGGCGCATGGGCGGCGACTATCGCAGCAGCGACGACGGCGAACCGGCCGGCACTGCCGGACGCCCGATCCTGGCCGCGATCGACGGCCAGGGCTGCGACCGGATCGTGGTCGTGGTCACCCGCTGGTTCGGCGGGATCAAGCTCGGTGCCGGCGGCCTGGTGCGCGCCTACGGCGGGGCCGCCGCCGAGTGCCTGCGCCTGGCGCCGCGCCTGCCGCTGGTCGAGACCACGCGGCTGGCGGTGCACGTCGCGTTCGAGGACATTTCGCTGCTGCACCACCTGTTGCCGGCCTTTTCGGCGACCAAGCAGGGCGAGGCGTTCGACGCCGACGGTGCCCGGATCGCGCTCGAACTGCCCTCGGAACAGGCCGACGCCTTGAAAAACCGGCTGCGCGACGCCACCCGTGACCGGGCACGATTCGACGACGAAGGCTGATGGCGTTTTCCCGTGACAGGCGCAACGGCGCCCGCGACACCGCGCCGGACGCGTCCGGCGCCGGCAAGGCTCCGATCGGATCGCTGCGCACGCTGTGGCCCTTCGTCATGCGCCAGAAGAAGCTTTTCGCGGCCTGGCTGGTGGCGCTGGCGGCCTCGTCCAGCGCGACGCTCGCGCTGCCGGTCGCCGTGCGCCACGTGATCGACCAGGGCTTCAGCAGCGGCAGCAACATCGACGCGACCTTCGCGATGGTGCTGCTGGTGGCGCTCGCGCTAGCCTTCGCCACCGCGGCCCGCTTCTTCTTCGTTTCGCTGCTGGGCGAGCGCGTGGTGGCCGACCTTCGCAACCGACTGTACGGGCACCTGGTCGGGCTGGACCAGGCGTTCTTCGAGCGCAGCCGCAGCGGCGAGCTGGTCTCGCGCCTGAGCGCGGACACCGAACTGCTGCGCAGCGTGATCGGCTCGACCATGTCGGTGGCCCTGCGCAGCGTGGTCACCGTGCTGGGCAGCGTGGTGATGCTGGTGGTCACCAGCCCGAAGCTGGCGGTGTGGGCGCTGGTGGGCATTCCGCTGTTCGTGCTGCCGCTGGTGCTGGGCGGACGCCGGCTGCAGAAGATCTCGCGCCAGGCCCAGGACCGCGTGGCGGATGCCAACTCGCTCGCCGCCGAATCGCTGGGCGCGATCCGCACGGTGCAGTCGCACGCGCGCGAGGACTACGAACGCGGACGCTTCACGGATGCGGTGGCGCTGTCGGTGGCGACCGCGCGCCGGCGCATCGGCGTGCAGTCGCTGGTCACCGCGGTGGCGATCTCGCTGATCTTCGGCGCGATCATCCTGGTGCTGTGGTCGGGCGCGCACGACGTGATCCGCGGCGACATGACCGCCGGCACGCTGGGCCAGTTCGTGCTGTACGCGCTGCTGGGCGCCGGCTCGGTAGGCGCGCTGGCCGAAGTGTGGAACGAACTGCAGCGCGCGGCCGGCGGCATGGGCCGGATCAGCGAACTGCTGGGCGAGCGCAGCGGCATCGTCGCGCCCGCGCATCCGGCCTCGCTGCCGCGGCCGCTGCGCGGCGCCCTGCACCTGGACGACGTCTCGTTCCACTATCCCTCGCGGCCCGACGCACCGGCGCTGCATGGCTTCAGCCTGGACGTGGCGCCTGGCGAAACAGTGGCGCTGGTCGGGCCGTCGGGCGCCGGCAAGAGCACGGTGCTGGCGCTGCTGCTGCGCTTCCACGATCCGCAGTCGGGCAAGATCACCGTCGATGGCATCGACGTGGCCACGCTCGATCCGGTGGCGCTGCGCGAGGCGATCGCGCTGGTCCCGCAGCAACCGGCGATCTTCGCCGCCAGCGCGCGCGACAACATCCGCTATGGCCGGCTCGGCGCCAGCGACGCGGACGTCGAGGCCGCCGCGTCCGCGGCCGAGGCGCACGAATTCATCCGCGCCCTGCCCGCTGGTTACGACGAACAGCTGGGCGAACGCGGCGCGCGTCTCTCCGGCGGCCAGCAGCAGCGCATCGCGATCGCCCGCGCGCTGCTGCGCGATGCGCCGATCCTGCTGCTCGACGAGGCCACCTCGGCGCTCGACGCGCAGAGCGAGCGTGCGGTACAGACCGCCCTGGAACACCTGATGGAAGGCCGCACCACCCTGGTGATCGCGCACCGCCTGGCCACCATCCTCAAGGCCGACCGCATCGTGGTGATGGACCAGGGCCGCATCGTGGCCCAGGGCACGCACGAAGAGCTGCTGGCACAGGGCGGCCTCTACGCCGAGCTGGCGCGGCTGCAGTTCATCGACTGAGGCCGCGGGCGTCCGCTCCGTCTGTGGCCGCCGCCAGCGCGCGGCAGTGGGCTGCGGTCGCATCGTCCATCGGGAAGCAGCACTCGATGTGCAACTCGTCCAGGGTGATGTCGCGCGGCATGGCGAAGGTGGTGATGGTCGAGAAGAAGCGCAACTCGATCCCATCCCTGCGAAGGACGGTCGTCAGCAGCGGCGACGGCGGGTAGGACAGGTCGCACAGGCGCCAGCGCGCAGGCACGCCCGGATACGACAGCATCTCCTGCAGCAGCCCGGCCGCGACGCGGTCGCCGGGCGCCGCGGCGACCTGTTCGTGCAGGTGCCGGATCAGTTCGCCCGCCACCTCCTCCCAGTTGGCGATCGCCTCGCGCAGGTCGGCCGGGTCGAAGAACTGGCGCATGATGTTGGCGTGCGCGCTGTCGCGGCCGCCGAGCATCAGCCGGTTGACGCGCATGGCGGCGTCATTGGCGCGCAGCACGTCCCAGCGGCGGTTGATCAGGAACGCCGGGTACGGCGACTGCTGGGCGAGGATCGCGTCGATGGCCTGGTCGATGCGCGCCAGCACCGGCGCGCCGAGCGCGGTCTCGGGAAACTGCGGCGCGAAGCCCGCGTCGAGCAGGAGCGCGTTGCGCTCGCGCAGCGGCAGCTCCAGCGCGTCGGCCAGCCGTGCCAGCAGCTCGCGTCCGGGCCGCGACTTGCCGGTTTCGATGCAGCTCAGGTGGCGGGCAGAGACGTCGGCGGCGAGTGCCAGATCGAGCTGGCTCAGGTGCCGTGCATTGCGCCACTCGCGCAGCCGCGCACCAACCGCCATCGGCACGGGATCGCTGCTGTGTCGCTGGCGCGCGCCGTCCATGCCGCGAGGATACGGCCGCCCGCCACCCGGCCGCCATGACCTGCGCGTCATTGCCGCCCGCACGCCGTGCGCGCAGCCTGCGCCGCAACCACACGGCCCGGAGCCACGCCATGCATCCCCGCACCCCGCTCGCACGTCGCCTCCACGCCCTGCACCAGGGTCCCCGGCCATTGCTGCTGTTCAACGCCTGGGACGCGGGCAGCGCGAAGACCATCGCCGGCTGCGGCGCGGAGGCGCTGGCCACCAGCAGCTGGTCGGTGGCTGCCGCGCACAGCCTGCCCGATGGCGAACAGCTGCCGCTGGAGGCGACGCTTGAGACTGTCGCCCGGATCGCGAGGGTGAGCGGGCTGCCGCTGACGGTGGACCTGGAACGCGGCTACGACAATCCGGCCGACACCGTGGCGCGCGCCATCGCGGCCGGCGCGGTCGGCGGCAATTTCGAGGACGGACTGGCGTCGGGCCTGCGCCCGCTGGAGGACCAGGCCGCGCGGCTCGCGCAGGTGCGCGCGGCCGCCGACGTCGCAGGGTTGCCGTTCTTCATCAACGCCCGCACCGACCTGTTCCTGCAGCGACCCGCCGATACGCACGATGCCGCCCTGGTGGACGAGGCGCTGGCGCGTGCACGGGACTATGCCGCCGCCGGCGCCAATGGGCTGTTCGTGCCGGGGCTGGTCACACCCGCGCTGATCGAGCGCGTGGTGCAGGGGTCGCCGGTGCCGGTCAACATCATGTGGGTGCCCGGCTGCCCCGCGTTCGATGCATTGGCCCGGCTCGGCGTCGCGCGCGTGAGCCACGGTCCCGGCCCCTACCTCGCGGCGATGCGGGCGGTGACCGGGGCCTACGCGGAGGCGCGGGGCGCCAGTCCGCCCTAGGACGGGCGCCCACGCCTGCTACGCGGACCCGTCCTCCGTCAGCTGCCTGCGCCACTCGCGCGGCGAGCGTCCCATGCTCGCCCTGAACGCGCGGGACAGTGCCGCCTCGCTGCCGTAGCCCACGTCGGCCGCCACCGCCTTGAGCGGCCGGCCGCGCCGCAGTGCCTGCTGCGCCAGCCCGATCCGCCATTCCTGCAGGTAGTGCCCGGGCGTGATGCCCACCGTGTCGCGAAACGCGGCGGCGAACACGCTGCGCGACATGCCCGCTTCGCGCGCCAGCGCATCGAGCGTCCAGGGGCGCGCGGGCGATTCGTGCATCGCCACCAGCGCGCCCCGCAGGCGCGGATGGGACAGGCCCGCGAGCATGCCGCCGCTGATGCCGCCCTGCTCCATCAGTTGTCGCAGCACCTGGATCATCACCACCTCGAAAAGGCGCTCCACCAGCGCCACGCGCCCGCAGCGCTGCTCGAACGCTTCCTCGAACAGCAGATCCAGCACCGGCTCCGCACCGGCAATTTCCGCCAGCGGCAGGCAGACCAGCGGCGGCAACGAAATGGCGATCGGATTGCCGGCGCCACCCTCGAAGGACAGATGCGCGCAAACCATGTCCGCGCCGCGCACCGGATCGGTGACGAAGCGGTGCGCGAGCGGACGTGGATACAGCAGCAGCGACGGCCGATCGATGCGCAGCGCGTCGCGACCGTGCACCACGTCGACCACGCCTTCGCGCACCAGGTGCAGTTGGCCGTGCCGGCCGTCGTCCTCGACCGCATTGATCCCGCACAGCGGCCCGGCGTTGAACACCTGCGCGGCGACCGGGAAATGCGCCATGAGCGCGGCAAGCCTGTCAGCCAATCGAATACTCCCGGTCAAGTTTTTCGGACTTTACATCACCAATGGTCCGGACGAGGCGTCCAAAGTGGCGCTCACCGGGGACGCACCCCGGCCACCCACCACCGACAGGAGTTGCCCCATGGCCATCGACACGATCCTCTACACCGCCACCGCCGTCGCCAACGGCGGCCGCGAAGGACGCGCCCGTTCCGAGGACGGCGCGCTCGACGTGCAGCTGTCCACCCCACGCGAGCTGGGCGGCGCCGGCGGCCCCGGCACCAATCCCGAACAGCTGTTCGCCGCCGGTTACTCGGCCTGCTTCCTCGGCGCCCTGAAGTTCGTCGCCGGTCGCCAGAAGGTCGCGCTGCCCGAATCGACCAGCGTCAGCGGACGCGTCGGCATCGGCCGGATCCCGACCGGCTTCGGCATCGAGGCCGCGCTCACGGTGTCCGCCCCCGGCATCGACCGCGCCACGCTGCAGGCGCTGATCGAGCAGGCCCACATCGTCTGCCCCTACTCCAACGCCACCCGCGGAAACTTCGACGTCTCGCTGTCGATTGCCGACTGACACGACCCCGCAGCCGCATCGCCCCTCATACCGCCCCGATCAAGGACCCGTCATGAATCTGTTCCGCCGCACCCTCGCCACCAGCCTGCTCGCCCTCGCCGTCCATGCCAGCGGGGCCCACGCCGGGCAACCAGACGCCGCCAACCTCCAGGCGGCCGCGCGCGCCGCCGCCGTCGACGGCAGCTACATCGTCACCCGCGACAAGGTCCGCCTCTACTACAAGGACTGGGGCCCGAAGGACGGCCCGGTGGTCACCTTCAGCCACGGCTGGCCGCTGAGCTCGGACAGCTGGGAGTCGCAGATGCTGTTCCTGGCCGGGAAGGGCTACCGCGTCGTCGCCCACGACCGCCGCGGCCACGGCCGCTCCAGCCAGCCGTGGGACGGCAACGACATGGACCACTACGCCGACGACCTGGCCGCCGTGATCGCCGCGCTCGACCTGCGCGATGTCACCGTGGTCGGCTTCTCCACCGGCGGCGGCGAAGTGGCGCGCTACATCGGCCGCCACGGCACCGCACGGGTGAAGAAGGCGGTGCTGGTCGGTGCGGTCACGCCCTTCATGCTGCGCACCGACGACAACCCCGACGGGGCGCCCATCGAACTGTTCGACGGCTTCCGCAAGGCCGCGCAGGAAAACCGAGCGCAGCAGTACCTCGACATCGCCTCGGGCCCGTTCTTCGGCTTCGACAAGCCCGGCGCGACGCCGAACCAGGGCCTGGTCCAGAACTTCTACAGCCAGGGCATGCAGGCCGGACACAGGAACACCTACGAATCGATCGCGGCGTTCTCGGCCAGCGACTTCCGCGGCGACCTGGCCAAGTTCGACGTGCCGACCCTGGTGATCCATGGCGGCGACGACCGGATCGTGCCGCCGGCGATGTCGGCCCAACTGGTGCCGCGCCACGTCGCGCACGCCGAAGTGATCCTCTACCCCGGCGCGCCGCACGGCATCACCGACACCCACAAGGACCGGCTCAACCAGGACCTGCTGGCGTTCCTGTCCAGGTAGGTGGCAGGCGATACCCGCCGGCCGCGGAGGCAACGTCCGCGGCCGGCCCTTGTCGCCGGCGATTCGCGCACCGTGCAGCTTCGAGGACACCAGGCGACAGTTCCCGGCCGCCCCTGACTACCCCGGCAGCACGGCGGGCTTCCTCGAATCCCATCCCGCAACCCGCGGCCGTCAGCGAGCAGGCCACGCCTGGGTAGTGAAGGACGCCGGTCCCGACCCCATCCGGAGCCGAGCTCGCCGTGTCCGGCGGGCCTGCGCAGCGAAATCAGGGGGGAGGCATGCGCCTGCAGGCGCATGCCGGAGGACATTCGTGGAGCAGGCCTGCCGGACACGGCGAGACCAACCGGTCGCGAAAGAACAAGCCAGCATCCATCATCCCGAAGGGACACCAGCCGCTCCGACACGCTGGGCTGGACGCACCGCATCCTCTCCGCCCCTGCGAGGAACCACGCACCGCGCAAGGATCAGAAGGCGAATCAGGAACACCCACCGTCACACCGAAGGTCACGCCCCCATCGCCCGCGCCAACAGCGGTCCGAACTCCAGCTGTGGATCCAGCGTCCCGAACATGCCCGCGCCGCGTCCGCGCAGCCGGCTGCGACAGAACGCGCCCGCCAGCGGACTGTCCGCGCACAGCAGCACCGCCGCCTGCAGCAGCAGCGCCATCGCCTCGACCAGCCGACGCGTGCCCGCTTCCACCGGAGCGGCCGCGAGCGCGTCGCGCAACTGCCCCAGCGCGGCATCGAAATCCGCGTCGCGACCGGCCGCCGCGTCCAGCCGTGCCAGCAGCGCGTCGCCCGCTTCCGGTTCGCGCGACAGGGCGCGCAGCACGTCCAGGCACTGGATGTTGCCGCTGCCCTCCCAGATCGAGTTCAGCGGCGCCTGCCGGTACAGCCGCGGCAGCAGCGATTCCTCCACGTAGCCCGCGCCGCCCAGGCATTCCAGCGCCTCGCTGGCGAAGGCCGGCGCGCGCCTGCAGATCCAGTACTTGCCGATCGCGGTGGCGATGCGCGCGAACGCCGCCTCGCCCGGATCGTGCGGCGCCGCGTCGACCGCGCGCGCCACCCGCATCGACAGCGCAAGCGCCGCCTCGGCCTCGATGGCCAGGTCGGCCAGCACGTTGCGCATCAGCGGCTGGTCGATCAGCGCCCGACCGAACACCTTGCGGTGCCGGCAGTGGTGCAGCGCCTGCGCCAGCGCCATGCGCATCAGCCCCGCCGACCCGAGCATGCAGTCCAGTCGCGTGAGCATCACCATCTGGATGATCGTCGCCACGCCGCGGCCCTCGTCGCCGACGCGCTGCGCGATCGCCGCGTCGAACTCGATTTCCGACGACGCGTTGCTCCAGTCGCCCAGCTTGTCCTTCAGCCGCATCAGCCGGAAGCCATTGAGCGCGCCGTCCGGCAACCGCCGCGGCATCAGGAAACAGGTCAGCCCGGCCGGCGCCTGCGCCAGCACCAGGAAGCCATCGCTCATCGGCGCGGAAAAGAACCACTTGTGCCCGCGCAGCACGTAGTCGTCGGCGCCCGCCAGCGGCGTGGCGGTGGTGGTGTTGGCGCGCACGTCGCTGCCGCCCTGCTTCTCGGTCATGCCCATGCCCAGGGTGACGCCGTGCTTGTCGGCGATGGGCAGGTCGCGCGGATCGTAGCGGCAGGCCGCGACCTTCGTGCGCCACTCGCCCAGCGACGCGGTGCCCGCCAGCACCGGCACCGCGGCATGGGTCATCGTCAGCGGACAGCTGCTGCCCGGTTCGACCTGGTAGTGCAGGTAGGCCAGCGCCGCGCGCGCGACGTGCGCGCCGGGCTGCGGCTGCGCCCAGGACAGCCCCGCCACGCCATGGCCGATCGCGGCCTGCAGGATGCGGTGGTAGTGCGGATGGAACTCGACCGTGTCGATGCGATGACCGTAGCGGTCGTGGCTGCGCAGACGCGGACGGTCCCGGTGCGCATCGAACGACAGCGCCAGCAGCTCACTCCCGGCCAGGGCCCCGTAGGCGGCGACCGCATCGGTGAAGCCGGTCGCGCCTTCGCGCCGCAGCGCCTCGCGCAGCGCGCGGTCATCGCGCCAAAGGTCGCGCGGCGCGAACTCCGGCGGCTGGTTGTCGACGCTGTGCGTGGCCGATCCGCTCATCCCGCCCTCCTGTCCTCATGTGCGCAGGCCGGCGCCCTCGGCCAGTGCGTCGGCGAAGGCCTCGTCGAGCGCGATCCGGCCGAACAGCCCCTGCTGCGTGCCGCTCAGCACCCGCAGCATATGCGTCCTGCCCGGCGGCAGCCGGCCGGCGGGACGCAGCGCCAGGTCGCGCAGGCGCGCCACCGTGTCGAGGTCGGACTGGAACATCGGCGTCAGCCAGCGGCTCCACAGCTGGTAGATGGCGACGTGGCGGCGGCGCTCGCGCTGCAGTTGCTGCAGCGCATCCTGCACCGGGCCGCGTGCACGCAGCGCCGAGGCCAGCGCCATCGCGTCCAGCAGCGCCATGTTCACGCCCTGCCCCAGCTGCGGACTCATCGCATGCGCGGCGTCGCCGATCAGCACCGCATGCCCGCGATGCCACTGCGTGACCACGGTATCGCGGTAGCTGGCGCGGGTCAGCTGCGCCGGCGCGCACAGGCCGTGCAGCAGCGGCGCGATTTCCGGCCACAGCGCCAGCACCTCGGCCTTCCAGGCATCGATGCCCCCTTGCTGCCAGGCATCGAAGGCGGCGGTGGGCAGGCTCCAGAAGAAGCTCAGCCGGTGCGTGTCGTCGTCCGGGCGCGTGCCGACTGGCAGCAGCCCGATCATGCGCCGCGCGGCGACATAGCGCTGGCGCAGCTCACGCAGGTGCGGCCAGCCCGATGATGGCAGCAGGCACCACAGCGCGCCCCAGGGATAGGGCTTGTCCAGGCGCACGCGACCGGCATGGCCGCGCAGCAGCGAGGCCGCGCCATCGGCGACCACCACCAGGTCGTAGGGGCCGTGCCGACCGCCGCCGGCATCGACCAGCACCCGCCCGTCGTCCTCCAGCCGGGTGATCGCCAGGCCCGCGCGCACGCCGCCGCGACCTTCGAAGGCGCTGGCGAGGATCGAGAACAGCGCGCCGCGCTGCAGGCCGATGCCGGCCAGGCGCGGATCGAGCCCGTCGTAGCGCATCTCCATCACCGCGCGCCCGCAGGGCGTGTCGCCGAACAGCCGCTCGACCACGGCTCCATGCGCCAGCACCTGCGGCAGCAGCCCCATCCGCCACAGCACCTGCAGTCCGCTGGGCTGCAGCAGGAACCCCGCGCCCACCGGCCCGGGCTGCGGCACCCGCTCGAACACCTCCACGCGGTGGCCGTCGCGCTCGAGCAGCACCGCCGCGCACTGGCCGGCACTGCCATAGCCGACGATGGCGACGCGACGCTTCATCGAACAGGCACCCACCGATGCGCGCTGCGAGCCGCTGGAAAAGCGGGCGAGCGGTACCGGTCGCGCGGCGTCGGCTGCGGGTGTCCCTGGATGCACATGTCCCCCGGCGCTGGCCTGCGGCCAACGCCTCCTCCCTGGTTTCGCATCCCGGGACACCCACAGCCGCCGTGGAAGGTCGCTCGGCAGTTCAACACGGCCGCAGCGGGGATCGCGGCTTCCCTTCGCGTATCCGCAAGCCGAACCCCACCGCTGCCGGCAGGGACCGTCGGTTCGCTACGCCCGCAATCGAAGGCAGAGACATTCGCCAGGAACTCCATACCCACGCCCCGAAAGCCAAGCCGCAAAATTCTCCGGCGGATCGCCAGAAAAAAGCCCCGCCTGGGCGGGGCTTCAAAATCTCGTCGCCGGCAACTCAGACGACCGGCTGTACCCCTGCCGCCTGCGCACCCTTCGGACCCTGGGTGACTTCATACTGGACGCGCTGGCCTTCCTGGAGACTGCGAAAGCCCTTCGAATCGATCGCCGAGTAGTGCACGAAGACATCGGCGCTGCCGTCTTCAGGCGCGATGAATCCGAATCCCTTGGCGTCGTTGAACCACTTCACTGTGCCGTATTGCATGACTCGTCAAACCTCGTGATGGCTGGTGGCGCCCGCCCGGACGCGGTCGGCGGCCGGTCGCGCACGCCGAGTATGCAAACCCGGCCGGGGTGTTGCAATCACCGATGCAACAGTGTCGAGATCAGCGTCGGCACGCCGGAAGTCGCCGCGGCCACGTTCGCCAGCACGTCCTCCAGCGTGATCACCTCGTCCGGATCCGGCCCCGACCCCGCCGCCCAGTTGGCCACAATCGCCAGGCAGGCGTACTCCAGGCCCAGCTCGCGCGCCAGTCCGGCCTCCGGCATCCCGGTCATGCCGACCAGGTCGCAGCCATCGCGGCGCATGCGCACGATTTCGGCCTTGGTTTCCAGGCGCGGCCCCTGGGTCGCGCCGTAGCAGCCGCCATCGACCAGCGCCACGCCGGCGATCCGGGCCGCATCCAGCACCTGCCCGCGCAGCGACGGCGTGTAGGGATCGCCGAAATCCACGTGCAGCACCTCGGTTCCGGGCTCCTCGCAGAACGTGGAAATCCGCCCCCAGGTGTAGTCGATCAGCTGGTCCGGGCAGGCCAGCACGCGCGGGCCGAAGCGTTCGCCGATGCCGCCGACGGTATTGAGCGCCAGCACCCGGCTCGCACCAAGCGCCTGCAGCGCCGCGAGGTTGGCGCGGTAGTTGATCCGGTGCGGCGGCACGGAATGGCCTTCGCCATGGCGCGCGAGGAACGCCACCCGGCGTCCGTCCAGGCTGCCGATGCGCACCGGCCCTGACGGCGCGCCGTAGCGGGTGACCGGCTGGTGGGTTTCGATGTCCTGCAGCCCGGCGAGCGCATACAGGCCGGTGCCGCCGACGACGGCGAGATCGATGGGATCGGGAGTCATGCGGATCGGGACCGGACGCGTGGAGCCGAAGGATAACCCCGCGCCGGTTACTCGCCGAGCGCGTAGATCCCCGGCAGGTTGCGGCCCTGCTCGTGGAAGTCCATGCCGTAGCCGAACACGTAGCGGTCCGGCACTTCCACGCCCATGTAGTCGGCACAGATGCCGTCGACGCAGCGATCGTGCTGCTTGACCGCGAGCACGGCCACGCGCACGTCGGCCGCGCCCTGGTCCTCGCACCAGTACCGGACCGCCTTGAGCGTGTGGCCCTCGTCGAGGATGTCGTCCACCAGCAGTACCCGGCGGCCGCGCATCGGCGTGGCCGGACGGTGCAGCCAGGCCAGTCCCGAACCGGTGGTGTTGCCGCGGTAGCGGGTGGCGTGCAGGTAGTCGAACTCCAGATCGAGCCCGCGCTCGCCCAGCGCGAAGGCCAGCTGACCCGCGAACGGCAGGCCGCCGTGCATCACCGTGAGGAACAGCGGCGGCTGTTCGTCGTCGGCGTAGTCGGGCTGGATCGCGTCAGCCATCTCCTCGACCGCGTCCTCGAGCTCGTCGCGGTCGAACAGGAGGTCGGCCTTGTCGAGGATTTCCGACAGCTTCGGCACGTTCATGCGGTGCGTCCCAGTCGCGCAGCCAGCTGCGCCTGCGCGCCACTGTAGCGCGCATCGGCCAGCAGGCCGTCCCAGCCCAGGCCGCCGCGGCCGAGCAGGCCGACCAGGGCCATGGTGTTGAGGCTGCGATGTTCCACCGCCGCCAGCGATTCCTCGACCAGTTCCGGGTGGCAGACCAGCACCACGTCGCAGCCCGCATCCAGGTGCGCGTCCACGCGCGCCTTGATGCCGCCGGCCGAGAACGCCGCCGCCATGCCGATGTCGTCGGAGAACACCACGCCGCGGAAGCCCATCTCCCCGCGCAGGATCTCGTTGATCCAGCGCGGCGAATAGCCGGCCGGCTCGGGCGCGACCTGCGGATAGACGACGTGCGCGAGCATGACCGCGTCGGCGCCGGCGTCGATGCCGGCCACGAACGGCACCAGGTCGTGGGCGCGGATCTCGTCCAGCGGGCGGTTGTCCACCGCATTGTCGAAGTGCGTGTCCTCGCGCACGGTGCCGTGTCCGGGGAAATGCTTGAGCGTGGCCGCCATGCCCACCGAATGCATGCCGCGCACGTAGGCGCGGGTGAATTCGGCCACGACCTGCGGATCGTCGGAGAACGCGCGGTCGCCGATCGCGAGGTTGCCGTGGCCGACATCGACCACCGGGGCGAAGCTCAGGTCCACGCCGGTGGCGCGGATCTCGCTGGCCATCAGCCAGGCGTGTTCCTCGGCCAGCGCCAGCGCCGCTTGCGGATCCTGCGCATACAGTGCGGCGAAACCTTGCAGCGGCGGCAGCGCGCTGTAGCCGTCCTGGAAGCGCTGCACCCGGCCGCCTTCCTGGTCGACGCAGATCAGCTGCGGACGCGCGGTCGCCTCGCGGATCGACGCACACAGCTCCATAACCTGCGATCGCGAACGGAAGTTGCGCTTGAACAGGATCACGCCGGCACAGGCGTCGTTCTGCAGCCAGTCGCGCTCCTGCGCGCCGAGTTCCATGCCGGCCAGGCCGATCACGAGCATCCGCGGGTCTCCTTCACGTGCGCGGGCGCGCACCGGGACATTGTCGCAGATGGCCGCGGACCCGGCGTCCTGGCGCCGGCCAGCCGGTTCAGGCGCGCGGGCCGTCCGGGCCGCAGGCCGCGTCGCCGGTGCCCCCCTCCGGCGCGGCTGCGGCGACGGCACCGGCACGGCGCAGCGCCTGCGCGAACAGGTCGGGCGGCTGCGCACCCTGCACCACGTGGCGGCCGTCGATGACGAAGGTCGGCACCGAGCGGATGCCCATCGCCTGCGCCTGCGCCACCTGGGCGCGGACCTCGGCCTCGCCCTCGTCGCCGGCGAGCAGGGCGCGGACCCGAGCCTCGGGCAGGCCCGCGGCCTGGCCCGCCGCGACCAGCACCGCGGGGTCGGCAAGATTTCGGCCTTCGGCGAAATGGGCATGGAACAGCGCCTCCGCAGCGCGTCCTGCATCGCCCTCGCGCGCGGCCAGCCACAGCAGCCGGTGCGCCGGCAGCGTGGTCACCCGCACCTGGCCGCGATCGAAATCGAAGGGCAGTCCTTCCGCGCGCGCCGTGGCCTGGGTGCTGGCGAGCATCTGCGCGCTGCGCTCGGCGCCACCGAACTTGCGCGCATAGGCCTCGCGCAGCGGGACGGGTTCGGATCCGGCCTCGGGGTCGAGCAGGAACGGATGCCAGTGCAGTTCGACCTCGGGCGCCGCATCGCCCAGCAGCGCCAGCGCACGCTCGAGCCGGCGCTTGCCGATCCAGCACCAGGGGCAGACCACGTCGGACCAGACATCGATTCTCATGCGCCGATCATGGCGGCAGAACGGGCCGCAGCCAAGGCTGCAGCTGCTGCGGGAGCGACCCCGGCCGCGAATGTCCCTTCGCGCGCAAGCACGCTCCCACGGGCGATGGCCCTCAGCCCGTTCCGCGACGCTCGTCCGCGCTCCAGCGCGCGTAGGGATGCGATGCGAGCGCGAGGTTGTAGTAGCGCGATTCGTCGGTGACCTCGCGACCGGCCCAGGCCGGCAGCGCGAAACGCTCGTCGGGGCTGGACAGCTCGATCTCGGCCACGACCAGGCCGGCGTTGTCGCCGAGGAATTCGTCCACCTCCCAGAGGTGTCCCTCGTGGCGCACCAGGTGGCGGCGCTTGTCGATCACCCCGCCCACGCACAGCGCGAGCAGAGCGCGCGCATCCTCGACCGGCACCGGGTACTCGAACTCCTGCCGACTGCGCCCCAGCTCGCGCGACTTGAGGTTGAGGAAGGCCGCCTCGCCCTGGATGCGCACGCGCACCGAAGCCTTCTGCCCGCCGCTTTCCATCGCGCCCAGGTCGTTGATGTAGCCCTGCGCCATCGGCAGGACCGCGTGGGCGGCGGCGCGCCAGCCGTCGCCGGTGACGAGGAACTTGCGTTCGATCTCGACGGCCATCGTCATGCCTCCGCGAACAGGGCGATCGACTCGACGTGCGCGGTCTGCGGGAACATGTCCGCGCCACCATCCAGGCCGGCTGCCCGGACGATGAACGCGTCGCCACGCGCAAGGCAGTCACCACCACGCCCGGGTGCTTTCATGGGCGCACGAACAACGCCATGCTCTCGACGTGCGCGGTCTGGGGGAACATGTCCGCGCCTCCATCCAGACCGGGGTGCCCGGATGATGAGCGCGTCGCCACGCGCAAGGCAGTCACCACCACGCCCGGGCCCTTTCATGGGCGCACGAACAGCGCAATGCTCTCGACGTGCGCGGTCTGGGGAAACATGTCCATCACCCCCGCGCTCGCCAGCTTCCATCCACGCTCGTTGACCAGATAGCCGGCGTCGCGCGCCAGCGAACCGGGGTGGCAGCTGACGTAGACGATGCGGCCGAAGCGCTCCAGCGGCAACTGCCTGAGCACGTCGATCGCGCCCGAGCGGGGCGGATCGAGCAGGAGTTTGTCGAAGCCCTGCCGCATCCAGGCGGCGCCGCGCTGGTCCCGGGTGAGGTCGGCGGCGTGGAAGGCCGCGTTCGCCAGGCCGTTGTTCCCGGCGTTCTCGCGTGCGCGCGCCACCAGGCCGGCCTCGCCCTCGACGCCGACCGCCTCGGAGACCAGGCGCGCCATCGGCAGGGTGAAGTTGCCCAGTCCGCAGAACAGGTCAAGCACACGGTCGGTCGGCTGCAGGTCCAGCAGTTCGAACGCGCGCGCGATCATGTCCTCGTTGAGGCGGGCATTGACCTGGATGAAGTCCAGCGGGCGGAACGCGAACGTGATGTCCCAGGGCTCGAGCCGGAACGACAGCGAGGGCTGTTCCGGCCACAGCGCGTGCACCGAATCCAGGCCGCCGGGTTGCAGGTGGATCGCCACCCGATGCCGTTCTCCGAACCCGCGCAGCGCCGCCAGGTCCGCCTCGCCGAAGGGCTGCAGGTGGCGGAACACCAGCGCCACGCCGTCGAAGCCGGGCTGCGCATCGCCGACGATGAACTCGATCTGCGGCACGTCGCGCCGCGCCTGCAGGCCGTCGACCAGGGCCGACAGCGGCGCGATCAGGGCGCCAACCCCGGGCACCACGGTGTGGCACTCGCGCAGGTCGGCGACGAAGCGCGGATCGCGCTCGCGGAAGCCGACCAGGGTCTTGTCCTTCTTCTCCACGCGGCGCACCGAGAACCGGCCCTTGCGGCGGTAGCCCCAGGCGCCGCCGGTCAGCGGCGGCAGCACGCCGGCGGGGTCGACGTGGCCGATGCGCTCGAAGTTCTCCAGCAGCACGCGCTGCTTGGCCAGGATCTGCTTCGATTCGTCCAGGTGCTGCAGCACGCAGCCGCTGCACACGCCGAAATGGGCGCAGCGCGGCTCGACGCGGTCGGACGAGGCCTGCAGCACCTCGAGCGTGGTGGCCTCGTCGAAACTGCGCGAACGCGCTGTCTGGCGCACCATCACCCGTTCGCCCGGCAGCGCATCGGCGACGAACACGGTCTTGCCGCCCTCGCGGCGCGCCACGCCGCGCCCGTCATGGCTCAGGTCGTTGATCTCGAGTTCGAAGGGCGTCTGGTCGATCCGGGCCACGTGTCGTCAGCTGCGTGCGGGAAGGCCGCACATTGTCGCAGATGCCGCCGCCGCGCCCGGGGTTGGCGCCCCGGCGTCCCGCCTACTTCTGCTTCCAGGTGCCGCCCTGCTGGTACCACCAGCCCGGGCGCGCACTCGCAATCCACTGGCGGGCGAACACGTCGCGGATCTGCGGTTCCCACTCCGGATGGCCGTTGGCCACGGCGATCTCGCGATACACGGCCTTGCGATCGCGGTTGTCGTCGGCCACGGCGGCATTGACCGCGACCCGGTCCTTGATCGCCAGCCTGGACGCATCGCGCACCACCACCGTGCCGTCGCCGGCGAAGCCCAGCGCGCCGGAATCGAAATGCGGCCGCAGCGCCGAAGCGAAGCGCGATTCCATGCGCGACTGGATCGCCTGGATGGCCGGCGTGCGGATGGTGATGTCGGGCTGCGCCTGCGCCTGCGCGGCGCCGATGCCCAGCAGCATCCACGGATCGAAACGCAGCTGGCGCATCGCCATGCCGCCATCGCCGGGCCTGGGCGTGGGCGCCGGCGCCGGCACCGCCTCGTCGCCGATCACGTTCTCGACGAACTCGCGCGCGGCTTCGCGCGCCTCGGCCGCGGGGAAATAGACGTTGATCGTCACGCAGGCGCACAGCACCAGCGACAGCAGCGAGATTCCCAGGACACGGCGCATGCGATGACTCCCGACGTTGATGACGATGCGGCGACCTCAGTCCACCACCGGCGCGACATCGCCGGTGGCGACCGCGGCCAGGCGTTCGAGCAGGGTCGGCCAGTCGACGTTGCGGTTGAACCCGACCACCTGCAGACGCGGCACCCCTGCGCCTTCGACGATAGTAAAGCCATTGCCCGCTGAATGCAGACCCGACATCGCGCAGACCTCGTTGGCCAGCCGGCAGCCGATGCCGATGCGGCGATAGCCGAAGTCGTCGAACAGGCCGATCAGCCGTCCCTGCAGGCTGCTCACGAAGGACGCGTCGCCCACGCTGGAGATGTCCTGCACCGCGCGCTGGCTGATGCGCTGGCGCACGCCGCGCCGCGGCTCGGTGTGGAACTCCGCGTCGAAGGCGGTCGCGGTCCAGTCGACCAGGCGCAATCCGTCGATGCGTCCATGCAGGCGCCCGCTGATGCTGCCGAAGTCGAACACGCCGGTGATGTCGAGCAGGTCGAGGTCGTGCAGCGACAGGTCGGCCGACAGCGTGGGCGCGACGCCGAAGGGGCGCTCCATCGACAGCGCACCCACGTCGATGCGGCCATCGAACAGGTGCACGCTCAGGCCGCCGTCGAAGTCCAGTCGCTCGTCCGCATAGCGTGCACTGGGGATGCGGCCGGACAGGGTGCCGCGGAACTCCGGCCAGCCCAGGGCGCTGGCGAGCTGTCCGACATCGAGTGCGTCGAGCGCCAGGCCGAAGCCCACCCGCAGGCCTGCGCCCGCCTGCGGCGGGGTCAGGCTGAAGTCCTCCAGACGCACCTGGCCACCGAGCATCTCCAGGGTGGCGGCCTCGCGCAGTCGCAGCGTGCCCGAGCCGCTGCGCAGCGGCAGGCGCACCGGACCGAAGCCAAGCTCGTAGAGTGCGCCGCCGCGCCAGCGCAGTTCGCTGTCGACCTCGCCGCCGGCCGCCTGGCGCAGGTCGCCCTCCAGGCCTTCGATGCGGAAGCGTCCGCGTGGATCGGTGATGCCGACCTGGTCCAGGGACAGGTCCAGCGTCTGCAGCTGGCCACCGTCGAGCTGCACTCGCGCGATCGCCGCACCGTCCAGCGCGAGTCCCGACAGTCCCGCCAGGCCGAGCCACCCCGACAGGTAACGGTCGGGCAAGGCGGCAAGCGCCTGGCTGCGGGCGGTCAGTTCAAGGCTTTGCAGGCTGGCCTGCGCATCGAGCTCGGCGCTGCCTTGCGCCTGCAGCGTGTCGCCATCGCGCCACTCGACCCGCGGCGCGGACCAGCCGCCACCGGCCAACTGCCGCGCATCGATTCCAAACGCGACCGGCGGCCCGCCCAGTGCGAGATAGGCGTTGCCGAACAGTGCCTCGCCGCGCGCGATCCCGCCGTCGAGCGACAGCAGCATGCCGCCGTCCTGCGGCACGCGCAGATCGAAGCGCACCGTACCGTCGACATCGCCCAGCGCGACGCTGCCATCGTCCGACTCCAGGCCCAGTCCCGCCAGCGCCAGCCGGCCCTCGACCTGCAGCGGACGCGCGTCCGGCGCATGCAGCGCGATCGTGCCGTCCATCGTGCCGGCGGCCAGGCGCCCGCCGGCCCAGGCCTGCGCCAGCAGCGCCTGCGCCCACAGCATTGGCACGCGGGTGAGCTCGAGCTGCGTGGCGTCTGGGCTGCCGGCATTGCGATGCAGCGCCAGCCGCGCGTCACCGCCAGACAGCACCGCATCGGTGCTGGCCGGGGACAGGTCCACCGCCAGATGCAGCGGCGCGCCGCCCTGCCCCCGCAGCGGACCTTCGCAGCGCCAGGCCTCGCCCTGCTGCCGCGCCAGCGGGCACTGCCAGCGCACGCCGGTGAAGCGGTAACCCAGCGCCGGCGCTTCGATCCGCGCCGCCTCGATCCGCAGTTCGCCCTGCGCCGCCTGCGCCGGCCAATGCAGGCGCACGCGCACGTCGCGCAGCTCCACGCCCGCGGACGTGATGGCGTCGATGCGCGCGGTCGCCGTCCGCGCGACGGCGGGGGCCGCCGCCAGCGCCAGCAGCAACAGCGTTAAGATGCGCCAAGGCATCGGGCGAGCATATCCGCTGCGCGGGGAGCGACGATGAATCCACGGATCCTGCTGGTCGAGGACGACCCTACGAGCCGCGCCTTCCTGCAGGCGGCGACCGAATCGCTGCCCGCACAGGTCGACGCCGCGGCCAGCATGGCCGAAGCGCTCGCGCTGGCCGGCGCCCATGCCCACGCGCTGTGGCTGATCGACGCCAACCTGCCCGACGGCAGCGGTAGCGAACTGCTGGCGCGGCTGCGCGCGGGCGGCGCGTCCACGCCGGCCCTCGCGCACACCGCCTCGCGCGAGCGCGCCGAACACCAGGCGCTGCTGGCGGCGGGCTTCCTGGCCACGCTGGCCAAGCCGCTGCCGGCCGGGGAGTGGCTTGCCGCGATCCGGCGCGCGCTGGCGGGACCCGACGGCGGTGGAGCGGAGCCCCTGGAACCCGGCGCGCACCGGATTGGACAACCACCCGCGGACTACGATCTGGCGGTGTGGGACGACGCACAGGCGCTTTCGGCGCTGGCGGGCGACGCCGGCAACGTGGCCGCCATGCGCAGGCTGTTCCTGGCCGAACTGCCGGGCGCGCGCGACAGCATCGTCGCGGCCGCGGCCGCCGGCGACCTGGAGGCGCTGCGTGCGACGCTGCACCGGCTGGAAGCAGGCTGCGGCTTCGTCGGCGCAGCCCGGCTCGGCGCGGCGGTCGCGCGACTGCGCGCGTCGCCGCGCGCGGGCGAAGTCCTGCAGGGGTTCGAACGCGCGGCTCAGGACACGCTGTCGGACGCCTGATCCGCCCCGCGCGACAGCCTGCCCAGTTCACCGGCCAGCTCCCACGATTTCAGTCCGCGCGCCCCGAGATGCTGCGACAGCACGTCGCGCATCGCGCCGCGCAGGCTGTCGAGGTCGGCCGGATCGGGCCGGCGGTCCTCGCCCAGAGCCAGCAGCGCACTGCCCGTGGCATAGCGTGCGCGCGATTCGCCGAGGCGTTCGCCCAGCACGCGGCGCGGCCCGTGCTCGGCATCGAGCCGGTAGCGCGCGGCCGGATCGATGGAGATGCCGTCGCCGTCCACGTCGAGCTCGAAGCCGAAGCCGAGCGCCTGCAGCAGGTCGCGCTCGAAGCGGCGCAGGTTCCAGGCCAGCTGCGCGACATCATGGAGTTGCGCACGCAGCTGTCCGTAGCGTTCGTAGAGCTCGGGGTGTGGATCCTGCCGCGGCGCCAGCCGCAGCACCAGCTCGTTGACGTAGAACGCGGCCAGGGCGGCATGCCCGGGCAGCAGCGGCGAGGCATCCAGCGCCTCCACCGAGACCAGGTTGGCCAGCTCGCCGCGCTGCACCGCCGCCAGGCGCACATGCTGCAGCGGCTGCAGCGCGGCGAACTGCGCCTGCCTTCGCGGTCCGCGCACGCCGCGGGCGAGCAGGCCGAGCCGGCCGTGGTCGCGGGTCAGCACGTCGACCAGCAGGCTGGTCTCGCGCCAGGGTCGCGCATGCAGGACGTAGGCCGGCTCGGCGTCGTAGCGCACGGTTGCCTGTCCTCAGCGCTCGGCTACTCGTAGCCGAGCGTGCGCAACGCCGATTCGTCGTCCGACCAGCCCTCGCGCACGCGCACCCAGGTCTGCAGGAACACCTTGGCGTCGAACAGCTGTTCCATGCGCTCGCGCGCACGCTTGCCGATGTCGCGCAGGCGGGTGCCGCCCTTGCCGATGACGATCGCCTTCTGGCCCTCGCGCTCGACCCAGATCACCGCGCCGATGCGGTACATCACGCCAGCCTTGGGCGACGGCTCCTCGGTGAACGATTCGATCTCCACCGTCGTGGCGTAAGGCAACTCCGCGCCGAGCTGGCGCATCAGCTGCTCGCGCAGCAGTTCGCCGGCGAGGAAGCGCTGGCTGCGGTCGGTGATCTCGTCCTCGCCGTACAGCGGCGGCTGCTCCGGCAGCTGCGCCAGCAGCGAGGCGACCAGCGTGTCCAGCCCGGTGCGCTTGAGCGCGGACACCGGATGCACCGCGGCGAAGCTGCGCCCTTCGGTGACGCGCTGCAGGTAGGGCAGCAGCGTGGCCTTGTCGCTGATGCGGTCGACCTGGTTGACCACCAGCACCAGCGGCAACCCGCTGGCGTGCAGCGTGTCGTAGGCGAGCGTGTCTTCCTCGTCCCAGCGCCCGGCCTCGACCACCAGCGCGGCGGCATCGACGCCCTCGAGCGCGCCGCGCGCGGCGCGGTTGAGCACCCGGTTGAGCGCCGACGAGGCACGCTTGCCGCCTTCCAGGTGCAGTCCAGGCGTATCGACCAGCACGATCTGCCCCGCAGGCATCGTGGCAATGCCCAGCAGCCGGTGGCGCGTGGTCTGCGGACGATTGGAGACGATGCTGACGTTGGCGCCCACCAGCGCGTTGACCAGGGTGGACTTGCCCACGTTCGGGCGGCCGATGACGGCGAGATGGCCAGCGCGGTGCGCGGCGGGAGGGTTCTGCGACATGGCGCGGATTGTAGGGGAGTTGCGGGTCCATGGCGGTGATCGGCGGATCGGCCGCCGCCCGCCGGGCTCAGCCGCCCGCTTCCAGCAGCTCCAGCACCGCGCCCGCCGCCACCTGCTCGGCGGCGCGTCGCGATCCGCCCTCGCCTTCGCCCGCCGCGGGCGGGTCGGACACCACGCAGCGCACGACGAACACGCGCGCATGCTCCTCGCCGCTCTCGGACTTGAGTTCGTACTGCGGCAGCGGCTTCTGCCGTCCCTGCAGCCATTCCTGCAGGCGGGTCTTGGCGTCCTTGCCGACCTTGCTGGCCGGCACCGCCGACACCGCCTGTTCGAACCACGGCAGCACCACCGCACGGCAGGCCTCGTAGCCGGCGTCTAGGTAGATCGCGCCGATCACCGCTTCCAGCGCATCGGACAGGATCGAGTCGCGCCGATGGCCGCCGGACTTCATTTCGCCAGGCCCCAGCGTGAGCCGTTCGCCGATCGCCAGGCGCCGGGCCACCTCGGCCAGCGAGGATTCTCGCACCAGCTCGGCGCGTGCGCGGGTCAGCGAGCCTTCGTCGGCCTTGGGCCAGCGCGCATACAGCGCCTCGGACACGATCAGGCCCAGCACGGCGTCGCCGAGAAACTCCAGTCGTTCGTTGTGCGGCGCGCCGGCGCTGCGATGGCTCAGGGCCTGCCGCAGCAGCGCGGGTTCGACGAACGTGTGCGCGTCGAACGCCCCTGCCTGCGGATCAGTTCGCGGCACCGCCGGTCCCGGTCAGGTGCTCGCTCGCATGGAACCGGCCCACCGCATCGAGGTTGGCGATCATGGGCTTGCGCACCTCGTACTGCACGTCCATCTGCCAGCCGGCGTCCTTGCGCACGATCTTGACGTGTTCCTTCTTGATGTTCTCCGCGTAGCTGATGTTGAGCCGGCGGAAGAACAGGTCCTGGATCTTGCCCGGCGAGTAGTTGCCCACGCCCGGCTCGGCCGCCAGGCTCTTGAGCGCGGACTTGACGCTGTAGTACTCGGAGTACATCGGGAACAGCTTGATCCCCATGAACAGCAGGAAGCCGACCAGGCCGGCCACGAAGATGAAGCCCAGCAGCGTGATGCCGCCCTGCCTGCGACGCATACCCATGATTTCGATCCCCCGTTTGCTGCAGATGTGCCGGCCTGCTGACAGCCTTCCGCGCCGGCGCTACGGAATGCGGCTGCCGATCCGGCTCCAGTCGATCCAGCCCGGCGCGCTGCTGTCGAGGTTCATCCAGACCAGGAACGCCTTCCCGCGCAGCTGGCTCTCCGGCAGCGTACCCCAAAACCGGCTGTCGTCGCTGCGGTCGCGGTTGTCGCCCATCACGAAATACTCGCCTTCCGGCACCCGCCATTCGCCCTCGCCCGGATCGAGCATGCCCGGGCGCCGGGTCTCGAGCACCTGGTGGGTGCGCCCCGGCATCGTCTCGTCGATGAGGCCGGCCCCGGTCATGTCGCTGCCGCGGCCGACGCCGACATAGCGCTCCGGCTCGCCATAGGCGAACGGCTCGCCGTTCACGTACACGGTGTTGTCGCGGTAGGCGACGACGTCGCCGGGCAGGCCGACCACGCGCTTGATCCAGTCCTGATCGGGATGGTGCGGCGGGCGGAACACCACCACGTCGCCGCGCTCGGGCTCGCCCAGCGCGACCACCTTCCTGTTGGTGACGGGCAGCCGGATGCCGTAGCTGAACTTGTTGACCAGGATGAAGTCGCCGATCAGCAGGGTCGGCATCATCGAGCTGGACGGGATGCGGAACGGTTCGGCGATGAAGCTGCGCAGGATCAGGACGACGAACAGCACCGGGAAGAACGCCCTGGCGTAGTCGACGAGGATCGGCTCCTTCTCCTCGAGCAGGCCGGCGCGCTGCGCGCGCCGCCTGGCGAAGAACAGCCGGTCGAGCAGCCAGGTGATGCCGCTGGCGAAGGTCAGCACGACCAGCCCGAGCTCGAACCATTTCATCATGTCACGCCATCCCTTACTTGTTGTCCACCTGCAGCACCGCCAGGAACGCTTCCTGCGGAATCTCGACGCGACCAACCTGCTTCATCCGCTTCTTGCCCTCCTTCTGCTTCTCGAGGAGCTTCTTCTTGCGGCTGATGTCGCCACCGTAGCACTTGGCCAACACGTTCTTGCGCAGCGCCTTGACCGTGGTGCGGGCGATGACCTGCGAACCGATCGCGGCCTGGATCGCCACGTCGAACTGCTGGCGCGGGATCAGTTCCTTCATCTTCTCGGTCAGCTCGCGGCCGCGGCGGTCGGCGTGGCTGCGGTGCACGATGATCGACAGCGCGTCGACCTTGTCGCCGTTGATCAGCGTGTCCACGCGCACGAACGGACCGGCGTCGAAGCGCAGGAAGTGGTAGTCGAGCGAGGCGTAGCCGCGGCTGACCGACTTGAGCTTGTCGAAGAAGTCCAGCACCACCTCGGCCATCGGCAGCTCGTAGCTGATCTGCACCTGGCTGCCCAGGTACTGGATGCCAAGCTGCACGCCGCGCTTGTCCTCGCACAGCTTGATGATCGCGCCGATGTAGGCCTCGGGCGTGAGGATGTTGGCGCGGATGATCGGTTCGCGCACTTCCTGGACCTGATTCACCGGCGGCAGCTTGGCCGGGTTGTCCAGCGGCATCACCTCGCCGTCGGTGCGCAGCACCTCGTACACCACGGTGGGCGCGGTGCTGATCAGGTCGAGGTCGTACTCGCGCTCCAGGCGCTCCTGCACGATCTCCATGTGCAGCATGCCGAGGAAGCCGCAGCGGAAGCCGAAGCCCATCGCCTCGGAGCTCTCGGGTTCGAAGCGCAGCGCGGCGTCGTTGAGGCGCAGCTTGTCCAGCGCCTCGCGCAGGTCCGGGTAGTCCTCGGCATTGACCGGGAACAGGCCGGCGAACACGCGCGGCTGCATTTCCTGGAAGCCGGGCAGCGGCTTGGCCGCCGGATCGCCGGACAAGGTGAGCGTGTCGCCGACCGGCGCGCCGTGGACGTCCTTGATCGAGGCGGTGATCCAGCCCACCTCGCCTGCCCGCAGCGCCGGCATTTCCTTGCGCTTGGGGGTGAACACGCCGACCTTGTCGACCTCGTGGGTGCGGCCGGTCGACATCACCAGCAGCTTGCTCTTGGCCTTGATCTCGCCCTGCATGACGCGCACCAGCGACACCACGCCCAGGTAGTTGTCGAACCAGGAGTCGATGATCAGCGCCTGCAGCTTGTCGGTATCGCGCGGCTGCGGCGGCGGGATGCGCTGCACGATGGCCTCGAGCACCTCGATCACGTTCAGGCCGGTCTTGGCGCTGACCGCGACCGCGTCGCTGGCATCGATGCCGATGACCGCCTCGATCTCGGCCTTGGCCCGGTCGACGTCGGCGGTGGGCAGGTCGATCTTGTTCAGCACCGGCACCACTTCCAGCCCCTGCTCCACCGCGGTGTAGCAATTGGCGACCGACTGCGCCTCCACGCCCTGCGCGGCGTCGACCACCAGCAGCGCGCCTTCGCAGGCGGCCAGCGAACGGCTGACCTCGTAGGAGAAGTCGACGTGGCCGGGGGTATCGATGAAGTTGAGGTGGTAGGTCTGGCCGTCGCGCGCGGTGTATGGCAGCGAGACGGACTGGGCCTTGATGGTGATCCCGCGCTCGCGCTCGATCGGGTTGTTGTCGAGCACCTGCGCTTCCATCTCGCGCTCGGTCAGGCCGCCGCACAGCTGGATGATGCGGTCGGCGAGCGTCGACTTGCCGTGGTCGACGTGGGCGATGATGGAGAAGTTGCGGATCTGCCGCATGGGGTCGGACATGGGGGAGCGGCAGGGCCGTCGTCAGGACAGCCGGAGATTATCGCATAGGGCGGGCGCCGGCCTTCGCGGGCGGTTCGGCCCGGAGCCACCCCTGCGGGCGCCCGGAGACGCTGCGGCGGGGCTGCCGGCCCTCGCCCGCCAGGGGCAGGGCGAGGGCCGGGATGGCGCTACTCTTCTTCGCCCGGCGTGATCGCCACGAAGCGGCTGCCGCCCTGGCCGCGGACCAGCAGCATCACCGTCTGCCCCGCCTTGACGCCGCGCACGGCGCGGTCGAGGGCCGCGGGACTGCCGACCGGCGTCCGCCCCACGCGCAGCACCACGTCACCCGGCGACAGGCCCGCCTCGCGCGCGGCGGCACCCTGCACGCCCACGATGCGGACGCCTTCGCCCGCCTCCAGGCCCAACTGCCGGCGCTGCGCCTCGGTGAGCTCCTGCGTCACCAGCCCGAGCGCATTGGCATCGCTCGCCGGTGCGGCCGATGGCCCGCTGCTGGCGGGACCGGCGCTGGCCACCGCCTCGTCGTCGAGTTCGGCCAGGGTCACGTCGAGCGTGCGCTCGCGGCCTTCGCGGAACACCACGATCTTCATCTTCGTGCCCGGCACCTTGTTGCCGACGATCGGCGGCAGGTCGCCCGGCTGGCGGATGGTGACCCCATCGGCGCTGCGGATCACGTCGCCCGGCTCGATGCCGACCTTCTCGGCGGGGCTGCCGGCAACCACTTCGCTCACCAGCGCGCCGAGCGTATCGGGCAGGCCGAAGCCGCGGGCCTGCTCGGCGGTGATGCCGGTGGCCTGGAACTGCACGCCCAGCTGTCCGCGCTGCACCCGGCCGGTCGACTTCAGCTGGTCGACCACGTTCATCGCCACGTCGATCGGGATCGCGAAGGCCACGCCCATGTAGCCGCCGGAGTTGCTGAAGATTTGCGAGTTGATGCCGATCACCTCGCCACGCGTGTTGAGCAGCGGACCACCGGAGTTGCCCTGGTTGATGGCGACGTCGGTCTGGATGAAGGGCACGTACTGCTGGTTGGCATACGGGTTGCTGCGCCCGACCGCGCTGACGATGCCGGCGGTGACGGTCTGCTCGAAGCCGAACGGCGATCCGATCGCCACGGCCCACTGCCCCGGCTTCACGCTGGAGGCATCGCCGGTGCGCAGCATCGGCAGGTCCTTGCCGTCGATCTTGAGCAGGGCCACGTCGGAGCGCTCGTCGCTGCCCACTACCTTGGCGGTGTACTCGCGCAGGTTGCTCAGGGTGACCTTGACCTCGTCGGCGCGGTCGATGACGTGGTGGTTGGTCAGCACGTAGCCGTCGTCGGAAATGAGGAAGCCGGTGCCCATCGCGCGTCCGCGCGGCGCGGGGGCGCGACCGCCGGGACCGCCCGGCCCGGGCATCTGGAAGCCCGGGCCGAAGAAGCGGCGGAAGATCTCCGGGATCTGCTCGTCGCCGGGTAGCGTGTCGTCAGGCTGCTGCGCGGTGCGCCGGCTGCCGATGGTGGTGTCGATCTTGACCACGGCCGGGCCGACCTCTTCGACCAGGCGCGTGAAATCGGGCAGGCCGGTCACCAGCGGCGCGGCCGGCACCGCCGTCGCCTGACCGGCCAGCGGCGCGGCAGCCGTCGCCTCCGGGCCAGGCTGGGCGGTGGCGATGGGCAGCACGATGGCGGTGGTGGCCGCCGAGGTGAGCAGGATCAGCGCGAATGCGTGCAGCGGGGTTTTCATCGGGACAGGGCCCTCGACAAGCGTGGAAAGAGAAGAAGCCTGGAGACGCGGCAGGGCCGCGCGTCAGGGCTGGACGGCGGCGTCCGCCTGCGGCTCGGCCGGCGCGGCGAGCGGGGTGCCCCAGGGCGCGAGATGGCCGCCGGGCAGCCGCGGCTCGAACCGCGGCTCGCGCGGCAGCAGTCCGCCACTGGACACCGTGAAGCCGGACTGCGGCGACAGCAGCGCACGCGGCCAGGGCCGCGCCGTGGCCTGCGGCATCGCGAAGGCATCGGACGCGCTCATCGCACCATCGGCGAAGGAGGCAGGCGGCAGCGCGTCGTTCGCCGCCGCGATCGCCACCGGCGCCTGGGCCGTCTGCGCGGCAGCCGCGCGCGGCTGCGTGCGCGTCGCACGGCGCTGCGCGGCGCGCCTGGGCGCTTCTGCCGCTGCGGCCACGGCCGCCAGCGCCACTGCGGCGTCGGGCTGCGCCACCGGGGTCTCGGGTGCCGGGACGTCGGCTGCGGCGATCGTCGCAACCGGGGCGCCAGGGGCTGCTTCGGCCGCGACCGGGTCCTGCGCCTGCGCAGGGGCGGAACCGGCCTGCGCGACCATCGGCACCGGTTCGGCGACCGGCTCCAGCGCGGCCTCGGGCAACTGCCGGCCCACGAAAACCGCCATCAGCGCGACCGAGGCAGCGACCGCTGCGCCACCGCCCCACCGCGCCAGGCGCGGCCGGCGCGGCACGCGCGCTTCGTGCATGTCCGCCGCGGCATGGCCACCGGCTCCGACCGCCACGGCGACGCGGCGCGCGAAGTCGGCCGGCAGCAGGTCGTTGCGCTGGCCACGCAGGACGTCGCCGCAGACCTGCCAGCGTTCCCAGCAGGCAGCCAGTTCGACGTCGTGCTGCAGCCGTCGCAGCATGAACTTCGCCTCGTCCGGCGACAGTTCGCCATCGAGCATGGCCGACAGCTGCTGGCGGTGGTAGACGAACAGTTTGTCCGGGTCGGGGACAATCTGGACGGTGTCGTTGTCGTCGACGGAAGTCATCGTGCCGCACGCTCCGGTCTGGTATCGCTGTCCAACAGGGGTTTCATTTCCTGGTCGATCGCCTCGCGCGCACGGAAGATGCGCGAGCGCACCGTGCCGATCGGGCAATCCATGCGCTGGGCGATGTCCTCGTAGCTCAGGCCGTCCACCTCGCGCAGCGTGATGGCCAGCCGGAGCTCCTCGGGCAGTGCTTCGACCGCGCGGACCACCGTTTGTTCCAGCTGCTGTCGCATCAGTTCACGCTCGGGGGTATCGCTGTCGCGCAGGCGGATGCCCGAATCGAACTGTTCGGCGTCCTCGACGTCGATATCCGCGCCCGGCGGGCGCCGGTTGCCGGCGACCAGATGGTTCTTGGCCGTGTTCACCGCGATCCGGTGCAGCCAGGTGTAGAACTGCGCATCGCCGCGGAAGTTGCCGATCGCGCGATAGGCGCGGATGAAGGTGTCCTGGGCCACGTCCTGGACTTCGCTCCAGTCGTGGACGTAGCGGCCGATCAGCGCGGCGATGCGGTGCTGGTATTTGCGCACCAGCAGGTCGAACGCGGCGCTGTCGCCGCGCTGCACGCGCTTGACCAGCTCGAGGTCCAGTGTCTGGGTGTCGATCTCGGCCATCGGGCCTGGGCACTCCTGGTTGGCCGGCCGGGCCGGGCGCTGTGACCTGCGGTGGGGCGGGAAGTTCCCGCATCGGCTGGATCTGGGGGCTCGGCCGGCACGCATCAAGCCGCATCGCAGGCGGCGTGCGGACGCCCCGGACCCGCCGATTTGACGGCAGGGAAACAACCTCTGGATCATAAGAGGCTTCCCATACCCTAACGGATGGTCCCGCATGATCGCTGGCCTCGATGGACTGCGCTTCAGCCACTGGCAGGTCGAGCTGCGCCCGGACGGGGTGCTGGTGCTCTCGTTCGACCGTGCGAACGAGTCGGTCAACACCTTCGCCCAGGACGTGCTGCTGGAACTCGATGGCCTGCTCGAGCGCCTGGCGCTCGACCCGCCCAAGGGCCTGGTGCTGCGCTCGGCCAAGGACAAGGGCTTCATCGCCGGCGCCGACATCCGCGAGTTCGCCGAGTTCGACCGCAAGGGCACGATCGGCGATTCGATCCGCCGCGGCCAGCAGGCGTTCCAGCGCCTGGCCGAACTGCCCTGCCCCACCGTGGCGGCGATCCACGGCTTCTGCATGGGCGGCGGCACCGAGATCGCGCTCGCCTGCGACTACCGCGTCGCCAGCAGCGACCCGTCCACGCGCATCGGACTGCCCGAAGTGAAGCTGGGCATCTATCCCGGCTGGGGCGGCAGCGTGCGCCTGCCGCGCCTGGTGGGCGCGCCGGCGGCGATGGACGTGATGCTGAGCGGGCGCAACCTGTCGGCCTCCTCGGCCCGCGCCATGGGCGTGGTCGACAAGGTGGTCGAGCCGGCGCTGCTGCTCGACGCCGCGGCCGAGCTCGCGCTGCGCGGCAGCCAGCGCCCGTTCCGGCAGCGTTTCCTGGGCTGGATCACCAACACCTGGCCGGCGCGACAGCTGCTCGCGCCGATGCTGGTCAAGCAGGTCGCGCGCAAGGCGCGCAAGGACCACTATCCCGCGCCCTACGCGCTGATCGAGACCTGGCGGCGCAGCGGTGGCGGCATCCAGGCGCTGCTGCGCGCCGAACAGAAGTCGGTGGTGAAGCTGGCCGGCACGCCGACCGCGCGCAACCTCACCCGCGTGTTCTTCCTGATGGAGCGGCTCAAGGGCCTGGGCGGCAAGGATCCGCACGGGATCAACCACGTGCACGTGGTCGGCGCCGGCGTGATGGGCGGCGACATCGCCGCGTGGTCGGCCTACAAGGGCTTCGAGGTCACCCTGCAGGATCGCGAACAGAAGTTCATCGATGGCGCGCTGGCACGCGCGCAGGAACTGTTCGCGAAGAAGGTCAAGGACGAGGCGAAACGGCCGGCGGTCGCCGCGCGACTCACCTCCGACCTGGCCGGCGATGGCGTGGCTCGTGCCGACCTGGTGATCGAGGCGATCATCGAGCGCGCCGATGCCAAGCGCGAACTGTATGCAGGGGTCGAGCCGCGGCTCAAGCCCGACGCGCTGCTGACCACCAACACCTCGTCGATCCCGCTGGAGGAACTGCGCGGACACATCGCGCGTCCGGCGCAGTTCGCCGGCCTGCACTACTTCAATCCGGTGGCGTCGATGCCGCTGGTCGAGATCGTGCGCCACGACGCGATGTCGCCGCAGACCGAGCAACGCCTGGCCGCGTTCTGCAAGGCGCTGGACAAGCTGCCGGTGCCGGTCGCCGGCACGCCCGGCTTCCTGGTCAACCGGCTGCTGTTCCCGTACATGCTCGAGGCCGCGACCGCATACGCCGAGGGCATCCCGGCGCCGGTGATCGACAAGGCGGCGGTGAAGTACGGCATGCCGATGGGGCCGATCGAGCTGATCGACACCGTGGGCCTGGACGTCGCGTACGGCGTCGGCCAGGAGCTCGCGCCCTTCCTGGGCCTGCAGATCCCGCCGGCGCTGGCCAATCCGCCCGAAGCCGGCAAGCGCGGCAAGAAGGACGGCCAGGGCATCTACGCCTGGGAGCAGACCGGCAAGGGCAGCAAGCCGAAGAAGCCCGAGGTCCCCAAGGACTACAAGGCCCCCGACGACCTGGAAGACCGCCTGATCCTGCCGCTGCTCAACGAGGCGGTGGCGGCGCTGCACGATGGCGTGGTGTCCGATGCCGAACTGCTCGACGCCGGCGTGATCTTCGGCACCGGCTATGCCCCTTTCCGCGGTGGCCCGATCCAGACCATCCGCGAGG
>JAEWZE010000077.1 GCA_023395465.1 Pseudomonadota bacterium
CGCGGCCTCGCCGCCGCTAGAATGGCGCGACCGTGCGCAAGATCCTGCACATCGACATGGACGCGTTCTACGCGTCGGTGGAACAGCGTGACGATCCGTCGCTGCGCGGCCGGCCCGTGGTCGTGGCCTGGCGTGGCGCGCGCTCGGTGGTGTGCGCGGCGTCCTACGAGGCGCGCCGCTACGGCGTGCGTTCGGCGATGCCGGCCATGCGCGCCGAGCGGCTCTGCCCGGACGCGGTGTTCGTCCCGCCGGATTTCGTCCGCTACAAGGCGGTCTCGCGGCAGGTGCGGGCGATCTTCCTCGAGCACACCGATCTGGTCGAACCGCTATCGCTGGACGAGGCCTACCTCGACGTCACCGTGCCGAAGATCGATTCTCCCAGCGCCACCGCCACCGCCCAGGCGATCCGCGCGCGCATCCACCAGGAGACGCAGCTGACCGCGTCGGCGGGCGTGGCGCCGAACAAGTTCATCGCCAAGATCGCCTCGGACTGGAACAAGCCCGATGGACTGTTCGTGGTCCGGCCCGACCGCATGGAGGCGTTCCTCACGCCGCTGCCGGTCGGCCGCATCCCGGGCGTGGGCAAAGTGATGCAGGGCAAGCTGCAGGAACTGGGCGTGCGCACGGTGGGCGAGCTGCGCACGCTGCCGCTGGAAGCCCTGCAGGCGCGCTTCGGCAGCTTCGGCGCCTCGCTGTACCGTCGCGCGCGCGGCATCGACGAGCGTCCTGTGCAGCCGGACCAGCCGGTCCAGTCGATCTCGGCCGAGGACACCTTCGCCCACGACCTGCCGCTGCACGACCTGGCCCCGCACGTGCGCCGCATCGCCGAGAAGGCCTGGACCGCCACCCGCAAGACCCCGCGCGTGGGCCGCACGGTGGTGCTCAAGCTCAAGACCGCGCAGTTCCGCATCCTCACCCGCAGCCTGACGCCCGAGGCGCCGCCCGCCTCGCTGGACGAGTTCATCGCGATCGCGCTTGCGCTGATGGCGCGGGTGGCGCTGCCGGAGACCACGCGTTACCGGCTGGTCGGCGTGGGCCTGTCCAACTTCCACGACCCGGAAGAGCACGCCGTGCAGGCGCAGCTGTTCGCGGCCGCGTCCTGCGCCTGACCGGCCCGCGCCGGGCCGATACACTGGCCCGCCGGCTGACGATGGTGCCTGCATGACGTTTCCGTTCCGCGCCGCGCTGTTCGACCTCGACGGCACCCTGATCGACAGCGCAGGCGGCATCGCCGAAGCGGTCAACCGCACCCTGCTGGCGCTGGGCCATGCGGCGCAGGACGAGGCTACCGTGCGCGGCTGGATCGGCGACGGGGCGCGCCTGCTGCTGTGCCGCGCGCTCGACCACGCCGGCGTCAGCCTGCCCGCGGGCGAAGGATTCGAGGCCGCCTACGCGCTGCTGATGCGGCACTACGGCGAATCGCTGCCGCGGCAGGCGGTGGCCTATCCGGGTGCGGCCGAGGCCATGCGCGCGCTGCAGGCGGACGGCGTGCGCGTCGCCCTGTGCACCAACAAGCCCGCGCGCTTCATCGCGCCGCTGCTCGACGCACTCGACTGGCACGGCTGCTTCGAGGCCATCGTCGGAGGCGACACGCTGCCCGAGCGCAAGCCGGACGCGCGGCCGCTGCTGCACATCGCCGAAGGTTTCGACCTGGTGCCGGGGCACTGCCTGATGGTGGGCGATTCGCGCACCGATGCCGAGGCGGCGCGCGCGGCGGCGATGCCGCTGGCCCTGGTCGACTACGGCTACCGCCGCGATTTCGATCTCGACGCCGCCGGTGCCTGGCGCGTGCTGGGCGACCTGCGCGAGCTGCTGCATGGTGGCGCCGCGTTCGCGCGGGTCAAGGCGCCGGCCGGCCGCTGACCGGGCCGGTCCCACCTGCCTGCGGGCGCTTCGGCGCCGGGATCGCGTGCCGCCAGCGCCACGCATGACGCCGGATCGTCCGCGGCCACCGCAGCTGGTTCGCATGCGGGGCCGCGGGCGGGATGCCGCTCAGCGCGGCAGCGGTCGCCAGCGCAGGGTCAGGTGGTACTCGCGTCCCGGCTGGTGGTACCAGGCGACCGTTTCGTACTCGCGGTCGAACAGGTTGCTGGCGCGCGCCGCCACGGTCCATTCGCGGCCCAGCGCGTACTCCAGGCGCAAGTCCGCGGTGGCATGGCCGCCCAGGCGCACGCGGTTGGCGGCGTCGTCATAGCGCGCACCCGTGCCCTGCACGCTGACGCCGGCACGCAGCGCACCGAACGCGCGATCGATGTCGATGCGTCCGCTGGTGCGTGCGCGCCGCGGCAGCACGTTGTCGTGGTGGGCGCCGGCGCTGCGGTCGCGCGGATCGGCATGGCTGAGCTGCGCGGACAGGTCGAAGCCGGCCAGCGTCGTGCCCACGGTGAGTTCCGCGCCGCGGATGCGCGCCTGGTCGATGTTGCTGCCCACGCCGAGGAAGTCCGGCGGCGGATACACGAACACGATCAGGTCGTCGATGCGGCTCTCGTACACGTCCAGCGACCAGCGGTGGCTCGCGGTGGTGCGCGACAGGCCCAGGTTGAGGCTGCGCGAGGTTTCCGGCTGCAGCCAGGGGCTCTCGGAGCCGGGGTAGTAGAGGTCGTTGAAGGTCGGCGCCTTGAATCCGGTGCCGGCGCTGGCGGCCAGGCGCAGGCCGTCGCCCAGCGCCATGCCCCAGCCCAGGTTGCCGGTGACGTGGCTGCCGAACTGTTCGTTGTCGTCGTTGCGCACGCTGGCCTGCAGGCGCTGCGCGCCGAAGCGGCCGTCGTAGGCGAGGAACACGCCGGTGTTGTCGCGGGCGTCCACCGTATAGGGCACGAGACTGTCGACGTGATCGCTCAGATGGTCGATGCCGGCGCTGAGCAGGTGGCCCGGGCGCAGTCGCAGGTCGGCCTGCACCGAGGCGCTGTCGCGGCGGGTGACGAAGGCGCTGCGCAGTGCGTCTCCCTGGTAGTCGTCGGACCGATCCTGGTTGCGTGCCAGCGCGGCGTTGAGTTCGAGTCGCCCGTCCAGCGGGGCATGGCGAAGGCGCAGCCCGGCCACCTGCTGGCGGACTTCGGAGCGGTTGGTCCAGGAACCGTCGAACTCGGTGTCGCCGTCGGCCTGCAGGAAGTTGCCCTCCAGCTCCAGTCCGTCGCGCAGCTGGACTCCGCCGCGCAGGCCCAGCGAGACGTTGCGGTAGCCGTCGTCGTCCGGCTCGTCGGCGAAGCAGCCCTGGAACAGCGCGCCGGAGCCGCGGCAGGCGTTGAAGCCGTCGGTGGACTCGTAGCCGCCATGCACGGCGAGCCAGCCGCGCGTCCCGCGCAGGTCGAAGCCGGCGCTGATCTCGCGGCTGTCGTGGCTGCCTGCGCCCAAGGTGAGATGCGGCGACAGGCCGGGGGCATCGCTGCGGCGGGTGAAGATCTGGATCACCCCGCCGATCGCCTCGGAGCCGTACAGGCTCGAGCGCGGGCCGCGGATGATCTCGATCCGCTCGATCTGCGACAGCGGCAGGTCCTGGATCGCGGCCATGCCGGCGGTGGCCGAGTTCATCTTGATGCCGTCGACCAGCACCAGCACGTGATCGGATTCGGCGCCGCGCAGGAACAGGCTGCTGAGCTTGCCGCGGCCGCCGGTGTTGCCGACGTCGATGCCGGCGCGGCCGCGCAGCAGGCCGATCAGGTCGCGCGCCTGGCTGCGCTCGATCTGCTCGCGGTCGAGCACCTGCGCCGGTACCAGGCTCTCGGCCAGCAACACCTCGGTGCGGGTGCCGGTGACCACGACCTCGTCGAGGTCGACGGGACCCGATTCGGCGGTCGCCACGAGGGGCAGGGCCGCGGCGACCGCGGCGGCGAGCAGGGAAACGGAAAAGGTCAGGGAATTGCGGTTCAACTTCACATCGGCTCCATCGCGCGCCCCGCGCGCCTTGCATGGCGTTGGAGTTGCGCGGGAGGAGACGGCGGACGGCACGCGACGGCGCACGGCACGCCGCGACGCCCTCCGCATCGCAACCAGTGGACTCCATGGCCGGTCTCCGGACTCGCGAGTGGGGCATGGCGCCCCGGCCGACGCGCCTTCCCATGCATGTGCACAGTGGCGGATGCGGCGGCCGTACTCGCTTACCGTTGCGGGGGCAGTGCCGGAATGGCTGCGTCGCGCGCTGCGACGCCGGCGTCACCGGCTTCCCGTTTCAGCCCTTGGACGACAGTCCGCGGGCCACCCTGGAGCTGGCGGCATTGTACGGGATGGTGAAACCGGGGTCAGAGTCGACTTTCCCGCACATCCCACTCTGGCCTGTATCACGCCGGAAAGTCGACTCTGACCCCGGTTTCACCGTGGCGACCGCTGGCGCTCAGTCGCGCTCGTCGCCCGCCGGTTCGTCGAGGAACCCGAACGAAGTGCCGGCGCCTTCCTCCTGGTGATGCGTCGTGGTCACCGGCGCGGCGGCCGGGCGCCCGCGCGGCGGCGGCAGTTCGGCGGTCGCCGCTTCCACCGCGGCCACCAGCTCGGCGCGGCGGGCTTCCGGCACTTCCTGCCAGTGGCAGTCCTGCATCGCGCCTTCCAGCGCGTAGAGCATGTTCAGGCTCGGCTTGAATCCGGCGCGCCGGACGCGCATGAACGCGTCCACCGGGCCGGCGGCGACCAGGTCCTCGTTCGTGCGCAGGCCCACCTGGCGCAGCCAGGCGGCGGATTTCGGACCGATGTTGCGCATCTTCAGCGGTGCATTCATGACAGGGATTCGACCCAGATGCGGGCGATGGCTTCCAGCCCCTCCTGGTCTTCAACGTCGAAACGGCCGGGTTCAGGACTGTCGAGGTCGAACACGCCGACCAGTTCGCCGCGATGGACCAGCGGCACCACCAGTTCCGAGCGCGAAGCCGCGTCGCAGGCGATGTGGCCGGGGAAGGCGTGCACGTCCTCGATGCGCTGGGTCTGTCGGCTGCTGGCCGCCTTGCCGCAGACGCCGCGGTCGAGCGGGATGCGCACGCAGGCCGGCAGGCCCTGGAACGGCCCGACCACCAGCTCGGTGCCGTCGAAGAAGTAGAAGCCGACCCAGTTCAGCTGCGGCAGCGCGTGGTAGACCAGCGCCGAGAGGTTGGCGGCGTTGGCGATGCGGTCGCGTTCGCCGTGCAGCAGCGCGCGTGCCTGGTCCGCGAGCTGGGCGTATTGCTGCGGCTTGTCGCCGCTTAGACTGGCAGCAGTGAACATGCCGGCAGTGTAGCAGCGCGTGGCTGGCGTCCCGGAGGATGGATGAAGCAGGTTCCAGATCGTGTCGCCGCCTTGGCGTGCAGGCGCGAGACGCGGAGGTCGATGTCCATGCAGCGGGACGGAGGCACGGCATGAGCCGTGCCTGGTTCGTCACCGGCACCGACACCGGCGTGGGCAAGACCTTCGCCTCGGTGGCGTTGCTGCACGCGCTGCGCGCGCGCGGCCTGCGCGTGGCGGGCATGAAGCCGGTGGCCAGCGGCTGCGAACGCGGCGACGACGGCTGGCGCAACGACGATGCGCTGGCGCTGCAGTCGGCGAGCGATCCACTGCCCGCCTACGCGGACGTGAATCCGTTCGCGCTGCCGGCCGCGACCGCGCCGCAACTGGCCGCACGCGATGCTGGCATCACGGTGGCGTTGACGCCGCTGCAGGCCGCGTTCGCACGGCTGTCGGCGCGCGCCGATGCCGTCGTGGTGGAGGGTGCCGGCGGCTGGCTCGCGCCGATGGGCGATGGCCTGGAACAGTCGGCGATGGCGCGCGCGGTGGGCGGCGAGGTGCTGCTGGTCGTGGGACTGCGCCTGGGCTGCCTGAGCCACGCGCGGCTGACCGCAGGCGCGATCGCGGCCGATGGCTGTCGACTGGCCGGCTGGATCGGCAACCGGGTCGATCCGGGGTTCGACCGCGTCGACGATTACCTGGCCCTGCTGCGCGAAGCGCTGCCGGCGCCGTGCCTGGGCGTGCTGGCGCATGGCGCCGATCCGGCCGGCGCATTGCCGGGCCTGCCCGAGGCAATGTTCGCGCCACGACCGCGGTAGCGGCGCGCACGTGGTGCGACGCCGCCTGTCGCGCCCTCATTCCGCGGCAGGAAGCCATCGCGCGTCCGGTCGCATCGCAAGGCGCCCCACGCAGCAGCTGCCGTGGGGCGCCAGGTCCGTGTTCCTCAGCCGTGCTGCGGCCGCGGTGCCGCGTCCGGCGCATCGTCGACGCCGGTCCGGGCATGGGCCGGCTCGTGCGCATGGTCGCGCGCCAGGTACAGGTAGAACGCCGGCAGCACGAACAGGGTGAACATCGTGCCGATGGTCATGCCCGAGGCGATCACCGTGCCCATCGAGAACCGCGACGCCGCGCCCGGGCCCTTGGCGATCAGCAGCGGGATCATCGCGAACACCAGCGCGGCGGTGGTCATCAGCACCGGGCGCAGGCGGATCGCGGTGGCTTCCTCGATCGCCTCGCGCTTGGACAGGCCCTGCTCGATCTGCAGCTTGTTGGCGAACTCCACGATCAGGATGCCGTGCTTGGAGATCACCCCCACCAGGGTCACCAGGCCCACCTGGGTGTAGATGTTGATGCTCATCCCCGGGAAGGCCTCGATCCCGGAGAAGCCGAGGATGCCGCTCACGATCGCCAGCACGTTGAGCGTGAGCAGCGCGCCGCAGATCGCCATCGGCACGGTGAGCAGCATGATCGTGGCATCGCGGAAGCTCTCGAACTGCGCCGACAGCACCAGGAAGATCACGATCAGCGCCAGCGCGAGGGTCATCAGCATCGCAGAACCCTCCTGCTTGAACTGGCGCGACTCGCCGGCGTAGTCGACGCTGTAGCCCTGCGGCAGCACCTCGCGCGCGGCCTCGTCCAGGATCGCCAGCGCCTCGCCCTTGCTCACGCCGGGGCGCGGGGCGAAGGTGATCGACACCGCGTTGAGCTGCTGGAAGCGCTTGAGCGACTGCGGCTGCGCGCTCTCCTTGAGCGTCACCAGGGTCGACAGCGGGATCAGCTCGCCGTCGCGGGTGCGGGTGTAGTAGTTCTGCAGGTCCGAGGCGTTGAGCCGGTCGCTGCGCTGCACCTGCGGGATCACCAGGTAGGAGCGGTTCTGCATCGCGAAGCGGTTGGTGTAACCGCCCGAGAGCATCGCCGCCATGTCGGCCGCGAGCGTGCGCATGTCGATGCCGAGCGTCGCGGCCTTGTCGCGGTCGATCTGCACCTCGATGCGCGGCTTGTCGATCTTCAGGTCCTTGTCCAGGAAGATGAAGCGCTTGCTCGCCATCGCCCGGCCGAGGATCTCGTCGGCGAGCTCGCTGAGCTGGGCCAGATCGCCCACGCCGCCGATGATGAACTCGCCGCCGCCATCGCCGCCGGCGCTGGGCAGCGAGGGCGGCACCAGGGCGAAGGTGTTCAGGCCGGTGACCGCGCTGATCTTCGGCTGCAGTTCCTGCTCGAGCACGGCCTTGGTCGAACGGTCGCGCTCGCTCCAGGGCTTGAGCACGAAGCCGGCCATCGCCATCGGGCTGGCGCCACCGCCGCTGCCGCCGAAGCCGCCGTTGAACAGGAAGTAGTCCTGCACCTCGGGGATGCCCTGCGCGATCGCGGACATTTCCTCGGTGTAGCTCTCGACGTAGTCGAGCGTCGCGGTCGGATCGGCCTGCGAGATCGCGAACACGAAGCCCTCGTCCTCCAGCGGCGCCGGTTCCTTCGGCGCGGTCATGTAGAGGAACACGCACGAGACGAGCACGATGACGCCGAACAGGGCGATGACCGACTTCGTCTCCAGCGCGCCGTGCAGGCGGCGCTGGTAGCCGCGCTGGATCCTGTCGAAGCGCGCGTCCAGCCAGGCTTCCAGCCGGCCCTTGCTGCCCTCGCCGTGGGCCTTGAGGATCTTCGAGCTCATCATCGGCGTGAGCGTCAGCGCGATCACGCCCGACAGCAGCACGCTGCCGGCCAGGGTGAAGGCGAACTCGGTGAACAGGATGCCGGTCAGCCCGCCCTGGAAGCCGATCGGCAGGTACACCGCCACCAGGGTGGTGGTCATCGCCACCACCGGCCAGGCCAGTTCGCGCGCGCCCTTGATGGCGGCGGCGTGCGGCGACATGCCTTCCTCGATGTGGCGGTGGATGTTCTCCAGCACGATGATCGCGTCGTCCACCACGATGCCGATCGCCAGCACCATCGCCAGCAAGGTCAGCAGGTTGATGGTGAAGCCCATCAGCAGCATCAGGAACAGCGCGCCGACCAGCGACAGCGGCACGGTGACCGCCGGGATCAGCACGCTGCGCAGGGAGCCCAGGAACAGGTAGATCACCACGATCACGATGATCACCGCTTCGACGATGGTGCTGACCACCTCGTTGATCGCGTCCTGGATCGCCTCGGTGCTGTCGTAGGGGATCGTGGCGACGATGCCTTCCGGCAGCTGCGGCACGATCTCGCCGTCCCACAGCTCGCGCACCTCGCCGATCACGTCCAGCGAGTTGGCGTCCGGCGAGACGAAGATGCCCATGAACGTCGCAGCTTCGCCGTTGATGCGCACCGAGGTGCCGTAGTTCTCCGAGCCCAGGGCCACGTCGGCCACGTCGCCCAGGCGCACGATCGCGCCGCCTTCCTCGCGGATGATCAGCTGGCGGAACTCGTCGGCGTTGCGCAGGTCGGTGCGCGCGGTCATGTCGATCGCGACCATCTGGCCCTTGGTCGAGCCCACCGCCGAGAGCACGTTGTTGGACTGCAGCGCGTTGGACACGTCGCTGGCGGTGACCTTGAGCGCGGCCATGCGGTCGGGCTTGAGCCATACGCGCATGGCGAAGGTGCCCGCGCCGAGGATGTCGGCGCGCTGCACGCCGTCCACCGTCACCAGCTTGGGCTGCACCACGCGGGTGAGGTAGTCGGTGATCTGGTTGTTGTCGAGCGTCTGGCTGGCGAAGGACACGTACATCGCCGCGATCTGCTGGCCCTGCTGCAGGTCGATCACCGGGTCCTCGGACTCGGGCGGCAGCTGGCCGCGCATCTTGTTGACCTTGGCCGCGATCTGGGTGAGCGCTTCGTTCGGATCGTGGTCCAGGCGGATGTAGGCCTGGATCGTGCTCACGCCGGCCGAGCTGGTCGAGGACAGGTAGTCGATGCCCTCGGCGCTGGCGATCTCGCGCTCCAGCGGGGTGGTGATGAAGCCCTGGATCAGGTCGGCGTCGGCGCCGTAGTACACGGTGCTGACGTTGACCACCGCGTTGCGCAGCTCCGGGTACTGGCGCACGTTGAGCTCGGTGAACGCGCGCAGCCCGAAGATCAGGATGAACAGGCTGACGACCATCGCCAGCACCGGCTTGTTGATGAAGATGTCGGTGAATTTCATGGCTGGACTCCCCCTTCCCCGCGTGCGGGAAAGGGCCGGTGTGGGGGCATCGGGGCCGCATCCCGCGTTGCCGTCGCGGGACACGCTCCCCATCCTTGCCTTCCCCGTGGCGGGGAAGAAGCCGGCAGGCCCCGCCGCGCGGGGCCGCCGTTCCTATCGGTTCTGCGCCTCCGGCGCCGCCTCGGCGGTCGGCTGGATCGCGTTGTTGATGGTTACCTCGGCCTCGTTGCGCAGCTTGAGCAGGCCGCTGGTGGCGACCCGTTCGCCCGGCTCGAGGCCGTCGGTGACCGTCACCAGGTCGCCGCGGGTCGCGCCGGTCTTGATGAAGCGCTGGGTGACGACGAGCTTGTTGCCGGTGAGCGCGTTGCCCTGCATGTCGGTCTCGCCTTCCTGGCGCGGCACTTCGCTGATCACGAACACCGCGTTGCCGTAGGGATTGAAGCTCACCGCGGTCTGCGGAATCACCACCACGTCGCGCTCGCCGCCGAGCGAGAACGACACGCGCGCGAAGGCACCGGGGCGCAGCGCGCCGTCGGGATTGGCGATCGTGGCCTGGGCGGTGAAGTTGCGGGTGTCCGGATCGACCCGCGGCTCGATCGCGGTGACTTCGCCCTCGAACACCTTGCCCGGCAGCGCGTCGACCGTGGCGCGGATCCGCGTGCCCGGCTCGAGGGCGACCATGCGCTGTTCGGGCAGGCTGAAGTCCAGGTAGATCGGATCGAGCTGCTGCAGGCTGACGATCGGGTCGCCCGGCGAGACGAACTGGCCGAGGTTGACCCGGCGGATGCCCAGTTCGCCGCTGAACGGCGCGCGGATGGTCTTCTGCGCGATCAGCGCGCGCTGCGCTTCGACCTGCGCGCGTGCGCTCGCCGCCGCCGCGGTGCGCTGCTGCACCTCGTCCAGCGACACCAGCCGGTCGCGGCCCAGCTGCTGCCAGCGCTCGGCCTGCACGTCGGCCAGTCGCGCCGAGGTCTCCAGCGCCTTGAGCGTGGCCAGCTCGTTGTCGGTGTTCAGCCGCACCAGCACCTCGCCCGCCTTGACCGGCTGCCCGGCCTCGAACTCGATCGCGCGCACCACGCCGCCGGCCTCCGTGGTGACGTCGGTGCCGTTGACCGCGACCAGGGTGCCGACCGCCTCGCCATCGTCGCTCCAGCGTTCGGTGGTGGCCGTGGCCGCGCTCACCGCCGCCGCCGGCTGCGGCATGTTGTCGAAGAACTTGTTGGTCTGCGCGCCGATCATGGCCTTGACGGCGAATACGCCGCCGAATACCAGCAGCGTCAGCAACAGCATCAGGATCAGGCGCATCGCGAACCGCGGCTTGCGCTTCGTGGGGGCGGTGGACATGGCGGAGTCTTCCGTGGGGAACGTTGGGGGCGGGCTTAGCGGGGTGGATAGGGGCAGGGCGCGTCGAACACGTCGCGGCACAGGCGCTCGACCGAGCGATCGAGCGCGTCGTCGTCGCCGGGGTCGAACAGGGGTTGCCAGCCGTAGCCGTTGAGCAGGTAGTGCAGGTGCTTGAACAGCAGCCGGTAGGGGTCGCCGATGGCCGGATCGAGCAGGCCCTGCTGCTGGGCCAGAGTATGCATGCCGAGGGACAGGATCCATGGGCCGATGGTCAGCCCCTCGTCCGTCATGGACAGGGCCGAAGGAAGGTCGCCCCGGGCGCGCGCTTCGGCGCTGATCGCCTCGACCAGGGTCGCCAGGGGCTCGCACGCGGCAAGCGCGCGCTGGCGGCTCGGCTCCGATGCCGCACCCCACACCACCTCGGTCCAGACGAACTGGGCGAGGCGGAAATGCTCGGGCTGTTCGCGCAGCACGATCAGGTCGGCCAGGGCCAGGGCGACGATGCGGTCGCGGGTCGGCCCCGACCAGCGCGCGGCGCGCTCGAACAGTTCCACCCGGTCCAGGCTGTTGCGCGTGGCCAAGGCCACCAGCAGGTCTTCCTTGCTGGCGAAATGCCGGTACAGGGTGCCGATCGCGTACTCGCATTCCTCGGCGATCCGCGCCATCTGCAGGTTGAGCAGCCCCTCGCGCTGGATCAGGGCCTGCGCGGTATCCAGGAACAGCGCCTCGCGCTGCGCGAACTCGCGCTGGCGGCGGTCGTGGGTGGCCATGGCGGCGGCAGCCGGAGGATCAGGGGGAGGCGTAGTGTGAACCGGATTCAGTTCCTGATCCAGCGGTCATTCTTCCCGCGAATGGCGTGACCGGGTCGTGCCGAACACCGCGGGCAAACCTGACCTATGGCAGGGTTCCGTTCATCCGCAGCGCAAGTATACTGCCCAGTTCAGAAATTAAGACGCCGCTGCCTGCCGCCCGCGCAGGCCCAGAACAGGTCCCCTCCGATGCTCCGTTCCGCCGCCGCCCTGCCGCTCGCCCTTTCCCTGTGCCTGCTCGCCGCCTGTGGCGGCGGCGAGGCGCCGGCCCAGCCGCCGCCGCCCGAGGTGGGCGTGGTGGAGGCCAAGGCCGCCGACCTGCCCTTGACCCGCGAGATCGGTGGCCGCCTGGCCGGTTTCCGCAGCGCCGACGTGCGCGCCCGCGTCCCGGGCGTGGTGCAGAAGCGCGTGTACGAGGAAGGCAGCGACGTGCGCGAAGGCGACGTGCTGTTCCTGATCGACCCTGCTCCGCTGCAGGCCGCGCTGGGCACCGCCCAGGCATCGCTGGCGCAGGCGCGGGCGAACTACGCCAACGCCAAGGCCAACGCCGATCGCGCGCGCCAGCTGGCCCCGACCAGCTTCATCTCCCGCGCCGACGTCGACAATGCGCTCGCCGCAGAGCGCAGCGCGGCGGCCGCCGTGCAGGCCGGCGAGGCGGCGGTCCAGTCCGCGCGCATCAACCTGGGCTACGCCACCGTGCGCGCGCCGATCAGCGGTCGCGCCGGCAAGCAGCAGGTCACCGAAGGCGCGCTGGTCGGGCAGGGCACGGCGACGCTGCTGACCACGGTCGACCAGGTCGATCCGCTGTACGCCAACTTCTCCATCGGCGTGGGCGAGCTGGAGCAGATCCGGCGCGCACGCGCGGCCGCGCAGGGCGCCGACGCCACGGTCGAGGTGGTGCTGGCCGACGGCAGCGTGTACGAGCATGCGGGCACGCTCGATTTCTCCGGCGACATCGTCGACCCGGCCACCGGCGCGATCTCGATGCGCGCGCTGATCCCCAATCCCGACGGCCGCCTGCTGCCGGGCACCTACGTCACCCTGCGCGCGCGCCTGGGCCAGATGCAGGGCGTGTACTCGATCCCGCAGGCCGCGGTGCAGCGCGACGCCAGGAGCGCCTACGTCATGGCGGTGGGCGCGGATGGCACGGTGGTGCGTCGCAACGTCACCCTCGATCGCGCCGAAGGCGGCAACTGGATCGTCACCGGCGGGCTGGAGGATGGCGTGCAGGTCATCGCCTCGGGCCTGCAGAAGGTGAGCGAAGGCGCGCCCGCCAAGGCGGTGCCGTGGGCACCGGAGGGCCCGGCCGGACAGCCGCCCGCGGACGCTGCGCCGGCAACGCAGGCGCCCGCCGCGGATGGGCCGGCGCCGGCCGCGGACGACGCTCCCGCCCAGGATGCAGCGGCCGTCAACGACTCCGCCGAAGGCTGATCCGCCATGTCCAGGTTCTTCATCCACCACCCGATCTTCGCGTGGGTCATCGCGATCCTGATCTCGCTGTCGGGCGTGATCGCCGTGCTCAACATGGGCGTGGAGTCGTATCCCAACGTCGCCCCGCCGCAGGTGACCATCGGCGCCACCTATCCGGGCGCCGATGCGCAGACCGCCGAGCAGGCGGTCACCCAGGTCATCGAACAGCAGCTCACCGGCATCGACAACCTGCTCTACTTCAGCTCGACCTCGAGTTCGTCGGGGCGGGCCTCGATCACGCTCACCTTCGAGACCGGCACCGACCCGGACATCGCCCAGGTGCAGGTGCAGAACAAGGTTTCGCTGGCGACGCCGCGACTGCCCACCGAGGTGGTGCAGCAGGGCGTGGTGGTGGCCAAGGCCAACAGCGGCTTCCTGATGGTGGTGGGCCTGCGCTCCAGCGATCCGGACATGGACCGCAACGCGCTCAACGACCTGATCGCCTCGCGGATCCTCGAGCCGCTGGCGCGCGTGCCCGGCGTCGGCAACACCCAGCACTTCGGCTCCGAGTACGCCATGAACATCTGGCTGGACCCGACCAGGCTGCAGGGCTATGGCATGTCGGCTACCCAGGTGCTGTCGGCGGTGCGCGCGCAGAACGCACAATTCGCGGCCGGCTCGATCGGTGCCGATCCGGCGCCCGAGGGCCAGGGCTTCACCGCCACGGTCTCGGCCGAGGGTCGTTTCAGCTCGCCCGAGGAATTCCGCAACATCATCCTGCGCTCGGACGCGGATGGCGCGATCGTGCGCCTGCGCGACGTGGCCCGGGTCGAAGTCGGCGCCCAGGGCTACGGCTTCGACGCCCAGTTCAACGGCCAGCCCACCGGTGCGGTGGCGATCATGCTGCAGCCGGGCGCCAACGCCCTGGGCGTGGCCGAAGCGGTGACCGCGCGCATGGACGAGCTGCAGGCCTCGTTCCCGCCCGGCGTGGAGTGGTACACGCCGTTCGACAGCACCACCTTCGTACGGCTGTCGATCAACGAGGTGGTCAAGACCTTGATCGAGGCGATGATCCTCGTGTTCCTGGTGATGCTGCTGTTCCTGCAGAACCTGCGCGCCACGATCATTCCGACCCTGGTCATCCCGGTCGCCCTGCTGGGCACGTTCCTGGTCCTGAGCATGATCGGCTTCACGGTCAACCAGCTGACCATGTTCGCGATGGTGCTGGCGATCGGCATCGTGGTCGACGACGCGATCGTGGTGATCGAGAACGTCGAGCGGATCATGGCCGAGGAGCACTTGCCGCCGCTGGAGGCCACCGAGAAGGCGATGGACCAGATCACCGGCGCGGTGGTGGCGATCACCGTGGTGCTGGCGGCGGTGTTCATCCCCAGCGCGCTGCAGGGCGGCGCCTCGGGCGAGATCTACAAGCAGTTCGCCATCACCATCGCCGTTGCGATGGGCTTCTCCGCGTTCCTCGCGCTGGGCTTCACCCCGGCGCTGTGCGCGACCTTCCTCAAGCAGCATGCGGCGCCCGGCGAGAAGAAGGAGAACCGCTTCGTGCGCGGCTTCAACCGTCTCTATGACCGGGTCAGCCACACCTACGTCGGCCACATCGGCAGCGCGGTGCGGCATGCGCCGCGCTGGATGGTGGTGTTCGTGGTGCTGGCGGTGGCCTGCGGCGTGCTGCTCACGCGGCTGCCGGGCAGCTTCGTGCCGGAGGAGGACCAGGGCTACGCGATGGCCATCGTGCAGCTGCCGCCGGGCGCGACCCTGCAGCGCACGCAGAAGGTGTTCGAGCAGGTGCGCGGCACGCTGGAGGGGCTGGAGGGCTACGAAGGCATGATGCAGATCGCCGGCTTCAGCTTCGTCGGCCAGGGCGAGAACGTCGGCATGGCCTTCATCAGGCTCAAGGACTGGGCCGACCGCGACGTCACCGTGCCCGAGTTCATCCAGCAGGCCAACGGCGCCCTGTACGGCATCCGCGACGCGTCGATCTTCGTGGTCAACCTGCCCACCATCCAGGGCCTCGGCCAGTTCGGCGGGTTCGACATGTACCTGCAGGATCGCGCGGGCCTCGGCCGTGAGGCGCTGGGGCAGGCGCGCAATACCCTGCTGGGCGCCGCGGCGCAGCAGCCCGACCTGCTCGCCGGCGTGCGTCCGAACACCCTGGCCGATGCGCCGCAGCTGCAGCTCGAGGTCGACCGCGCGCAGGCCGAGGCGATGGGCCTGTCGACCGGCGACGTGTACAACGCGATCCAGCTGATGCTGGCGCCGGTCTACGTCAACGACTACTTCGCCGACGGCCGCATCAAGCGCGTGGTCATGCGCGCCGACGCGCCGTTCCGTACCGGGCAGGGTTCGTTGTCGCGCTTCTATTCGCCTTCGAGCCAGCAGAATCCGGACGGGACGCCGGCGATGATCCCGCTCAGCAACGTGGTGCGTTCGGAGTGGGGCATGAACACGCCATCGCTGACGCGCTACAACGGCTATTCGGCAGTCAACATCAACGGCTCGCCGGCGCCGGGGCGCAGTTCGGGCGAAGCCATGGCCGCGATGGAGCGCATCGTCGCCGAGCAGCTGCCGGCCGGCATCGGCTCGGACTGGACCGGCATGTCCTACCAGGAAATCATCGCCGGCAACACCGCGACGCTGCTGCTGGTGCTCTCGGTGCTGGTGGTGTTCCTGTGCCTGGCGGCGCTGTACGAGAGCTGGTCGATCCCGGTCTCGGTGCTGCTGGTGGTGCCCCTGGGCATCCTCGGCGCAGTGGTGTTCACCATGCTGCGCGGACTGTCGAACGACATCTTCTTCATGATCGGCCTGGTGACGGTGATCGGCCTGGCGGCGAAGAACGCGATCCTGATCGTCGAGTTCGCGGTGCTCGAGCGCGCGGCGGGCAAGACCCTGCGCGAAGCGACCATCGAGGCCGCGCGCCTGCGCTTCCGCCCGATCCTGATGACCTCGCTGGCCTTCATCATGGGCGTGGTGCCGATGGCGATCTCCACCGGCGCCGGCGCCAACGCCCGCCACGCGATCGG
>JAEWZE010000079.1 GCA_023395465.1 Pseudomonadota bacterium
GGCTCGCCGTTGATCGTGTCGACCACGTTCAGGGCGAAGTAGCGCTCGCCGTCCTTGGGCCAGCGGATGCGGCCGGACAGGTGGTCGCCGGTGCGCAGGTTGAAGCGGCGGATCTGGCTGGGCGAGATGTAGGTGTCGTCCGGGCCGGCCAGGTAGCTGGCCTCGGCGCCGCGCAGGAAGCCGAAGCCGTCGGGCAGGATCTCAAGCACGCCGTCGGCCTGCACGCCCTCGTTGGTGCGGGTGAGCACCTTGAGCAGGGCGAAGATCACGTCCTGCTTGCGCGCGCGGGCCACGCCTTCGTGGATGTTGAGCTGTTCGGCGATGTCGAACAGCTTGTGCGCCGGCATCCGCTTCAGTTCGCCCAGCGAGTACTGGGGGAAGCCTTCGGGGATGTTCGGCGGCGGCATGCGGTTGGCCTGCTCGTGGCCGTTGCCGCCGTCGTCCTGCGGCAGGCCGCCATCGCGCGGGCGGTCGCCGCGCTGGCGGTCGCGACGATTGCGGAAGCGGTCGCGCCGGTTGCCCTGGGCGCCGCCGCCCTGGTCGTGCTGGCGCTGCTGCTGTTGCTGCTGCTGCTGCCGCTGCGGCTGTCCCGCGTCGGCGGCGGGCGCGTCGTTGCTGCCACCACCCTGGGCCGGCTGCGCCGGCGCGGGTTCGCTGGCGGGCCTGGCGGCGGGCGGCTCGGCCGCGGCGGGGCGCGGTTCGGCCGGACGCGGCTCGGCCGGCGCGGAACTGGATTCGAACAGGTTGGGCGTGTCCGCGTCGGCGGACCTGGCGACCTTCTTCGGGGTGCGCGCGGCAGTCTTGCGCACGCGCTTGGCGGCGGTGTCGCCGGCGTCGGGGGTGTTGTCGGACAAGTGCGATTTCCTCGCTCGGTGCGAGCGCCCGGGAACGGGCGGGGATGTTGAGGGGAGTCCTGCAGACGGGGTGCGGCGCCGAATTCCACGCCGGATGCCGCCAAACTAACACCGGCGGCAGTCCGCGGGCAAGCGCCGGCGGGGCTGCGTTCATGCGTCCCGGCGGCCCGGTCACCCTGCTGCCAGGCACTGCAGCTTGGGGCGGCGGCCGTGACGCCCGCGTCAGCCCGCGTGTGCGGGCCGTCGCGACAGGGGGCGGGCGACGGGCGCCCGCCGCGTGGATCAGACCGCCTTGTCGATCATCTGCGCCAGCTGGGCCTTGCCCACGGCGCCGATCTGGGTGGCCTGCACCTGGCCGTCCTTGAACAGCAGCAGCATCGGAATCGAGCGCACGTGGTACTTCAGGGCGGTCGCGCGGTTCTCGTCGACGTTGACCTTGGCGATCCTGACCTTGCCGGCGTACTGGTCGGCCAGCTCGTCCAGGGCCGGGGCGATCATCTTGCACGGGCCGCACCAGGGCGCCCAGAAATCGACGAGCACCGGCTCGGCGGACTGCAGCACGGTGGCATCGAAATCGGCGTCGCTGGCATGGATGACGTGTTCGCTCACGGAAAGGCTCCTGGAATGGGGGCGGCGGGCCGGCGAGGGCGGCCGCGGGGATGAATGGTAAACTTGGGCGATTCGCGGCCCGAATCAAGGGCCACCCGTCCGGGTCACCCCGGCTCCGGGTAAGGTCGGGCGCCCCACGCGTCCATGGTCCGCGAGCTTCCGGGAACGCGCTCCGGCGCCATCCCGTTTCCAGGCAGTCTGCGATGCGGGCGCCACCCACGCAAGCACCAGAGCGTGTCATGCAGCTTCAACGAATTCCCTGCCCGTTTGGGTCGCCGGTATGCGGCGGAACACGCCGCATTGCGGCGACCCAAGCGGACCGGGAGCCGCTTCGGAGCACACGGCACGCCCTGGCGCCGCACTCAAGATCCCATACATGAGCGACAAACCACTTACCGACATCACCTTTTCCAGCTTCGAGCTGCACCCGGCCCTGCTGGCCGGACTTGAATCGGCGGGCTTCACCCGCTGCACCCCGATCCAGGCACTGACCCTGCCGATCACCCTCGCCGGGCGCGACGTCGCCGGCCAGGCCCAGACCGGCACCGGCAAGACCCTCGCCTTCCTGGTCACCGTCATCAACCGCCTGCTGTCGAAGCCGGCGCTGGCCGAGCGCAAGCCCGAGGATCCGCGCGCGCTGATCCTGGCCCCGACCCGCGAGCTGGCGATCCAGATCCACAAGGACGCGATGAAGCTCGCGCCGGAGCTGGGCCTGAAGTTCGCCCTGGTCTACGGCGGGGTGGACTACGACAAGCAGCGCGCCCTGCTGCAAGCCGGCGCCGATGTCATCATCGCGACCCCGGGCCGCCTGATCGACTACGTCAAGCAGCACAAGGTGGTGAGCCTGCACGCCTGCGAGGTCTGCGTGCTGGACGAGGCCGACCGCATGTTCGACCTCGGCTTCATCAAGGACATCCGCTTCCTGCTGCGGCGCATGCCGGCCCGCACCGAGCGCCAGACCCTGCTGTTCTCGGCGACGCTGAGCCACCGCGTGCTGGAGCTGGCCTACGAGCACATGAACGAGCCGGAGAAGATCGTCGTCGAGACCGAGACGATCACCGCCGCGCGCGTGCGCCAGCGCCTGTACTACCCCTCCGACGAGGAGAAGCTGCCGCTTCTGCTGGGCCTGCTCTCGCGCAGCGAGGGCGCGCGCACCATGGTGTTCGTCAACACCAAGGCCTTTGTCGAGCGCGTGGCGCGCTCGCTCGAACGCGCCGGCTACCGGGTCGGCGTGCTGTCGGGCGACGTGCCGCAGAAGAAGCGCGAGTCGCTGCTGAAGAAGTTCCAGGCCGGCCAGCTCGAGATTCTGGTGGCCACCGACGTGGCCGCGCGCGGCCTGCACATCGACGGCGTCAGCCACGTCTACAACTACGACCTGCCGTTCGACGCCGAGGACTACGTGCACCGCATCGGGCGTACCGCACGCCTGGGCGCCGAGGGCGACGCGATCAGCTTCGCCTGCGAGCGCTATGCGATGGGCCTGCCGGACATCGAGGCCTACATCGAGCAGAAGATCCCCTCCGAGCCGGTGACCGCCGAACTGCTGGTGCCGGTGCCGCGTCCGGAGCGCGCCAGGGCCGTCGATGGCGGCGACAACGAGGACGGCGACAGCATCGGCCAGATCTACCGCGAGGTGCGCGAGGCGCGCGCCGCCGAGGACGCCAAGCGTGGCGGCGGGCGCAGCAGCGGCGGCCGCGGCGGTCCCGGCGGCGGTGGCCGTGGCGAACGCAGTGGCGAGCGCCGTCGTGATGGCGAGCCGCGTGGCGAAGGCGAGCGCAGCCGTCGGCCGCGCAAGCCGCGCGTGGAAGGCGAGGGTGAGCAGGCCAAGGTCGCCGCCGTGCAGCCGGTGCAGGACCAGGCCCAGGCTTCGCAGCCGCCGGCAGCCGAGGGCGAGCGCGCGCCGCGCAAG
>JAEWZE010000106.1 GCA_023395465.1 Pseudomonadota bacterium
CTTCGAGACGTTCCGCTTCGAGGCGTTCCGCTTCGAGGCGTTCGGCTTCGAGTCGCTCCGCTTCGAGGCGTTCGGCTTCGAGTCGCTCCGCTTCGAGTCGCTCCGCTTCGAGGCGTTCGGCTTCGAGTCGCTCGGCTTCGAGGCGTTCGGCTTCGAGGCGTTCGGCTTCGAGACGTTCGGCTTCGACGCGTTCGACTCCGAGGCGTTCGGCTTCGAGACGCTCGGCCTCGAGGCGTTCGTTGTCGCCGGACCCGGGCTCCGAAGCTGCCGGCCCGGACAACTCCGGCCCGATCTGAAGACCGCTCTGGATAAAGGCGCCGTAGGCGCTCAGGTCTTCGGTGGTCAGCGAGGGCACGTCGGCGTCGGCAGCCTCCTCCATGCCCTGCGCGTCGACCAGCGCGGCCAGGCCGCTCGCGGCCTCGGGCAGGCTGTCGCGCAGCGCGACCAGGCGCGCGGCCAGCGCATCCTGCGGAACCAGCGCAGGCGACGGCCCCTTCAGGATCTCGACCGTCGAGCGCACCGTCGCGGACAGCTCGGCGATCGCGTCGATCCCGTCTGGTACCGCCACCGCATGCGAGGCGAGCAGGCGCCGCGCGTAGTGTTCGGCCGGTCCCAGCACGCTGTTGACGACCGGTACCTCGGTCATCGCGAACGCACCGTTCATGGTGTGCAGGGCGCGCAGCAAGGCGTCGCTGCCAAGGGTCTCGCCGGCGCGCGCCTGCGCGACCCAGGCGTCGACCGTCTGCAGGTGGCCCTGCACTTCCACGTCGAGGATTTCCAGCAGCAGCGCATCGATGCTGGCAGGCACGGGCGCGGGTGCCGGCTCGGCCGGCGGCGCAACCGTTTCCTGGGCGGGCGGCGCCGCGACAGGATCTTCCACCTGCGCCGGCGCGGCGGCGGCGACCGCCTCGGGCGGCATGGCCTCGTCGCCGGCGGCAATCCGGTCGGCGGCGTCCTGCAGCGGCTGCAGGTCGGTGGTCAGGCTGCGCTCGCGACGCAAAGCAGCCTGCAGCTCGGGCAAGGTGTAGAACGCGCGGTCGACCATCGCGATCACCGCCGCGCTGGGCGGACGCGAGCGGTCGAGCACGCGGTTGAGCATGTTCTCGACCTTCCAGCTGAACTCGCCCAGCGCGCGCGCACCGACCAGCCGTCCACTGCCCTTGAGGGTATGGAACACGCGCCGGATCGGGCGCAGCCTTTCCATGTCCTCGGGCGCGGCGCGCCACAGCGGCAGCAGCCCGTCGAGGTTGTCGATCTCCTCGGCGAATTCCTCGAGGAAGACCTCGCGGATCTCCTCGTCGATTTCCTCGCCGACGGTCTCGAAGCCGCCGACGATCGGCGCCTCCGGCTCGGCGGGCGTGGTCCCGATTGCGGCGGACACGTCCGCTGGCAGGTCCGCAGGCGCAGTCACGGGCGGCGCTTCAGGCTGCGCAACCGGCTCGGCGGGGGTCGCGGCTTCGACCCGGGACACCGGCTCCACGGGCTCGACGGCGGCCGGCACGTCCACGACGGACTTCACCGGCTCGGGCAGCGGCCAGTAGCCCAGCGCCTCGAGGCTGCCGCGGGCGATGTCGAGGATCTCGTCGCGGTTGCCGCGCTGCTCGCGCAGCGCCTCGAGGTAGTACTCCAGGCTCGCGAGCGCGTCCGCCAGCGTGTCCAGCTGGCGGCCGTTGGGCACGCGCTGGCGCGCGATCAGTTCGTGTTCGGTATAGCGGCTGACGGCGACCAGGTAGTCCGCCGGCAACGTCAGTTCCATCATCCGCAGCGCGCCGGCCACCTCGTCGAGCAGGCGCGGCACGTCGGTCAGCTGCTCGTGCTGCCAGCTGGTCTCGACGAAGGCGACCAGCGCCTGCCGGGCCTGCACGAAGTTGGCGATGGCCTCGCGCACGATGGTGTCGACCACCTGTTGCGCCTCGCCGGCGAACAGTTCGCTGCCCGCGCCGGTGTCGACCGCTTCGGCGGCGCCCAGTCGCGCCACCTGATGGTCGAGCGATGCATCGACATAGAGCAGCGCACCGGCCACGTCCAGCAGTGCATCCTCGTTCGCGGCGACGGCGCCGTCGAGGATCGCCTGCATCGTGTCGCGCTGCTGTTGCACCACCTTGCGCGCGGCGCCCAGGCCGAGCATGCCGAGCGTGTCGGCCACGCGGCCGAGCGTCTCGGCGTGCGGCTGCAACGCGCCAAGGTCGTCCGACCCGGTGCGCAGGTGCAGGTCGAGCGCGTCCTTGACGTGCAGCAGGTCGTCCTTCACCTCGGCCGAGACCGTATCGAGCAGCGCGCGGTTGCGTCCGCTGATGCTGCCCTGGGCGTGTTCGAGCTCGGACTGGGTCGGCAGTGCCGCCTCCAGTTCGAAGAGCTGGCGCAGCTCGCGCAGCGCGGGATGGCTGTCGTCGGGATGGTGGGCGACGTGGTAGAGCAGCTGGCGCGTCGGCTCCTGGGCCGCCTCGCCATCGGCTTCCGCATAGCCGTTGTTGTCGAGCAGCGCGCGGCGCGTCTCGCGCTCCACGCCGGCGAACACCTTGCGCAGCGCGGACGAGACCGGCAGCGCACCATCGGCCAGTGCGCGCGCGACGCTGGACGCCACCCACAGCATGCGCTGCACGGGCACCTGCCGCACATGGCCCAGCAGCGCATCGAGCGCCGGCGCCAGCGTCGACAGCTCCGCTGCCCCGGTGTGCTCCTGCCACTTCCCGATCTCGCGCTGCAGCGCCTCGAGCCGGGCCGGCATGTCGTCGTTGGACGCCGTCCGGTCGGCGGCGATGGCGCCTGGCAGCGGACGTTCCAGGTCCGGCGAGAACAGCACGCTTTCGCTGAGCAGGCTCTCATCGCGCGCGGCGCGCAGTTCGTTGAGCAGCGGCAGCAGCACGATCGGGATATCGCGGTGGCCGCCCTGCAGGCGCTCGAGGTAGTCGGGCAGCAGCACGATGCCGCGGAGCAGCGCCGCGCAGGCGCTGTCGCGCTCGCCGACGGTGCCGGCGTGCAGCGCCATTGCGACCTGTTCCATCTCCTCGGCCACCATCGCCGGGGCGTACAGCTCGACCATGCGCAGCGTGCCCTGCACCTGGTGCAGGTAGCCGGCGCACAGCCGCATCCGGCCGACGTCGGCCGGATCGTCGACGTAGTCCTCCAGCTCGGCCTTGGCCAGGCGCAGCGTTTCGTCGAGCTCGGGCTTGATCCAGCCCAGCGCGGTGTGGTCGAGGGCTTCGCGCAGCGCAGTCATCGCTTTCCCTCGCGCTTGCCGGCGTGCATCGGCCTGCGACCGGTCGTCGTCGCGTTCATCCCGTGTCCTGGCTCCGTGCTCAGGCCGGCAGCTTGAAGTCGGCGACCGAGCGGCGCAGGTTGGCGGCCAGCTGCGCGAGGTTGCCGATCGACTGCGCCGTCTGGTTCGCGCCCTGCGAGGTCTGCGCGGTGATCGACTGGATCGTGTTCATGGTCTCGGTGATGTTGCTCGCCGCCGCCGACTGCTGTCTGGCGGCGGTGGAGATCCCGAGAATCAGGCTGGCGAGGTTGCTCGACACGTTTTCGATCTCGCCCAGCGCGGTACCCGCGTCCTCGGCCAGTCGCGCACCGGCGACCACTTCGGAGGTCGTCTGCTCCATGGAGCTGACCGCCTCGTTGGTATCGCTCTGGATGGTCTGCACCAGCGTTTCGATGCGCTTGGTCGCGTTGGACGCGCGTTCGGCCAGTCGCTGCACTTCGTCGGCCACCACCGCGAAGCCGCGGCCCGCCTCGCCCGCGGACGCCGCCTGGATGGCCGCGTTCAGCGCCAGGATGTTGGTCTGTTCGGAGATGTCGTTGATCAGTTCCACGATCGAGCCGATCTCCTGCGAGCTTTCGCCCAGCCGCTTGATGCGCTTGGAGGTTTCCTGGATCTGGTCGCGGATCGAGTCCATGCCGGCGATCGTCTCGCGCACCACGCCCGCGCCCTTGGTCGCGATCTGCACCGAGCGTTGCGCCACGTCGGCCGACTCGGCCGAGTTCTTCGAGACCTGGTCGATGCTCGAGGCGATTTCGGTGATGCGGTTGGAGGCGGAGTTGATCTCCTGCGCCTGGTGCTCGGCGGCCTCGGCCAGGTGCATGGCGGTGGCCTGCGTCTCCTGCGCACTCGATGCGACCTGCGCGGAAGTGTCGTTGATCGTACCGACCAGGTCGCGAAGGTTCTCGACCGCGAAGTTGATCGAGTCGGCGATGGCGCCGGTCATGTCCTCGGTAACCGTGGCCTTGACCGTCAGGTCGTTCTCCGCGAGCGCGCCGATTTCGTCCAGCAGGCGCATGATCGCCTCCTGGTTGCGGTTGTTGAGCTCCATCGTGTCTTCGTAGCGCTTGCGCTGCGCGCGGTTCAGCGACCACAGCAGGCCGCCCAGCGAGAGGATCGCGAGCAGGCCGGAGATGATGCTGATCCAGACGTTGCCGAGCACGCTCTTGTCGTTGAGCGAGCCGAACGCGGTGAAGGCCGAGAACAGGTCCTGCGCGTCCGACAGCAGCTTGTCGGAGCCGCTGGTCAGCGCGGCCGACGCGGCCTGCGCCTGGAACAGCGCCGGAGCGTTGGCGATGATCGCGTCCAGGTCCTGCTTCATCGCGGCCCAGCGCTCGGACGCCTGGGTCAGCGCGGAGACGGCGCCGCTGTTGCTCAGCGGCTGCACGTTCATCGCCTGGTCGCCCGCACGCAGGCCTTCGAGCACCTGCTCGAACACGCCCACGTCGCGCGCCAGCGCGTCGCCGGCGATCGAGGCGCCGCTGCCGCCTGCCTGGATTTCCGCCACCCGGCGCGCCATGTTGCCGGCCAGCACGTTCTGGCGCAGCGCGATGTAGACCTGCGAGGCGGGCGAGCCGCTCGAGGACATCGCGCGCACCAGCTCGTCGAGCTGCGCCTGCAGCTGCGGGACCGCCTGGCTGAAGTTGTTGGCGTTCGCGGCGAAACCGCTGACGGCCTGTTCGCTGGCGGCGACCTGTTCGGCGCTGGCGGCCAGCGGTGTCCAGGTGGCGGTCACCGTCTGGATCGGACCGGCCACGCCCGTGGTCGTGCCGAAGTTCGAGTTCAGCTGCTCGACGTCGCGGTCGATCTGCGCCTTGGTGTCCTTGAACGCCGCGAACGAGCCGGTGTCGCCCGCCACCGCTTCCCGGCCCTGGTTGGCCAGCCGCTGCGAGTTCACCTGCAGGCTCGAGGCCGCCGTGCTCGCGCCGCCCAGCCGCGCCGCCTTCCAGCCCGCGTAGCCGGTGTTGGCGCCGAAGATCACCAGCGTGGTGACCAGCGCCGCGATCCAGAAGTTGCTTCCCAGCCCGCGCCCCTTGCCGGCGACCGTATCGACTACTGTGCTCATGGTCCCTACCCCTGCCCCTGCTCTGTCTTGCTGGACGCGACCCTCAGGCCGCGGCTTGTCTGAACTCCGGCGTGCGCGCCAGCCTGGCCAGGCTGAACACACCCCACTCCTGGTCCGCGTTGCGGTAGGCGCGCTCGATGAAATGCACGTAGCGCCCCTGCGCGACCGGCTCGGTATCGATCCGCTGCTCGTCGTGGAAGCCGCGCTGGCCGTACAGCTCGTCGATCGTCACCGCGACGTTGCCGTCGGGCTGGCGCACGATCAGCACCCGCTGCGATTCGTGCAGCACGGTGCGCTCGCCCTCGAGGAACTGGCGCAGGTCGACGATGGGCAGCAGGTTGCCGCGCACGTTGCCCACGCCCAGCATCCACGGCTGCGCCCCCGGCACCGGCGTGATCTGCGGCAGCGGCAGGATCTCCACCACCTCGTCGAAGCCCGACGCGAGCCTGCGCTCGCCGACCCGGTAGCCCACGCCGCGCCACAGGCCCGGTGCGTCGAACTGCTCCGGCAGGCCCGCGACGTGCGCAAGACTGCGCTGCTCGTAGTCGAGCAGCATCGCGAACGGGTCGCGATGCTGGTTCATCCCGCCGCCCCCAGCAGCCGGTTGACCTCGTTGACCAGCACGTCTTCCTTCACCGGCTTGACCAGGTAGCCCTTGGCGCCCTGGCGCATGCCCCAGGCCTGGTCGGTTTCCATGCCCTTGGTGCTCACGATCAGCACCGGGATCTCCTTGGTGCCGCCATCGCGGCCGAGCGCGCGCGTGGCCTGGAAGCCGTTCATGCCCGGCAGCACCACGTCCATCAGGACCAGGTCGGGCATTTCGCGCTTGCAGGCCTCGATGCCGTCCTCGGCGCTGGACGCGGCCAGCACCTGGTGGCCGTTGCGTTCAAGCAGCTGGGTCAGCACCGCCGTATCGGTCGGCGAGTCTTCAATCAACAGGATTCGAGCCACGGCGGTTCCCCCTTTCACGCCTTGACATGGGTACGGATCGCGTCGAGGAGTTCCTCGCGCGTGAATGGCTTGGTGACGTACTGCTCGGAGCCGACGATGCGGCCACGCGCCTTGTCGAACAGGCCGTCCTTGGAGGACAGCATGATCACCGGCGTGTTCTTGAACAGCTGGTTGTTCTTGATCAGCGCACACGTCTGGTAACCGTCCAGGCGCGGCATCATGATGTCGACGAAGATGATCTGCGGCTTCTGGTCGGCGATCTTGGCCAGCGCCTCGAACCCGTCGACAGCCGTCACCACGTCGGCGCCTTCGCGCTTGAGCAGCGTCTCGGCGGTACGGCGGATCGTCTTCGAATCGTCGATGACCATCACCCGCAGGCCATCGAGGCTGCCGGCGCGGCTTTCGTGTTCCGTCATGCGTCCTTCCCCGGGCGCGCAATCGCGGGCCACTGCCCGCATTGCCGCGATCGCCGTATATTCCAGCCTCGCGCCAGACTGTCAAGCGCCGATGAAGAAGATTGCGCAAGTTGGCGCCGCCACGAACGAAACCGGCGCGCGGCGACTGCTAACATTTGTCAGAAAGTGCCACTGGTGGGTCATATGCAGCTGAACGTGGTGGTGGTGATGGATCCGATCGGGTCGATCAACATCGCAAAGGATTCGACATTCGCCATGCTGCTGGAGGCACAGCGGCGCGGGCATGCCCTGCGCTACGTGCAGCCGGGAAGCCTTGGCATGGTCCATGGCCAGGCGTACGCCAACCTCGCGCCGCTGACCGTGCGCGACGATCGCTCGGGCTGGTACGAACTGGGACCGTCATCACATCGTGCGCTGGGACCGGGCGATCTGGTGCTGATGCGCAAGGATCCGCCGGTGGACGCGGATTTCCTCCATGACACCCTGATCCTGGGCACCGCCCAGCGCCAGGGCGCGCTGGTGGTGAACGATCCGCGCGGGCTGCGCGACATGAACGAGAAGCTGGCCGCGCTCGAATTCCCGCAGTGCTGCCCGCCGACCGTGGTCAGCCGCGAGGCCGCCACGCTCAAGGCGTTCGTGGCCGAGCACGGCGACGCGGTGCTCAAGCCGCTGGACGGCATGGGCGGGCGCTCGATCTTCCGCGCCCGCACCGGCGACGCCAACCTCAACGTGATTCTGGAAACTCTCACCCAGGGCGGGCGCCACCTGGCCATGGCGCAGCGCTACCTCCCAGAGATCGTCGACGGCGACAAGCGCATCCTGCTGATCGACGGCGTCCCGGTGGACTACTGCCTGGCGCGGATCCCGCAGGGCGACGAGTTCCGCGGCAACCTGGCTGCCGGCGGCCGCGGCGAGGGCCGTCCCCTGAGCGAGCGCGACCGCTGGATCGCCGCCCAGGTCGGTCCCGAGGTGAGGCGGCGCGGCATGCGCTTCGTCGGCCTGGACGTGATCGGCGACTGGCTCACCGAGGTCAACGTCACCAGCCCGACCTGCATCCGCGAACTCGACGGCCAGTTCGGGCTGAATATCGCGGGGATGCTGTTCGATGCGCTGGAGGGCGGCGGCAAACCCGGATGAGGATCGCAGTCCGGGACGCGCGCGGGCAGCGGCCGGTGCCAACGCGGGCGCATTCGCGTAGCGTGGCGCGGCCGGCAACGCCGCCCCGCCCCTGATTCCGTCCGGTCCGCCTTTTCCATCATGTCCGCCCTCACCCTTCCCCCGCCCCCCGTCACCGGCGAACGCGAACGCCTGAGCGCGACGCTGGTGCTGTCGCTGCTGCTGCACGGGATGCTGGTGCTGGGCGTCGGGTTCGCGCTCGACGACGCGGCGCCGGTGCTGCCGACGCTGGACGTGATCATCACCGAGACCACCAGCCCGCTCACCCGAGCGCAGGCCGATTTCCTTGCCCAGGCCAGCAACGAGGGCGGCGGCGAGCACGACCGCAGCAACCGTCCGCGCGACGACCAGGCCGGCCTGGTCGCGCAGGCCGAGTCGGGCGTGGCGCCGATCGAGATGCGTGCGCAGTCGCCTTCCGCGCAGCCGCCGCCGCAGGCTCGGGTGGTCGCCAGCCAGCGCGGCGAGGCGCCGACGCCCACCGCCGATGCGCGTCCGCAGGCCGACGACAGCGTCCTGCCGCGCGGGCGGGAGAAGATCGACCGCGACCTGTCGATGGCGCGGCTGGCGGCGGAAATCCACCTGCGCTCGGAGCGTTACGCCAAGCGTCCCAAGCGCAAGTTCGTGTCCGCCAGCACCCGGGAATGGGCCTATGCCGGCTACCTGCGCGACTGGGTGGACCGGGTCCAGCGGGTCGGCAACCTCAACTATCCCGACGAGGCACGACGCCGGCAACTGTCCGGCGAACTGGTGATCAGCGTGGCGATCCGCCGCGACGGTTCGGTCGAGCGCGCCGACATCCTGCGTTCCAGCGGCACCCGGCTGCTCGACGACGCCGCGCTGCGGATTGCGCGCCTGGCCGAGCCCTACCCGCCACTGCCGCGGACCGAGGAGGAGATCGACATCCTCCACGTCACCCGGACCTGGCAGTTCCTGCCCGGCGGCACGCTGGTCGACGACTGAGTCCGGCTCCGGCCCTTGCGCCGCGTCACGCGGAACCCGTCGCTACAGCCGCTTCCAGACCGGCCCCTGCCCGCGCCGCCAGTACACGCCCAGCGCGCGCCCGTAGAACGCCTGCTCCGGCACCAGCCCGAAGTAGCGACCGTCGGCGCTGGCGCCGCGGTGGTCGCCCAGCACCAGCACCATGCCCGGTGGAATCGTCGCCGCCGCGATGTCCGGTCCGCCGCCGTCGCCCAGGTCGAGCCCGACCAGCCGATCGCCGATGCGTTCGACCGGCGCGCCGCCACCGCCATCGAGCGGCCGGCCGTCGACCCGCAACCGTCCGTCCGCCAGCGCGACGGTCTGCCCGCCCACCGCGACCACGCGCTTGATCAGGCGGGTGCCGTCGACCGGCGACTTGAACACCACCACTTCACCCGGCGCGGGACGCCCCCGCGCGAGCAGCTCGATCGCGGTGAACGGCACGCGCAGGCCGTAGGCGCTCATGTCGACCACGACGCGGTCGCCCGGCACCAGCGTCGGCATCATCGAACCGCTCGGCACCTGGTAATGGTTGGCGAACGACGAGCGCGCCAGCACCAGCAGCGCGATGGTCAGCGCCAGCGGAGGCAGTTCCCGGCGCAGCCAGCGCCGCAGCCTGCCCGCCCGATCCTCGTCCCGGCTGCCTGCCTGCATGGTGTCTTCCTCGTGGGCCCGAAGGGCCAGACCGCGGTTGCGGCCCGCAGTTCCCCGATCAGCGGCGGGCGTCGCGCAGCGCCTGCTGCTCGCGCGAGGTCAGGGCGACGTTGTCGCGCAGGTAGGCCGGCTCCAGTCGCTCCGGGGCGATGCCGGCGCCGCGGGCGAAGGCCAGCGCGCCCAGCCGCGCCACATCGCCGGCGCGCGGTAGCGCCGTGGCGTCCACCTCCGCCAGCGCCTCGCCCAGGCGCTCGCGCAGCGCGCCGGCGGCGGCGTCGAAGCCGGTGCCCACGCCCTGCCAGCCGCCGCCGGGCGGCTTCGTGGCCTGGGCCGGATTCACGACCACCTCGTCGGCCAGCAGCCGCGGCCCGCCGTCGCCACGTTCGAACGCACCCAGGTAGACCTCGCCCATGCGCGCGTCGATCGCCGCCACCACGCGCGCGGCGGATGCACCGGCGGCCAGCGCCGCCAGCGTGGAGACCGGCAGCACCGGGCGGTCCAGCGCCAGGGCGATGCCCTGCGCCAGCGCCACCGCCAGGCGCACGCCGGTGAACGCGCCGGGACCGCGCCCGACCGCGATCGCGTCCAGCTGCGATTTCGCCACGCCCGCCTCGGCCAGCAGCGCATCGGCCCAGGGCAGCGCCAGCTCGGCGTGGCGCCGCGGCGCGAGTTCGAAGCGCTCCAGCACCTCGCCATCCACGTACACGGCGACGGAACAGGCTTCGGTGGCGGTCTCGAACGCAAGCAGTCTCATGCCGCCATGTTAGCGGCGCGGCGGCGCTGGCCGAAGATGGCGCAGGAAAACCCGGGCGTCGCCGGGTCAGGGCACCGGCAGTTCGCCGAACGCGACCTTGCCCTCGGGCGACTGGAAGCACGGCGTATTGAAGAATGCGGCCAGGTAGGCGTCCGGGGCAGGCTTGAAGCCCGAATCCAGGGTATAGCTGTTGCCGCTGGCCGGGTCGGTCGCGGTGAGGTTGACCCCGCCGCTGTCGAGGTGGCGGAAGCGGGTGATGTCCCAGCCTTGCGCCTGCCAGCGCGCATGCGCGGCCTCGATCTGGCGGGCGATGTCGTTGCCGGGCGCAAGGCCGCGCAGACCGACCCAGACGTAGAACAGGTCTTCGCGGGTCTCGCCGCGCTGGCCCTCGCAGCGGTTGGCGCGGACCTCCAGCGATTCGCGCTGGATCGACAGCCCCGCCAGCACCTGTTCGACCTGGGGCAGGAACTCGGCGGCGGCCTGTTGCGGCGTCTTGTGCTGCATGCGATCGGTGTCCTTGGCGCCGGCGCAGCCGGCAAGCAGCAGGCACGCCAGCGCGCCCGCGATGGGGAGACGCCGTGGGCCGCGGTGGGGTCCGGTCTCCATGCGCGGCAGCATAGCGCCCGGCGCGTGATCAGCCGGGACGACGGCCGACCGTGTCCACCTGGTCGTAGTTGCCGGTCAGGATGTAGGCCTGGTTGCGCAGCGACTCGGTGCCCGGGTTCCAGTAATCGCTGTGTCCGGACGCGCCGTCGGTGGTGATGCGCTGGCCGCCGAAGCTCCAGTCGACCGGACTGTTGCCGTGCACTTCGGTGTAGGTGACCACGTCGTCGCGGGCGGCGCCGGCCCAGAAGTGGTCCGAATCGATATGCATGTCGCTGGTGTTGTCGACCAGCGGGCCGTCGAACCAGCCCTGCCGCTCGGACGCCTCGTAGCCCATGCCGGGGCTGCCCATGGCGATGATGTCGTCCACCGCCAGCCCCTCGCCGGCCAGCGCGTCGGCGGTGCCGACCACGGTCGAGCCGTAGGAATGCCCGATCATCGTGACGCGGGCGTCGGGGCCCTGGTGGGACTCGCGCAGGCCGAGGGTGAAGTCGCGCAGGTCTTCCGCGCCATCCCTGGCGTAACCGGCGCCCAGGGCGTCGGGAAAGATCGAGTCGGGGGCGTCGTACCCGAGCCAGACGATGGTCGAAGTCTCGCCGGAGCCGGGAATCGTCCCGGCCTGGGCCTGCAGGTCGGCCATGCGGTCGAGGTTGCCGCCGATGCCGGCGACGTCGGAGCTGGTGCCGGGCACGAAGACCGCGACGTTGTCGGCGCTGTCGGGATTGCCGATGGCCACGATCGCCTGCGCATCGGCGCCGTCGGCCGCAGGCTGAAAGCCCAGCAGCAGCAGGCGGTCGCTGGCCGGGCCCGACTGCGAGCCTTCGATCCGGTCGAGCAGGGCCTGCGAGGCCTGGCGGTCGCTGCCGCCGGCGGCATCCTGGCGCAGCGCCGCGAGATTGGCCTCGTGCCGGACCTCCGAGGGCAGGCCGTCGAGGTTGCCGATCAGCGCACCGTGGGTGGACAGGTGGTTGGCCTGGTCCTGCGGCGAGAGCTCGCCCCACCACTGCGCGTTCTCGCGCGCGGTGCCCGACGGCGGCAGGCCGGCCGGACAGGCATTGGGCGGCGGCAGTTCGAGCTGGGCGGAAACCGGGCCAAGGGTCGGACTCATGCGGCGCTCCGGCGACGGACTGGGGATCGTGCACCCAGCCTGCGCGATGCCGCCGCCGCGCGACAGCTAGGGCAGACCCTTGTCCGAAGGGGCCGGTGCGGCGAAGAAGGCTTCGGCGTCGGCGATGCTGCGGGTGGTCCGGAACGGCGGCAGCGATTCGAGGAAGGTCTCGCCGTAGGATTTCTGGGTCAGCCGTGGATCGCACAGCACCAGCACGCCGCGGTCGCGCTCGGTGCGGATCAGCCGGCCCACGCCCTGCTTGAGCGCGATCACCGCCTGCGGCAGCTGCTCGTCGCGGAACGGGTTGCCACCGGCGCGGCGGATCGCCTGCAGCCGGGCCTCGAACACCGGGTCGTCCGGCGCGGCGAACGGCAGCTTGTCGATCACCACCACGCTCAACGCCTCGCCGGCCACGTCCACGCCCTCGCGGAAGCTGGCCGCGCCCAGCAGCACGCCGTTGCCGGACTCGCGGAAGCGCTGCAGCAGCACGTGCCGCGGCGCCTCGCCCTGCACGAACAGCGGCCACTCGCCCTCCTCGCGCAGCAGTTCGGCGGCCTCGCGCAGCGCCCGGTGCGAGGCGAACAGCACGAAGGCGCGCCCGCCCGAAGCCTGCAGCACCGGCCGGACCGCCTCCACCACCGCCCAGGTGTAGTCGCGGTCGGACGGCTGCGGCATGCGCGTGGGCAGGTAGCACAGCGCCTGCTCCGGCCAGTCGAAGGGACTGGGCACCAGCAGGGTCTCGGGCGCGTCCAGGCCCAGGCGCGTGGACAGATGGTCGAAGCTGCCTTCGACCGCGAGCGTGGCCGAGGTGAACACCCAAGCGGCGTGCGACTGTTCCCGATGCGTGCGCAGCGGCCCGGACACATCCAGCGGCGTGCGCTGCAGCCGGAAACCGCGCGGCGAGAGTTCGTACCAGCGCACGTCTGCGGGGTCAGAATCGACTTTTCGCTCAACGCCAGCAGTTGCCGTCGACTCAAGGGGAAAAGTCGACTCTGACCCCGGTTTTCCCACCCAGCGCGCCAGCCGCGCGGTGTTTTCCTGCGCGCGGGCGTGGCAGGCATCGAAACCGGGCGAGGACTCGCGCAGCGGTGCCAGGGCATCGCGCAGCGCGGCCACCGCCGTGGACACGGCCTCCAGGCCGCTGTCGAACGCCGGCCAGTGCAGCGCGCGGTCGCGGGTGCCGCGCCCGGGCAGGCCTTCCATGGTGGCGCGCAGCGCGCGCGTGGCGTGTTCGAGTTCGCGCGCCGGCTGCTGCAGCACGGCCAGCGCCGAGGGCACGTCCTTGCATTCGCCCAGCGCGTCGCGCGCCAGTTCCACCAGCGGCCGGGCCGACAGGCTCTCGCCGAAGAACTGCGCGGCCAGTTCCGGCAACTGGTGCGCTTCGTCCACCACGAACGCCTGCGCGCCCGGCAGGATTTCGCCGAAGCCTTCCTGCTTGAGCGCAAGGTCGGCCAGCAGCAGGTGGTGGTTGACCACGACCAGGTCGGCCGATTGCGCGCGCTGGCGCGCCTGCAGCACGAAGCACTCGTTCCACATCGGGCATTCGCTGCCCAGGCAGTTGTCGGCCGTGGACGTGACCATCGGCAGCAGCGGCGAGTCCTCCGGCAGGGCCTCGAGTTCGGCCAGGTCGCCCATCCGCGTGCGCCCGCTCCAGGCCACGATGCGATGGAACTGGCTGATCTGTTCACGGGTGCTGAAGCGCGGCTCGCCTTTGGCGTGTTCGAGCCGGTAACGGCACAGGTAGTTCGCGCGGCCCTTGAGCAGCGCGGTCTTCAGGCCGGTGCCGAGCGCATCGCGCACGCGCGGCAGGTCGCGGTGGTAGAGCTGGTCCTGCAGCGCGCGGGTGCCGGTGGAGACGATCGCCTTCTGCCCCGAAAGCAGCAGCGGCACCAGGTAGGCGAAGGTCTTGCCGGTACCGGTGCCGGCTTCGGCCAGCAGGGTGCCGCGCTGGTCGAGCGCCTGCGCCACGGCGGCGGCCAGGCGCTGCTGCGCCTCGCGCGGGGCGAAGGCCGGGATCTGCTGCGCCAGCAGTCCGCCGCTGGCCAGTGCCGCGGTGCTGCGCCTGGCCAGGGAGCTGGACTGCGTGCCGTCCTGCGTCGCGGACATCTCAGAAACGGTTCGGACCCTCGACCTTGCAGCCTTCCACCTGGGTGCGGGCCGAGGCCGCACCTGCGGCGTCGCCGTCGACCAGCCGCACCTGCTCGATCGTCGCCCAGTGGCGCCGGCACAGCGGCCCGACCTGTGCGCCCAGCGCGAAGGCTCGCTCGGCCAGCTGCCCGGCACGCGCGAAATCGCGCTGCAGCAGCGCCGTTTCCGCGCGCTCCTGGAGCAGGGCCGGATCGTCGGCGACCAGTTCCAGGGCGCGATCGAGCGCTTCGGCGGCCGCGTCGTGGCGGCCCTGCGCCCGCGCCTGCCGGGCCTGCTCGCGCAGGTCCTCGACCATCGGATCGCGCAGCGGCTGCACCGCCAGCTCGCCCTCGCCGCTGCCGGCGGCCGCGTCGATGCCCGCGACCATCTGCTCCGGCGTGGCCGAGGTCAGCGACGCGGGCGCGGTCAGGGACGGCGTGCTGGCACAGGCCGCCACCAGGGCGGCGGCAAGCGCCGCGATGGCGTGGGTGGACTTCATGGGGACTACTCGGTGGGCGGGGGAAGCGGTTGCTGGGGGGCCGGCTGGGGTGGGGGTTGCGGCGCGGGCTGCGGATCGCGACGGCCGAAGCCGAACCACTCGCGCCAGCCGCCGCGCCGCGGCTCGGCATTCTCGCCCACGCCGTCGGGATCGGCATACGGATCCGGCGGCAGCAGCGCGGCGCACGGCTGGTAGGGCGGTGCGAACCCTGCCACGAAGGCGAAGCGGCGCGCCCCCGGGCACTCGGCTTCGGTGGCGTTGGACTGCAGCACCCACTGCCACTCCAAGCCTTCGTCGCCGACCCGCAGCGCCGCGCTGGGCAGGTGCTTGAACAGCCCCGACCATATCCGCATCGCGCCGGTGGCGCCGTACAGGCCGGTCTGCTCGTTCTGGTCGTTGCCCACCCAGACCACGGCCAGGTGGTCGCCGGTCCAGCCGGCGAACCAGCTGTCGCGCCCGTCGTTGCTGGTGCCGGTCTTGCCGGCGGCATTGAGCCGGCCGAGTCCGTCGTTGACCAGCTGGCGACCGGTACCCGAGCTCACCGCGTGCTGCAGCGCGACGGTCACCAGGCGCGCGGCGATCGCGTCGCTCCTGGTGGCGGGCGCCGGGTCCTTGTCGTAGCGCTTGACCACGTTGCCGTCGCTGTCGATGACGCCGCGGACCGCGCGCAACGGCTGGATTTCACCGCCGGAGGCAAGGAACTGGTAGAGCTGCGCCATCGCGTAGGGACTCTGGTCCACCGACCCCAGGATCAACGAAGGATTGGCGTCCGCCTTGATGCCGGCCAGGACGTGGACCAGGTCCGCGAGCTGGCGCGGGTTGACGTCCATGCCGATGCGCACCGTGGCCTGGTTGTACGAACGGGCCAAGGCATCGATGAGGCGCACCGTGCCATGGCTGCGTCCGTCGGAGTTGCCCGGCGACCAGCGCTTTCCATTGTCCAGCGTGACCGACACCGGCGAATCGTCCACCCAGGTGGCCAGCGACCACCTGCGCGGATCGATCAGCGCAAGCAGGTAGACGTAGGGCTTGAGCAGCGAACCCACGGGACGGCGCGCCTCCACCGCGCGGTTGAACCCGTGTACGGTCGGCGTGGCACTGCCCACGACGGCGACGACCTCGCCGTCGTGCACGTCGGTCACGATGAGCCCCGTCTCCAGCGGTGGCCGGTCGCCCGTCTGCAAGGACTTGAGCGTGCGCGTGGCCGAGGCCTCGGCATAGGCCTGCGCGGACGGGGACATCCCGGTCATCACGCTCAGCCCGGCGCCCTGCTGCGCATCGGTCGGATAATCTCGTCCGAGCTGCCGGCGCACCAGGTCGACATAGGCCGGGAACCGGTTGGCCGCGATGCTGCCCGGCGCGCTGGTGACGCCCAGCGGTGCGGCCACCGCGCGGTCGTGCGCCTTCTGGTCGATCAGGCCGGTCTCGAGCATGTTCGCAAGCACGAAATCACGCCGCTCCCGGGCGCGTTCCGGATGGCGGCGCGCATCGTAATGCGACGGCCCGCGCACCATGCCCACCAGCAGCGCGACGTGCTCGGTTTCCAGGTCCTCGAGGCGGCGGCCGAACCAGAACTCCGCACCCGCCGCCATGCCGTGGATCGCCTGCGCCCCACGCTGTCCCAGGTAGACCTGGTTGAGGTAGGCCTCCAGGATCGTGGCCTTGTCGTAGCGCGCCTCCATCAGCAGCGCATACAGGATCTCGTTGAACTTGCGGCTCCAGGTCTGCTCGCGGCCGATGCCGAGCAGGCCGCTGCGCGCCAGCTGCTGGGTGAGCGTGCTCGCGCCCTGGCGTTTCTCACCCGAGCGCAGGTTGACCCAGGCCGCGCGCGCCATGCCGCTGAGGTCGATGCCGACGTGGTGGGCGAAATCACGGTCCTCGACCGCCTGCAGCGTGTCGGTCACCAGTCCCGGCACATCCTCGACCCGGACCAGGCGGCGCTCCTCCTGCTTCTGCCCGTACAGCGTGGCGATGCGGGCCGCGTCCAGGCGCGCGGACTTGATCGCGCCGCCGCCGGCGAGATCCTCGAGGGTCCGCACCCGCCCACCCGAGATCGTGGCCTCGATGCGGCTGGCGCCGATCGCGCCATCGATGTCGCGGAAACCACGGCTGGAGATCGTCCAGCGACCATCGTCGCGCGCATAGGTGCCCGGGCGCACGCCATCGCCCTCGCGGTAGGACGCGGCATCGAGCTCGGTCTTGAGCGTCTGCGCATCCATCGCCAGCCCAGGCGCGAGCCGCAGCGGCCGCGCGTACACGCGCGTGGGCACCTGCCAGCGCAGTTCGCCGAAGCGCTCGCTGATCTGGTGGTTGAGGTAGAGCGTGTACGGGACCAGGAACCCGATCCCCAGGCCGACCACCGCCAGTGTCCAGGTCACCAGCCTGCGTCGCCAGTCGCCCGCGGGCGGACGCTTGCCGCCCTGTTCGTCTTCGTCGTATTCGATACGCGCCATGCACCCGTGACCTGCACCGGCAGTCTGCCGCGGGATGCGACAATCGGCGCGATGTCGAGTCTAGCCCACCGCTGCTGCCCCCGCCCGGCATCCGTCACCGTGCGGTCAGCTGGAGTTGCCTGCGCATGAACCTTCCGTTCGCGGATGTCCGCCTGTGGCTGGTCCGGGCCAGCGGCCTGGTCCGTCGTGGCGTGGCTAGCCTGCGGACGCGCGGCTGGCGGCACAGCTGGGAGCGGGTGAAGCTGCAGTTCATCCGCCCGCCAGCGCCGATGCACGCGCCGCTCATCGACGCGGACCGGAGCGCCTTCGCGCCATTCGCCGTGCCCTGCGCAGAGGTGCCGGAAGCGAGCATCGTGGTCCCCGTCCACGGCCAGTGGCCGCATACGCTGGCCTGCCTGCGCGCGATCGCCGCCCATCCTCCGCAGGCCCCCTTCGAACTCATCGTGGTGGATGACGCGTCACCGGACGACACGCTTGCCCGGCTTTCGCAGGTCGGCGGGCTCAGGGTCGTGGCTCGACCGGTCAATGGCGGATTCATTGCCGCCTGCAACGACGGCGCCGCCGCCGCGACGGGACGCATGCTGGTCTTCCTCAACAACGACACCGTGCCCCAGCCCGGTTGGCTCGATGCATTGCTGTCCACCTTCCGGCACCACCCGGACACCGGCATGGCGGGTGCGCAGCTCCTGTATCCGGACGGGCGGTTGCAGGAGGCCGGCGGCGTGGTCTTTTCCGACGGGAGCGCGTGGAACTATGGGCGGTTCGGGACTCCCGACGATCCGCGCTACGCCTACGTGCGCGACGCGGACTACGTTTCCGGCGCGGCCATCGCGATTCCACGCAGCCTGTTCCAGCAGATCGGAGGCTTCGACGCGCGCTATGCGCCGGCGTACTACGAGGACACCGACCTGGCCTTCGCCGTGCGTGCGGCAGGGCTGCGCGTGCGCTACCAGCCCGCGGCCCGCGTGGTGCACGATGAAGGGGCGACCGCCGGCACCGATGTCGCACAGGGGCCCAAGGCTGCGCAGACGCGCAACCAGGGCGTGTTCGCACGACACCGGGCCGCCGAACTGGCCGCGCAGCCGGCACCCGGCACGCTACCTGCCCCTGCGACACTGCATCGCGACCGCCGCCAGGTGCTGATCGTCGATGCCACCACGCCCAGGCCCGATCGCGATTCCGCATCGCTGCGGCTGGTCAACCTGATGCGGATCCTGCGCGACGAGGGCGCGCACGTCGTGTTCCTTCCGGCCGACCTTGCGCATGCCGGCCGCTACACCGCGGAGCTGCAGCAGCTCGGCATCGAGGTCTGGTATGCGCCGTATGCAGCACGGTTGCCTGCCTGGCTGAAGGAACATGGACCGCGATTCGACGTGGCCATGGTCAGCCGTCATTACGTGATGCGCGAACTGCTGCCGCTGCTGCGGACGCATGCGGCCGGCGCACGTCTGGTCTTCGACAGCGTCGACCTGCATTACGTACGCGAGACCCGGACCGCGCAGCTGGCCGGAGATGCCGCGCTCGCGCGCAGCGCGGCGCGTACGCGCGTGCTGGAGCTCGACATGGTGGTCAGGAGCGACGTCACGACAGTCGTCAGCCCGGTCGAAGCGGCGGCACTGGCGGGCGAAGCGCCCGGCGCGCGGGTCGAACTACTGTCGAACGTGCACGAGGTCGCCGGGACTGGGCTCCCCTTCGCGCAACGAAGCGACCTGGTCTTCGTCGGCGGGTTCCGGCATCCGCCCAATGCCGATGCGGTTCGCTGGTTCTGCAATGAGGTGTTCGGGTCGGTGCGCGCGCGACTGCCCGGCGTGAAACTGCACTGCATCGGCGTGGATCCGCCCCCGGACATCCAGGCACTCGCCGGGCAGGAGGGGGTGCTGGTGCACGGGCACGTACCCGACCTCGAGCCGTACATGGACGGCTGCCGTATCGCGGTCGCCCCGCTGCGGGTGGGCGCGGGGGTCAAGGGCAAGATCAACCTGAGCATGGCGCACGGCCAACCGGTGGTCGCGACCTCGCTCGCGATCGAAGGGATGCACCTGCGGGATGGGGTGGACGTCCTGCTCGCCGACAGCGCAGAGGATTTCGCCGCGGCGATCCTGCGCCTGTATGGAGACGAGGAACTGTGGATGAAGCTGAGCGCGAATGGCCACGCCAACATCGCGCGGCACTTCTCCGCGGAGGCTGCGCGTGCCGCGGTCCGGAGGATCTTCTTCGAAGACGGCGCCGGGACCGGCTGACCGCCCGCCGGTGGCGGACAGGTCCGCACGGTATGCGTCCCCTCCACCGTCCAGAGTCCCCGCACTGCCCGGGGCCGAACGCGCGCCTCCTTGCGCCCGGTTCAGAGCGAGCTACCTGTGCCGGATCCGGCGTCGCAGGCGTCCGCCCGGCCAATGCGGCCTTCCCACCTACCTGCCCGCGGCGGCCGCAGTCCGCAAACGGCGGTCGAACTCGGGCAGTCCGGGCACCGACGGATCCACCGCCCGGGCCGCCTCCAGCGCCGCCGAGGCCGGCGGCAGCTGGCCCGCGGCCAGGCGTTCGTCGCCGATCGCCAGCCAGCGCAGGGCCAGGCGCCGGCGCGCCGCGGCCACGGTGGGTGGCGTGTCGCCCAGCGCATCGCGCGCATCCAGGCAGCGCCGGGCGAGGGCCAGGTTGTTGGCGCTGAGAGCGCGTTCGAAGCAGTCGCGTGCCGAAGGCAGCAGGCGGGCGATCGCACGGCGCACGTCGGCATCGCGCGGAGCCAGCGCCTGCGCGGCGCGCAGGCGGTCGTAGGCGCTCTCGCCCGGCGGCGTCAGCAGGTCGCCGCGGGCCTCGGCTTCGGCCGCCTGGCGCAGCAGCTGCGGCACGCGGCGCGCGCGTTCGCCCGCCGGTGCAGGCGCCTGCAGCCGCTCGTACCTGCGACGGGCGCGTTCGATCGCCGCTTCCGCGGTGGCGACGCCAGGGGCATCGGCCGCCAATGCGCGCGCCTGGTCCAGCGCCCGGGTCGCGTGGCCGAAACGGAAATCCGCGGCCAGCCGCGCCGCCTGCGCGGCATGCGCGTCGGCCGCGCGGCGCAAGCCTTCGGCGGCCGCGGGATCGTCCGGGTCCAGGGCTTCCAGGCGTCGCCACGCCGCCACCGCGGCATCCAGCCGGCCACGCTGCAGGTCGGCCTCGGCGCGACTGCGCAGCGCATCGAGTTCCTCGTTGAAACGCGCCTGCGTGTCGGGCAGGTCGACATGTCCCGGATCGTAATGGCGCGCGGTGGCGACGGCGGCAGCCGCGGCGGCGAAGTCGCCCTGGCGCAGGTCCTCGCGGGCCGCGTCGAGCAGCGCGCCAAGCGCATCGTCGCGGCCCCGCAGCGCCTGTGCATGCGCGGGCTGCAGTTCGAGCACGCGCGCGTACAGCGGCAGCGCGGAATCGGCGCCCTGCTGCAGGTCGCCACGGGCGTGGGCCGCGGTGGCGCGCTCGATCAATCCGTCAATGCCGGCCAGCGCGGCCTCGCGCTCGCGCAGCTGCGCGGCCAGCGTGTCGGCGTCTTCGCGCGGCACCGACAGTTCACGGGCGAGCCGCAGATGCGCGTGGGCATCGGCCAGGCGATCGGCGGCGAGGTCCGCGCGTGCGCGCGCCAGTGCCGCCGTCGCCACCCGGGCCAGGCCCTGGCGCGGCTCGATGCGGTCGGGATCCATCGCCAGCGCGGCCTCGTAGAGCTCGCGTGCGCCGCTGCCATCGGGCGCGGTCAGGTGGCCGCGCGACAGGGCCTGCTCGCCCTGCATGCCCAGTTCATGCACCCGCGCCTGCGGCCAGAACCGGTCGCCGAACGGCCCCTGTGCCAGCGCCAGCAATCCCAGCACGACCGCGCCGGCAACGGCCGCGACCATCCACCAGCGACGTCCTGCAATGGTGCCTGATGGCGGCCGGCGCCCGCGCATGGGCCGATCGCCCAGGCGCAGCCCGCGCAGGTCGCCCAGGACGGGTTCCCGGCGCGCGCCTGCCGCTGCATCTGGACTGGGTTCGCTGGCCACGGCGCCAGAGTACGCGTCACGACTGAACGCGTGTGATCGGCGTACTACTCGCGCCGCGCCTGCTCCACGCCCGGCAGGCCGTCGAGCTTGGCCAGCACCCGCGACAGCTGTTCGTAGCCGTCGACGCGCAGGCGCAGGCGCAGGCGCACCCGACCATGCCGTCCGGCCTGGCCGCGGATCGACACCACGTGCGCTTCTTCCTGGGCGATCACGTTGCTGACGTCCCTGAGCAGGTGCTTGCGGTCGACCGCATCGACCAGCGCGGCCGCCTCGTGCACGCCGCCCTGGCGTCCCCAGTCGACCGGCAGCACCCGCTGCGGCTGCGCCGCGGCCAGGCGCGCGAAGGCGGCGCAGTCGGCGCGGTGCACGGTCAGGCCGCGCGCGCGGGTCAGGTAGCCGGCGATCTCCTCGCCCGGCAGCGGCTGGCAGCAGCGCGCCACCTGGACCAGCAGGTTGCCCACGCCGACCACGGTGAAGCCCGACGTCGCCGCCTTCGGTACCCGCCGGCGCGGTTGCGCCTGCGCCGCGGCAGCGTCGGCGGCGCCCGGGGCCTGCGCGCGATCGTGTTCCTGCAGCGCGCGCCCGACCTGGTGCGGGCCGACGTCGCCCAGCGCCACCAGCACCAGCAGTTCGTCGACGGCGGCCACGTTGAACCTGGCCAGGACCGGCTGCAGGTCGGCATGCAGCAGGCCCATGCGCCGCAGTTCCCGGTCGAGCATCTCGCGCCCGGCCTGCAGGTTGCGTTCGCGGTCGAGCCGGTGGAACCAGCTGCGCACCTTCTCGCGCGCACGCGGGCTGGCGAGGAAGCCGTTGGCCGCGACCAGCCAGTCGCGTCGCGGCTCGGGCTCCTTGGCAGTCAGGATTTCGACCCGGTCGCCGCTGCGCAGCTTGTGGTCGAGCGGGACGATGCGGCCGTCGACCTTGGCGCCACGGCAGCGATGCCCGACCATGGTGTGCACGTGGTAGGCGAAATCGAGCGGCGTCGCGCCGCTGGGCAGGTCGATCACCTCGCCCGCGGGCGTCAGCACGTACAGGCGGTCCTCGACCAGCTCGGTATCCAGGCTCCGCGCCAGGCCGGATCCCTCCTCGCCCTCGGCGTGCGATTCGAGCAGGCGCCGCATCCACTCGATCTTGCGCTCGAGCGCGGCATTGCCGGCGGCGGAGCGCTGCGAGCCGCCGGTTTCCTTGTAGCGCCAGTGCGCGGCCACGCCCAGTTCGGCCTGCTCGTGCATCTCGCGGGTGCGGATCTGCACTTCCAGGGTCTTGCCTTCCGGGCCGACCACCGCGGTGTGCAGCGAGCGGTAGTCGTTGTTCTTCGGTCGCGCGATGTAGTCGTCGAACTCGCCCGGCACCGGCGCCCACAGCGCGTGCACCACGCCCAGCGCCGCATAGCAGGCCGGGATGTCGTCGACCAGCACGCGCACCGCGCGCAGGTCGTAGAGCTCGCCGATCGGCACGTCCTTCTTCCGCATCTTCTTCCAGATGCTGTAGATGTGCTTGGCGCGGCCGGCGATGTCGGCGGCGATGCCCTGCGCGCGCAGCGCCTGTTCGAGTTCGCCGCTGACCTGGGCGATGTAGCGTTCGCGGCCGGAGCGCTTGTCGTCGAGCAGGGCCGCGATGCGCCGGTAGGTGTCCGGCTCCAGGTGGCGGAAGGCCAGGTCCTCCAGCTCCCATTTGAGCTGCCAGATCCCCAGGCGGTTGGCCAGCGGCGCCAGGATGTCGCGGGTGAGCCGCGCCAGCGCTTGCCGCTCGTCTTCGGGCAGCGCATCGGCGTGGCGCATGCGCGCGAGCTGGCGCGCCAGCAGGATCGGCACCACCCGCAGGTCGCGCACGATGGCCAGCAGCAGCCGGCGCAGGCCCTCGGTGTTGCCGCCGCCGGTCGTCTCGGCGTGCAGGGTCCAGACCTGGTTGGCCGCGCGTTGCCCGTCGAGCAGGGCCGCGACCGGTGCGTGCCGCGCGGGCAGCGCCGGTTCCAGCCGCGCGGCCAGCTGCGGCAGCTCGAACAGGATCGCCGCCGCCACCGAATCGCCGTCGGCGCCGAGCAGGGCCAGCGACGCGAGCGTGTCGCGCAGGACCGCCGGCGACGCCGGCGTCTCGACCAGCCCCTCACCTGCCGCGCGCATGGCCTGGCGCAGCGCCGGCGCGATCGTCTCGGCCTCAGGCGCGGCAAGCCAGGTCTCGAATCCGGGGGTCACGGCGACACCGCATCCTCCATGGGGGACGCCCTACACTAGCGGCCTCCCGCCGAGAGGAACAGTCATGCGACCGATCCACGCCGTGCTGCTGGCCAGCCTGCTTGCCCTGCCCCTGCCCGCCTTCGCGCAGGAGGCGCCGCCGCTGCAGCAGGCGATGAGCGCCGAGGAATTCAAGGCGGCCGGCCTGGACAAGCTCAGTGCAGACGAACTGGCCCGGCTCAACGCCTGGCTCGACCGCCGGGTCGAACAGCAGGCTTCGGCCGCGGTGGCCGCAGCCGTCGAGCAGGCGCGCGAGGAAGGCCGCAACGAAGTGGTGGAGAAGAACCGCGGCTTCTTCCACTTCGGCTCCGAGGAACCGATCGAGGCCAGCATCGCGGGCGAATTCAACGGCTTCGGCCACGGCAAGCGCTACACGCTCGACAATGGCCAGGTCTGGGAGCAGACCGATTCGGCGACCCTGTCGGGCGTGCGCAGGACCAGCCCGAAGGTGCGCATCAAGCCCGGCGTGCTGGGCGTGTGGTGGATGCGGATCGACGGCTACAACACCCAGGCCAAGGTCCAGCGCGTCGAGTAGGGCGACCGGGCCGGGGCGCCATGC
>JAEWZE010000116.1 GCA_023395465.1 Pseudomonadota bacterium
ACGACGGTGCGCGGGTTCCACGGCATGGACTCCGTAATTGCCGGGTGTGCAAGTTGCTGATCTTGCATCACGTACCGGCGGACTTTTAATCCGCTGGTCGATGGTTCGAATCCATCACGGCCCACCACCGCAGGACTGGCCCGCAGGCCCACGGCGCGCGGCGGCGCTGTGACCTCGTCGCAGCCGGAAGATCGGGCGGCGCGGTTCGAATCCATCACGGCCCACCACCGCAGGACTGGCCCGCGGGGCCACGGCGCGAGGCGGCGCGGTGACTTAGTCGCAGCCGGAAGATCGGGCGGCGCGGTCGAATCCATCACGGCCCACCACCGCAGGACTGGCCCGCGGGCCCGCGGCGCGCGGCGGCGCGGTGGCCTCGTCGCAGCCGGAAGATCGGGCAGCGCGGTCCGAATCCATCGCGGCCCACCACCGCAGGACTGGCCCGCAGGCCCACGGCGCGCAGCGGCGCGGCGGCCTTGGTCGCGGCCGGTAGGTCGGGCGGCGCGGTTCGAATCCATCACGGCCCACCACCGCAGGACTGGCGCGCGGGCCCACGGCGCGCGGCGGCGCGGTGACCTCGTCGCAGCCGGAAGATCGGGCGGCGCGGTTCGAATCCATCACGGCCCAGCATCGACCACCGCCGCGTTCCTGCGCGGCTGGTCCCGGCTCAGGCCGCCTCGTTCTCCGCGACCACGTCCAGTACCTCGTCGCCGTAGCGCTCGATCTTGCCGGCGCCGATGCCGCCGACGAGCGCGAGGTCGCCTGGCGTCTGCGGGCGCAGCCGGGCGATCTCGCGCAAGGTGGCGTCGTGGAAGATCACGTACGGCGGCACGCCCTGTTCGCGCGCCAGCCGGGTGCGCAGGCTCCGTAGCGCTTCGAACAGCGGACGGTCGGCCGCGGGGACCTCCACCGCCGGGCGGGCGGCGCGGGCCTCGCCGCCGCGGCCGCGCTTGCGCAGCGATTCCTTGCGCAGCAGGACCGGCTGCTCGCCGCGCAGCACCGGGCGGCTGGCCTCGGCCAGGCGCAGGCCACCATGGCCTTCGGCATCGACTTCGAGCAGGCCCAGCGCGACCAGTTGCCGGAACACGCCGCGCCAGCTGCGGGCATCGAGGTCGGTGCCGACCCCGTACACGGCCAGCCGGTCATGGCCGAACTGGTGGATGCGTTCGGTATCGGCACCGCGCAGCACGTCGATCAGGTGCGCGGCGCCGAAGCGCTGGCCGGTGCGGTAGACGCAGCTCAGGGCCTTGCGCGCGGCTTCGGTGCCGTCCCAGGATTCGGGAGGCGAGAGGCAGTTGTCGCAGTTGCCGCAGGCCCGCGGCAGGGCTTCGCCGAAGTTGTCCAGCAGCACCTGGCGGCGACAGCGCATGGTCTCGCAATAGCCCACCAGGGCGTCGAGCTTGCGGTGCTCCAGGCGCTTGCGTTCCGGCCCCGACTCGGACTGCTCGATCATCTGCCGCAGCAGCACCAGATCGCCCAGGCCGTAGCACATCCAGGCCTCGGCAGACTCGCCGTCGCGGCCGGCGCGGCCGGTTTCCTGGTAGTAGCCCTCGATCGACTTGGGCAGGTCGATGTGGGCCACGAAGCGCACGTCGGGCTTGTCGATGCCCATGCCGAAAGCGATCGTCGCCACCACCACCACGCCCTCGCCGCGCAGGAAGCGGTGCTGGTTGGCGATGCGCAGCGAGGCGTCCATGCCGGCGTGGTACGGCACCGCGTCGATGCCGTGGCCGGCCAGGAACCCGGCGGTCTCCTCCACCTTGCGCCGCGACAGGCAGTAGACGATGCCGGACTCGCCGCGGTGCGGCTCGAGGAAATCCAGCAGCTGGCGTTTGGCGTTCTCCTTCTGCACCACGGTGTAGCGGATGTTGGGGCGGTCGAACGAGCTGACGAACCGGCGGGCGTCCTGCAGCTGCAGGCGCTCGGCGATCTCGCGCTGGGTGGGCGGGTCGGCGGTCGCGGTCAGGGCGATGCGCGGGACCTGCGGCCAGCGCTCGTGCAGGATCGTGAGTTCGCGGTATTCGGGGCGGAAGTCGTGGCCCCACTGCGAGACGCAGTGCGCCTCGTCGATGGCGAACAGGGCCAGCGGCGCCCGCTCGAGCAGCGACAGGAAGCGCGCCGTGAGCAGGCGCTCGGGCGCCACGTACAGCAGGTCCAGGCCGCCCGCCAGCAGGTCCCGCTCCACCGCCTGCGCGGCGGCGGCGTCGAGCGTGGAGTTCAGGCAGGCCGCGCGCACGCCCAGCTGGCGCAACGCGTCCACCTGGTCCTGCATCAGCGCGATCAGCGGCGACACCACGATCGCGACGCCGTCGCGCAGCAGCGCCGGCAACTGGTAGCACAGCGACTTGCCGCCGCCGGTGGGCATCAGCACCAGGGCGTCGTTGCCCTCGGCGACATGGCGGACGATCTCGCCCTGCTCGCCACGGAAGGCGCGGTGACCGAACGTGGTTTCGAGCAGGCTCAGGGCAGCGGGGGAACTCATGCGTGCAGGATAGCCAGCCGGGACCCGCCTGGCTTGTAGGAAAACCGCCCGGAGGCGGATGCGACGACGGCGCGTTGCCGCGCCGTCGTCGGGAAAGCGCCGGCCCGCGTGCGCGGGCGGCAGGATCACTGCAGCAGCGAACGCAGCATCCAGGCGTACTTCTCGTGGGTCTGCAGGCGCTGGATCAGCAGGTCCTCGGTGGGCTCGTCGTCGGCGTCGTCGGCCACGTCGATCGCCTTGCGCGCGCTGCGGCACACCGCCTCGTTGCCGACCACCAGCTGGCGCACCATCTCGCGCCAGTCCGGCGCCTCGGTGGCGCCCGGCTCTTCCTTGATCGAGCTGAGCTTGATGAACTCGGCATACGAGCCCGGTGCGTTGTAGCCCAGCGCGCGGATGCGCTCGGCGATGTCGTCCAGCGCGGTCCACTGCTCGGTGTACTGGGTCTCGAACATGTTGTGCAGGGCGTTGAACATCGGCCCCGTCACGTTCCAGTGGAAGTTGTGGGTCTTCAGGTACAGCGTGTAGCTGTCGGCCAGGAACTTCGACAGCGCCGTGGCGATCTGGCGCCGGTCCTTGTCGGAAATGCCGATGTCGATGGCCGGGCCGCTGCCGCTGCTGGCGGGGGACGCTGCCGGGACCACCGCAGCGCTCTGCTGGGCCGCGGCTGCAGGGGCGGCGGACTTGCCCGGTTTCGCGGACTTCGACGGCTTGGCCGGCTTGTTCTTGGACATGGTGGACCTCGGGTCAGGTGGTTTTGGCGACAATAGGCCATGCATGACGAAGATGCGAATGGCCAGGGCGCAGGCAAGGGTGCCAATGGAGTCTAGGCGCGTCGCCGCGACGGCCGCGTTAAAGCAGGCGCGCCGTGAGATCGATGGCGCGCTGTCGCGCGACCGCGGACGGCTGCTGGGCCTGTGGTCGCGCTGGAATGCCCGGCCCGCCGATGCCCCTGCCGGGGAGGCGTTTTTGCGTGCGCTGCAGGCGTCGGTGCAGGCGCGCGAAACGCGGGCGGCACGACTGCCGGCCGCGACCGTGGCCGAGGGCCTGCCGATCGCCGCCGAGGCCGACAGGATCGTGGCGCTGGTCCGCGACCACCAGGTGGTTGTGGTGGCCGGCGAAACCGGCTCGGGCAAGACCACGCAGCTGCCCAAGCTGTGCCTGCAGGCCGGGCGCGGCGCCGCCGGCATGATTGGCTGCACGCAGCCGCGACGCATCGCCGCGCGCGCGGTCGCCCGGCGCGTGGCCGAGGAACTGCAGGTGCCGATAGGCGGGCTGGTCGGCTACCAGGTGCGTTTCAACGACAACGTCTCCGAGGAAACTGCGGTCAAGTTCATGACCGACGGCATCCTGCTGGCCGAGATCGCGTCCGATCGCTGGCTCTCGCGCTACGACACGATCATCGTCGACGAGGCCCACGAGCGCAGCCTCAACGTCGATTTCCTGCTCGGCTACCTCAAGCAGCTGCTGCGCAAGCGCCGCGACCTGAAGCTGATCGTGACCTCGGCCACGATAGATACCGAGCGGTTCTCCCGGCATTTCGACGACGCGCCGGTGGTCAGCGTGGAGGGCCGCGGCTATCCGGTGGAGGTGCGCTGGCGCCCGCTGGAGGACCTGGCCGGCTCCGGCGAATCGCCGGGTGCCTCCGCCTCCGCGGGCACGCGCGGGAGCGCGCGGGACCGGGCCGACGCGGAGGGCGGGGTCTCGGTGCTGGACGGCATCGTGGCCGCCTGCGACGAGATCATGCGCGAACGCGGGACCGGCGACACGCTGGTGTTCCTGCCCGGCGAGCGCGAGATCCGCGATGCGCACCGGGCGCTGGAGCGTCGCAAGTACCGCCATACCGAAGTGGTGCCGCTGTACGCGCGGCTGTCCGGGCGCGACCAGGACCGCGTGTTCAACCCCGGCCCGCAGCGGCGCATCGTGCTGGCGACCAACGTGGCCGAAACCTCGCTGACGGTGCCGCGCATCCACTACGTGGTCGATCCGGGCCTGGCCCGGGTCAAGCGCTACAGCCCACGGCAGAAGCTCGACCGCCTCCACATCGAGCCGGTCTCGCAGGCCAGCGCCGACCAGCGCAAGGGGCGCTGCGGCCGCATCGCGCCGGGCACCTGCATCCGCCTGTACTCGGAAGCCGATTTCCTCTCGCGCCCGCAGTACACCGATCCGGAGATCCGGCGCGCGGCGCTGGCCGGGGTGATCCTGCGCATGCTCTGGCTGGGACTGGGCGACATCGATGCCTTCCCGTTCGTCGAACCGCCCGACCCGCGGGCGGTGGCGGACGGCTGGCAGCAGCTGACCGAGCTGGGCGCCATCGATGGCGACCGCAGGCTGACCGAGACCGGCCGGCAGATGGCCCGGCTGCCGGTGGACGTCAAGCTGGCGCGCATGCTGAGCGCCGCGCAGCGCCACGGCTGCCTGCACGAGATGCTGACGATCGCCTCGTTCCTGGGCATTCAGGATCCGCGCGAACGCCCGGCCGACCAGCGCGCCGCCGCCGACAACGCGCATGCGCTGTTCGCCGACCAGAAGAGCGAGTTCGTCGCCATCCTCAAGCTGTGGGCGGGCTATCGCGAGGCGCACGAGGAGCTGACCCAGTCGCAGCTGCGCAAGTGGTGCGAGAAACATTTCCTGGGCTTCCTGCGCATGCGCGAATGGCGCGAACTGCATCGCCAGCTCAAGCTGCAGTGCGAGGAACTGTGGCCCGACGGCGAACTGGCGCGCGGACCAGGACAGACCGGCGAGCGGGTGCGGGAGCGGGCGAGGCGCCGGGGCAGGAACGCGGCTGCCTCAGCCGCCACTTCGCGCCACGCCACGCGTGAAGACCCCGCCGCGCACGCCGCCGATGCGCCCGGCGGCGAGGCGGCCCGCTACGGGCTGCTGCACCGGGCGCTGATCGCCGGCCTGCCCACGCAGATCGGCCATCTCGGCGAACGCGGGGTCTACGAAGGGCCGCGCGGGCGCCGCTTCCAGCTGTTCCCGGGTTCGGCGCTGGCGCGCAAACCGCCGCCGTGGGTACTGTCGGCGACCCTGCTCGACACCGAGAAGGTCTGGGCGATCACCAATGCCGCGATCGAGCCGGACTGGGCCATCGCCGAGCTGCCGCACCTGCTGGCGCGGCGCCACCACGATCCGCGCTGGTCGCGCGCGCAGGGGCGCGTGCTGGGCAGCGAGCAGGTCAGCCTGTTCGGGCTGGTGCTGGCGCCGAAGAAGCCGGTGGACTACGGTCGCCTGTATCCGGCCGAGGCGCGCGAGCTGTTCCTGCGCGATGCGCTGGTGGCCGGCGAGGCCAACCTGCGCAGTCCCTTCCTCGGACGCAACCTCAAGACCCTCGAGGCCGCGCGCGAGGAGGAAGCCAAGCAGCGTCGTGCCGGCCTGGTGGTGGACGAGGACTGGATGCGGCAGTGGTACGCCGACCGGATCCCCGCGGAGATCGTCGATACCCGCTCGCTCGATGCCTGGTACGGCAAGCAGCCGCCCGAGCGCAGGCGCGCGCTGGAATGGTCGCGCGACGAACTGCTCGTGGGCGAGGGCGCCGACGCGGTGCGCTTCCCGGCCTGGCTGCCGCTGGGCGAGGCCAGGCTGACGGTGCGCTACCGCTTCGAACCCGGCGCGCCCGACGACGGCATGACCGTGTCGGTGCCGCTGCACCTGCTCAACGCGCTGGACCCGGTGCGGCTGTCCTGGCTGGCGCCTGGCTTCTTCGCCGACAAGGCGGCGGCGCTGATCCGCGGCCTGCCCAAGGCGCTGCGCCGCAATTTCGTGCCAGCGCCGGATTTCGCGCGCGCCTTCGCGCAGGCGCATGGACCCGGCGAGGCCGATGCCTTCACCGGCGCGCTCGCGCGCTTCCTTGCGCGCATGACCGGCGTCCAGGTGTTGCCCGGCGATTTCGACGAGGCCGCGCTGGAGCCGCACCTGCGCGTCAACCTGCGGCTGGTGGACGTGAAGGGACGCGGCGGCGGCCAGGTGCTGGCCGAGTCGCGCGACCTGGACGAACTGCGCGAACGCTTTGGTGCGCGCGCGGCCGAAGCGTTCTCCGCGCACGCGGCCGAGGGGCTCGCGCGCACCGGACTGCGCGAGTTCCCGGCCACCGCGATTCCGGTGTCGGTGCCCGGCGCGGGCGGCGTGCCCGCCTGGCCCGCGCTCGAGGACGCCGGCGACAGCGCGGTGCTGGCGGTGCATGCCGATCCGGCGCAGGCCGCGCGCCTGCATCCGCAGGGGGTCCGTCGACTGCTGGCCATCGCCCTGCAGGACCGGGTCAGGCAGGCGCGCAAGCAGCTGCCGGTACCGCCGAAAACCGCACTGCTGTACGCGGCGATCGAATCGTCCGGCGATCTGCGCCGCGACGCGCGCGGCGGCGACCGCCTGCGCGAGGACCTGGTCGATGGCGCCCTGTCGGCGCTGCTGGCCGAAGATCTTGGCGCGATCCGCGAGCCGGACGCCTTCGCCGCGCGCCGCGACGCGGCGGGCCGTGCGCTGTTCGGCGAGGCGATGGCGCGGCTGCAGCAGGCCGAGGCGATCCTGGCCCTGGTGGCCGAGGTGCGCGCCCGGCTGGAATCCAGGCTGGTCGGCTGGGCGCGGGCGAACCTGGACGACATGCAGGCGCACCT
>JAEWZE010000120.1 GCA_023395465.1 Pseudomonadota bacterium
CGCGCGCCCGGAAGTTTGCGTGGCCTAACAGTTCGTTCAAGCCGAACCTGCTTCGTTGCAGCACCATCGTGGCAGAAAAAACTTGCCACGCCGTTGCTTCCACTGCGCAGATCGGCTTAACTCTGGCGTTAGGCATCACAAGGAAGTTCTATGCAGTCTCGAAAGTGCTCTTGTGGCTCGGACAACCTGTTTCGCAGCCCGCCAATACGGTCGTTCTTAGGCGAAGGCGGGGATCTGTTGCCTGGCCTGAGCGAGCTCACAAAAGCCGCAAAGTTCTCTTGGGTTGTTTGCAAGGATTGTGGTCTTGGCCAGTTTTACGCCGCCAAGGAGACCTTGGAGCGTATAGACAGATCCTCCGGCTGGAATCGGTTGTTATGACTTTCAACGGAGTGACGCCTAGCAATTCGTTAAAGGCGAAGCCGCTTCGCAGCTCGCCTTAACTCTGGCGTTAGGGACCATGAGAAGCATCACCGCGATCCTTTTGATACTTCTTCCCTGTGCAGCCACTGCTAGCGGAGTGGTCCGCCCCGTCCACGTTGAGCCTGTCTTGCAGCCTCCGCATGCCTGCCACAACAAGCCGCAGGACTTCACATGCACCGTCAAGGCCAAACTGCATGTGGCAAGTGGCGGCGCAGTTGATCGCGTCGATATTCTGGAGTCGTCCGGTGACCGTCCTTGTGACGCCTCGACAAGACTAGCCTCAGCCAAGTATCGTTTCGACAAGAGAGTCGGTCGGGTCAACTACACGACCACCATGGACTCATACAGCTGCGGGGCCAGCGATGGCAGCTAAGAGTTCATTCAGACCGACGCCGCTTCTCGGCGCGGCTTAGTTCAAGCGTCGGGCCCTACACGGAGCGTACATGTCTGGCGAAACATGTAAGAGTTGTGGCGAGACCATCGAAGACGGCTACGCAATCTGCTGGAAGTGCGGAACCAGTCTTGATGGGACTCCTCCGGCCAAAGAATTCGTTCCAGATGTCGGTGCCGCTCAGGCCAAGGAGCGGGAACTGTCTTGTCTTCGCTGTGAAGCACCGTTGACTTTCGTTCGCCGGATGAAGCTTCATGAAGGGAGCCTGCTTCCTGGCCTTCTGCTAGACGTCGGAAGGCTCTTCACCAATCGCGAGAACTTTGACACTTACGCATGCCAGATCTGCGGAAAGGTTGAGTTCTACTTGGCAGATGGGGTGAGTTGACACCCCAAGTGCAACGCCCTTGAGATTTCATTAAGCGTTCGACCGGGTCTTGCAGCCAATGTCGCTTCCTCGGTCGTCTGTTGAACGTGCCAGGCCGCTCGCCAAGCTTCAACTTCGGCGCCCGGCACTATTTGTACGGCGAGCCGGCTTCCTAGCCCCGCCCGCGCCCCTGTTTGCTCGGTCCACCGGCTGATCTGCTCGGCCGTCCGGCCTTTCAGCCCCGCGCTCGGCATTATTTGCTCGGCCGTCCGCTCTTTTTGCCTGGCTGGCCGGGCTACTTGCCCCGCGCGCCGGCCTCTGAGCTCGGCGGTTGGACAAATTTTGTCCATCGTCCGCCTTCCCGGCTCGGCGCTTGGGCCTTTCTGCCTGGCGTTCGGGCCTCCGCGCGCCAGCAGGCTATGCTTTGCCCTGCCCGGTTCGCACCGGCGCCCGGTCCGAGGTTCGTTGACGCCTAAGCGGCGCCCGGTTCGGCATGGTTCCCGTGCAGGTCGGCAATCGCGCATGGAGGTGTCTGGTGACGACAGCCAAACCATTCCTCATGTTCCAGGGCGGCATGGCGCAGCGCGCGCTGGATCTGTACTTCGCCACGTTTCCCGATTCGGGCATGGTGAGCGTCGTGCGCTACGCCGAGGGCGAACCCGGTCCGGCGGGCTCCATCAAGCTTGCGGTGTTCACGCTCTGTGGCCGCGAGTTCATGTGTTCCGACAGTCCGGTCAAGCATGGTTTTACGTTCACGCCCGCGAGTTCGACGTTCGTGGAGTTCGATTCGATCCCGGAGCTGGAACGCGTGTTCGGTGTTCTGTCCGAGGGCGGCGAGGTCCTGATGCCATTGGACAATTACGGCTTCAGCGAGCGGTTCGGCTGGATCAACGACCGGTTCGGCGTGTCCTGGCAGCTGAATTTCGCTGGCTAGCAGTTCATTCAGGACGAAGCCGCTTCGCGGCTCCGCCTGGTTCAGGTGTTCGGTTCATTGGGAGGCGTATCGGATGCACGGGAGCGTCGACGGCAAGAGGTCCACCAAGCTCGGCCTCGGCGTGGCGATCGGCGTGGCCATCGGTGCTGCGCTCGGCATCGCCCTGGACAATCCCGCCTTGGGCATTGGATTCGGCATCGCTATCGGGATCGCGATTTCGCTTGCGCTGCCCAGCCCACGGGTGAACAGGAATGAAGGGCCGGAGCAGGATGCTCCCAGGGGTGGTGATGGCGATGGCGGCGGGACCTAGGCACGAATTCAGGCCGACGCCACTTCGCGGCGCGGATCCTCCCGATTCCTGGTCACCTGCCACACAACTCCATCCACTACTGTGGAAGCACATATGCTCACCGGCCGCTGTCTCTGTGGTGCCGTCCAGTACCGGGCATCCGGTCCCGCCTTGTTCTCGATCGTCTGTCACTGCCGCGATTGCCAGCGCGCGTCCGGTAGCGGTGGCGTTCCCGTTCTGGGCGTGGCCAGGGCGGCGTTCGCGCACTCCGGGCCGGTGAAGCAGTCGCGCGTGCAGGGTGGCAGCGGCTCGCCGGCGGTCCGGAACTTCTGCTTCGAGTGCGGCTGCCTGCTGTTCGGCACGCCCGAGTCGGAGCCGGAGCTGGTGACGATCTACGCGGGCAGCCTGGACGACCCGACAGTCTTCTCACCCACGGACGCGCTGTTCACCGGCCAACGCCCGGAGTGGGCAAGGCTGGCGACACCGCTCGTCGAGCACGTGGCGTTTCCGTGAGGCTTCGGCCCACGTTCGCCGCGGCCATCTGTGCCTGTGTCGGCGCGTGGTCATATCCCTCCGCGGCACGGGAACCGCCTGCTGGCGACGCGCAGGTGGAGCCGGCGGTGACGCTGGATCGGGTCGAGGCACGAGACCGGCACTGGCGTGATATCCGCGGCACGACGGATTTCTGCGTCGACGCCCGCTTCCTGCGCGGATGGAGCGAGGACGGCGCGGGGCTGGTGGTCGAGGTCGCGCCACGGCGGCACGGGGGCCACCGCTACTATCGTGTGGAAACTGTCGAAAAGTGCCCGGATCTCGCCAACGCGCATTCGATCCGGCTGGTGTCCAGGAGCGGCGGCGCGGCAGTGTGCGGGCACCCGGGCGACAAGGTGATGCTGATGGACCATGCGTCGCAGGGTCTTTCCCGGATGGGCGGCGTGGCCACTGCTGCATTCGGGCGTGGCTGCGAGATCGGCAGGGTGACGCCGGTTCCGCGCAGGTGATCCAAGGGCGCCCGAAAGCGGACATCCCGTCCGGGCAGCGGTCGAGCCGCACGCCAGGCTGCATTCCTCTTTCGTGATCCAAGGAGCGATCGCTGTCGTGACCGACCCCCATGAACCCCTCAGCCGCCGGCAGTTGGACATGCTCGACGCCCTGCCGGCGGACGTGCCTGTGGTGATGCTCAACCAGCTGCGGTTTCGCGACCGGGCCGCCTATCTGCCGGAAGAAGCGGCTTGCAGCGGACGCGAGGCGTACCGGCGCTACTCGCAGATCGCGCTGCAGGCCATTTCCCGGATCGGCGGCAGCGTGATCTTCAGCGGCAGGCCCGGTGCATCGCTGATCGGGCCGGAGGACGAGGTCTGGCATGCGGTCTTCCTTGTCCGCTATCCATCGGTCGACGCATTCCGCTCGATGCTCGCCATGCCCGGGTACCGGGCGGCGGTCAGGCATCGCACCGCGGCCATCGAGGATTCGCGGCTCATCCCGGTCATGCCCGCCATGGCTGACGGATTCGGGCTGCCTGCCCGACAGTCCGCCGGGGCGCGAGCGGCAGCGAACAATGGAGATCACGAATGACTGCGCAATGGATTCCGGTCTCGCACGGCAACTGCGACCAGGTGCGGGGGCCGTTCTATCACGGCACGAAGGCCAGGCTCGCGGTCGGGGACGCGATCGCGACGGGCCATCGCTCCCACTTCGAGGGCCGCGCCCTGAAGCACGTCTACTTCTCCGCGCAGCTGGAGCCCGCCATCTGGGGCGCGGAGCTTGCCATGTCGCTGTCCGGGCTGGAGGGTCGTGGCCACGTCTATCTGGTGCAGCCCACCGGGCCGTTCGAGGACGACCCCAACCTGACGAACCGGCGGTTCCCGGGAAACCCCACCCGGTCCTATCGCACGCGCGACCCGCTCAGGATCGTGGGGATCGTCGAGGACTGGCAGGGGCACCCCGCGCACGTGCTGCAGGGCATGCTGGACTCCCTGGCAGACCTCAAGAAACGCGGCTTGGCGTTTGTCGAGGAATAGCCATGATTCCCGCAGCGATCCGCAGGTGACGCCTTGAAACACAACGTGCTGTTCGTCTGTGGCAAGAACCGCCTGCGCAGCCCCACGGCCGAGCAGGTGTTTGCCCACTGGCCGGGGGTGGAAACGGCATCGGCCGGCACAGGGCACGACGCGGACTGCCCCGTCTCGGCGGAGCTGATCGACTGGGCCGATACGGTGCTGGTCATGGAACCGGCGCACCGGGCCAGGATCGCGGCCAGGTTCCAGCGCCAGCTGCT
>JAEWZE010000188.1 GCA_023395465.1 Pseudomonadota bacterium
GGTGGACTACGATTCCGCGGTCTCCATCCACCCGACCGCGACCGGCGTGCCGGCCGAACGGCGCGCCGAGCGCCTCGCCTCGCCCTCGCCGGACGACAACCGCGTCACGCACGGCTGCATCAACGTCGCGCCCGGGTTCTATGAGCGGATCATCCAACCGACCTTCGAGCGGGGCGGGGTGTTCTACATCCTGCCGGATGCGGTGCCGGTGGAAGAGACCTTCCCGGAGTTCGCGCGCAGTCGTGCGACTTCGCAACGCGACGACTAGAAGACGCGCACGGCCCGTACGCCAGTGGGGCAGGCGCGTCGGCATCTTGCCCGCGCGAGAACGCGCAGCGGACCACTCGCATCGTCAGCCGCTTTTATGTAGCGGGACGGGCAGCGTCCCCGTTCCGGCGCCCGTCCCTGGCCGATGGACGTGCATTCTCACCGGTCGGCCATGCGGGCGACGATCCATTCGACGATCGCGTCGAATCTCTCCGCATCGAGCGCATGTCCGCGGTCGACACGAAGCTCGGTGATGAAATCGCCGGCGACCCTGGCCACGACCTGGTCTGCATCCCGCGAGTACTTGTCTGCGGTGCCCGATACGACCATCGTCGGCCGCGGTGCGATGGCTGCAAGCACATCGTGCGTGTCGATCTGGCGAGCGAGTCCTGGCACCGCCTCGAACAGGGTGAACCCGGTTTCCTCCCGGCGGCGCGTCTCGAAGCTGCACACGGCCCCGCTGATGCATGCGAACCGGCATCTCGAATCCACTGCGGCGTGGTAGAGGGCCGTGTAGCCGCCATACGAGTGTCCCGCCACTCCCACGAACCGCTCGTCTACGCCCGAGACCTGATGAAGGACGCTCAAGGCGCGTTGGGCGTCATCGAGGCACTTCCTCATCAGCAGGTCGCCATCCAGCAACCGGTAGCTCATGGCGTTGTAGTGCCGAAGCCAGTCGTAGTAGTCCGGCTCGACGCCCTGGACCGCTCCGCGTCGATCTTCGAAAGTAATGGAGTCCGGGGCCAGGACCGCGACGCCTCGACGGGCGAGCGCCGGTGCGAAAGCCTGGAGGGGATCGCCCACATCGCCCGCCACCTCGCTCTTGCCGAAGTGGAACTCGCCGTTGTGCTGGTGGAAGACGACGACCGCGCCGAGCGTTGCGCGCCCCCGGGGCGTGAACAGGAACGCCGGTATGGGGTCGCCTTCGAGTCCCTGGTATTCGATCCTCTCGCGGGCGTAGCCGTCCGCCTCCCCAACGTCACCCCGCTGGAACTCCATCGGAATGGGCGTCGCAAGACCAAGGCGCTCACGCAGCGTCCGGCTGGGATCGGTCGACATCGTCAGATGATAGCGCCCGGTATGGGATGGCACGCCGGCAACGTCACGGGAGATGCGGGTGTTCCTCGCCGGGCCGATGCCGTCCCGCGGCGAGGCCGGCGCCGGGCACTGGCGTGTCCGACCAGAGCCGCCGGCGATCAGGCGGCCAATCGCCTCGTCGGCGCCCGGAACAGATACAGCCCCAGCCAATCCGGCCGGAACCGCCCGTTGCGATCCGCGATGCCGTCCTGCTCGAATCCCAGCCGTCCCAGCAGCCAGCCGGGCCGGTCGTCCACGGGATTCATCACCGGGTCGCTGGTGAACGCGAGTTCGTAGCCGGCGGCGCGAGTACGTTCCAGCACCCTGTGGTCGTAGCGGCCATGCGGATACGACATCGTTGGCGGCGGCTCCGCGTCGAGGTGTCGTCCCACGATGGCGCGCGCCGTCGCTAGCTCCGCGTCCAGCTCCTCGGCCCGTGTCATCGGCGTATGGGTCTTGCCGTGCACGCCGATGGCCATGCCGCCGCCGGCCAGTTCGCGCAGTTCGTCGCGGGTGACCATCTGCCGCACGCCGTCGTCCATGGCGGCGGCGAACGGGGCGAGGACCCGGTTGCGCTGCGCGGTGTCGAGCGCTTCGAGCGCGGCGATGACCTTGCGCAGGCCTTCGATGGTGTCGGGCGGCACGGGATCGAGCGGATGGCCGGCGTCGGCCAGCGCCTGGGCAAGTGCCGGCACGCGCAAGGTGTCGCGGCGGAAGGCGGAGATCAGCCGTTCCTGGAAGAACGGCTCGTTGCGGTCCACCACATCGGCCACGGCGAACAGCAGCCCGGGCAGGCCGGCCGCGCGCAGGCGGGGCAGGGCGTGGGCGTGGTTGTCGGCCCAGCCGTCGTCGAAGGTGATCAGCAGCGCGCGGTCGGGCAGCTGCGTGCCCTTGCGGCGGGCGGCCAGCACCTGGTCCACCGACACCACGTTGTAGTGGCGGCGGAAGAAGGCCAGGCACTGGTCGAGCAGGCCGGCCTCGAGCGTGTAGTCCGGGTCGCAGGAAGCCCAGCGCGGGTCGTCCCGGGCCAGCACCCGGTGGAACATGACCACCGTCAGTGCGCGACGGTTGCGCAGCCGGTGGTACAGGCCGAGCAGGCCGCTGCGATAGAGTGCGCGCTTGACCAGATCCGATGCCATGCCCGACATGCGCCCTGAAACCTCCGTCATCATTCCCACGTGGAACCGGCGCGAGCTTGTCGCGCGGGCGATCGATTCGGTGCTGGACCAGACGCGCGAGGTCGAGGAGATCATCGTCGTCGATGACGGCTCCACCGACGGCACCGGCGAGGTTCTTGCCCAACGCTACGGAGAACGCATCACGGTGCTGGTACAGGCCAACGCCGGGGTGTCGGCGGCGCGCAACCGCGGCCTGGCGATGGCGCGCGGACGCTACCTGGCGCTGCTGGACAGCGACGACGTGTGGCTGCCGGAGAAGATCGCCCGGCAGGTGGCGTTCCTCGAATCGAACCCCGGCATCGGCCTGGTGCTGTGCGACGTGGTGCGCGTGGGCGTGGACGGGGCGACGATCGACGTGTTCGAGCGGCGCGTGCAGATTCCGGAAGACGGCCCGGCGCTGCGCTGGGTGCTGCGCGATCCGGCGCTGGCGCCGCTGTCGGCGCTGATGCGGCGCGAGGTCCACGAGGACGTGGGCGGCTTCGACGAATCGCTGCGTACCGC
>JAEWZE010000262.1 GCA_023395465.1 Pseudomonadota bacterium
GCGACTTGTGGGAGCGCGCTCGCGCGCGAAAGCATTTGCGACCAAAGTCGTTCCCACAGGCGGAGCGTTGAAGCCCCCGATCCGCGAGCGCGCTCGCAACCAACGCCCGTCGATGGACGCGCGCATGGCGCCGTGATCTGCCTTCCAGACAGGCCCTGCGTCGGCTTGTGACCCGGCCGCCAGCCCACAGGTCGCGGCTTTGCTACTCTTCGGCCCTGCGCCCTCCATCGCCGCCCGTGCCCGCCGTCCAACCGCTCCCTCCCGATCCGCCCACCCCGTCCCTCCGCGCGATCCACGTCATGGCCGGGGTGATCACCGACGCACGCGGGCGCGTCCTCCTCGCGCGGCGCAGCGCGGGGAGGGAACTGGCCGGCCTGTGGGAGTTCCCCGGTGGCAAGGTCGAACCCGGCGAGGCGCCGGAAGCGGCCCTGGCGCGTGAGCTGGGCGAAGAGCTCGGCATCGAGGTCGACGTCGGCGACGCCCTGATGGTCGTGCCCCACCAGACGCCCAGCCGCCTGCTGCGGCTGGACGTACGCCGCATCCGCGCCTGGCGCGGCAAGCCGCGGGGCTGCGAGGGGCAGGGGCTGGCCTGGGTGCAGCCGGACAAGCTGCATCGCTACGACATGCCCGCCCCAGATCGCCCGGTGGTCGCGGCACTGCTGCAGCCCGACCACTGCCTGGTGACGCCCGTCCCCGAAGACGACGCGGCATGGCTGGCGGCGCTCGAGGCGGCGCTCGCGCGCAGGGTGCAGCGGGTGCAGTTCCGCATGCCGGGCGTTGCGCCCGAGCGCCAGCACCGGCTGCTGGCCCAGGCCGTCGCGCGGTGCCGGAGCTTCGGTGCGCAACTGCTCGTGAACGGCTCGCCCGAACTGGCGCAGGAACACGGAATCGGCCTGCACCTGCCATCGGCAATGCTGCGCGGACTCCAGGCCCGGCCGCTGCCGGCAGGACAACTGCTGTCCGCCTCCTGCCACGACGCCGCGGAGCTGGCCCAGGCCGAAGCGCTGGGCTGCGACTTCGCCATCGTCGGTCCGGTGCTGGCCACGCCCAGCCACCCCGGGCAGCCCGGCATCGGCTGGGCAAAGTTCGAAGCCTTGCGGCAGACCGTCTCGCTGCCGATCTACGCCATCGGTGGCCTGGCCGCGGACGATCTCGCCATCGCGCGCGGCCACGGCGCGCAGGGGATCGCGGCGATACGCGGACTGTGGTCGACGTCGCCGGCTGGCTGAGCAGGCAGGACTGCGTCGGGAGCAGCTTCGCGCGCAGGAATCGGCAGGGGAATGCCACCGTTGACGGTGGACTCGGGTCGTTTCGCGCTTCCTTGGTGCAGGGAGTTCCGCCACGCGCGACAGGCGCAGTCGCGACGGCAGGAGATGGCGATAACAGCCGAGCGCGACAGACCGCATGTCGGCCGCGGGCGACCGATTGTCCTGTCCAATGGCGCCGTGGAAGTGATGCCGCTCGATATCGCCGCCGCCGGCGCGGCGTGGGAATGTTTCTTTCGCGTTCGTTCGCGCTGGCGCTCGCGTTCGTTCGCGACCCTCGGCGCAGCCGAAGTGCGTGGATTCAGCCTGCGGCTTCGGCGGCCAGCAGCCGGTAGCGGGCGTCCAGTGCGGCGACGTGCGCGGGCAGGGCATCGATCGGGCCGTCGTTGACGATCACGTCATCGGCGATCGCGAGCCGCTGCTGCCGCGTGGCCTGGGCCGCGATCATGCGGTCGGCCAGGGCTTCGTCGATGCCGTCGCGCGCCAGCAGCCGCGTGCGCTGCACCGCGACGGGCACGTCCACCACCAGCACGCGCTGCAGCCAGGGGTAGACGGCGCGGCCACCGGCACCGCCGTCCGTGCCGGGCAGGGCCTCGGCCAGCAGCGGAATCGCTGCGATCGCATACGGGCCGGACGCCGCCTCGCACTGCGTCCGCAGCAGCGCACGCACCCGCGGATGCACGATCGCCTCCATTTGGAGGCGTGCGGCATCGTCGGCGAACACGCGCCGGCGCATTGCAGGGCGATCCAGCGATCCATCCGCCGCCAGTACCTCCGGCCCGAACGTCGTCACCACTTCGGCCAGGCCTTCGCTGCCCACGGCCACGGCATCGCGCGCGGCGAGGTCGGCGTCGGCCACGGTCACGCCGAGCGCCTCGAACAGACGGGTCACCTCGCTCTTGCCGGAAGCGACGCCGCCGGTGAGTCCTACGATGTAGTTGGCCATGCGCGGATTGTGCACGGGGCCTTGGGGAAAAGCGCGCGAAGCGCGCGTGCCGCTACAGCCCCGCGTAGTCCCGATAGGCGCCGATCAACTGGTCGCCCCACATGAACACGATCCAGCCGGCCACTGCCAGGTACGGTCCGAACGGGATGGGCGTTGCCCGGTCCCGTCCCTTCGCCGCGAGCCATACGGAGCCGACCACCGCGCCCACCACCGACGACAGCAGGATGATCGGCAGCACACCGGCCAGGCCGACCCACGCGCCGAGCGCGGCCAGCAGCTTGAAGTCGCCGTGGCCCATGCCCTCCTTGCCCGTGACCTGCTTGAACAGCCACCACACCGACCACAGGCTCACGTAGCCGGCAATCGCGCCCAGCAATGCGGGCTTGGCCGGCATGTAGAGGTTGTCGAGCGAGGCGACCAGGCCCAGCCACATCAGCGGCAGCGTCAGGGAATCGGGCAACAGCTGCGTGCGCAGGTCGATGCCCGACAGCGCCACCAGGAAGCAGGTCAGCAGGCAGGCGCCGAAGCCCTGCCAGCCGAACCCGAACTGCCACACGCAGGCCACGCACAGCAGCGCCGTGACCAGTTCCACCAGCGGATACTGCACCGAGATCGGCGCCTTGCAGCTGCGACACTTGCCGCGCAGCGCAAGCCAGCTGAACACCGGGATGTTCTCGTACCACGACAGCTGGTGGCCGCAGTGCGGGCAGTGCGAGCGCTCGACCACGATTCCCGGTGGGGGCGGGTCATACAGTTCGGGTTCGCCCAGCGCCTCGCGCGCGTCGCGTTTCCACTCCCACTCCATGCGCCGCGGCAGGCGCAGGATCACCACGTTGAGGAAGCTGCCCACGAGGAGCCCGAGCCCGGCCACGAGCGGGTAGCCGAGCTCCGGATTCTGGTCAAGGAACGCCATTCAATCTGCCTGCAGGGAAAATCAATCCGGATCC
>JAEWZE010000013.1 GCA_023395465.1 Pseudomonadota bacterium
CGCCTGGCCCGAGCGGCCAGGCGTCGCCAAGCCTGCGATACCGCCGACCCGTCCGGGCCGGCACGTAACAACCCGGGGCCGCATTGCGGCCTCGTGCGTTTTGCATTGCGCCGCCCCGGCGGCGCGATGCCCACGAATGCATCGAGGAGAGAGCCGCCCATGTCCAAGCGCCGCGTCGCCATCACCGGCATCGGCATCCTGTCGCCGCTCGGCAACGACCTGGCCACGAGCTGGGACGGCATCGTCAGCGGCCGCTCCGGCATCGGCGCGATCACCCATTTCGACGCCTCCGCCTTCGCCACCCGCATCTCGGGTTCGGTGAAGGATTTCGATCCGAGCCGGTGGATCGCGGCGAAGGACGTCAAGAAGATGGATCCCTTCGTCCATTACGGCGTGGCTGCGGCGCTGATGTCGATCGCCGACGCCGGGCTGGAGATCCGCGAGCCCGACGCCGACCGCATCGGCGTGGCCATCGGCGCCGGCATCGGCGGACTCAAGGGTATCGAAGAGACGTCGATCAAGTACCACGAGGGCGGGCCGCGCAAGGTCTCGCCGTTCTACGTGCCGAGCACCATCATCAACATGGTCGCCGGCCAGGTCTCGATCATGACCGGCGCGCGCGGTCCCAACATCGCCGTGGTCACCGCCTGCACCACCGCCACGCACAACATCGGCCTGGCCGCGCGCATGATCCAGTACGGCGATGCCGACGCGATGATCGCCGGCGGCTCCGAGTTCGCGACCACGCCCACGTCGCTGGGCGGCTTCTGCGCGATGAAGGCGCTGTCCACGCGCAACGACGATCCGGAGCGGGCATCGCGCCCCTGGGACGCGGAGCGCGACGGGTTCGTGATGGGCGACGGCGCGGGCATCCTGGTGCTCGAGGAGTGGGAACGCGCGAAGGCGCGCGGCGCCCGCATCTACGCCGAACTCGTCGGCTTCGGCATGAGCGGCGACGCGCACCACATGACCGCGCCCAGCGAGAACGGCGAAGGTGGCGCGCGCTGCATGGTCGCCGCGCTGCGCGATGCGGGCATCGACCCGTCCGAAGTCGGCTACATCAACGCCCACGGCACCTCCACGCCGCAGGGCGACCTGGCCGAGACCATGGGCATCAAGTCCGTGTTCGGCGCGCACGCCTCGAAGCTGATGGTCAGCTCCACCAAGTCGATGACCGGCCACCTGCTCGGCGCGGCCGGCGGCGTCGAGGCGGTGTTCTCGACGATGGCGCTGCACACCGGCGTGATTCCGCCGACGATCAACCTCGACAATCCGTCCGAGGGTTGCGACCTCGACTACGTGGCGCACACCGCGCGCGAGGCGAAGATCGACATCGCACTGTCGAACTCCTTCGGCTTTGGCGGCACCAACGGCACGCTGATTTTCCGCCGGGTCTAGAGTCGCGACGCTCGCGCCAGGGCGGCGGCGCGTTCCGTCGCCGGCGCGGGTGCCGCAGGGGCGTATTTCCGCAAGCACGCATCGGGGCCTTTTCGCGGCCCCGTCCAGCCCGGCCGGTCACCAGAAGCGAGTCCAGGGTGCTGATCAGCAGGCCGCTACCGCCGGATACCGACCTCCTGGCGCTGCATCGCCTGGATCCCGCCGGCTGCCCGCTGCTGCTGCAGTCGGTCGCGCATGGCACGGCGCAGGCGCGCTGGGACCTGCTGCTCGTCGCCAGCGGCGAGTCCCTGACCCTCGGCGTCGATGGCGTCACCCGCGACGGATCCGGCATCGCGTCCACGGGTACGTTCCTGCAGGCGCTCGACGCGGCCTGGAGCGCGCTGCGGCTGCCGCGCGAGGAGCCGCGCTGGCCATTCCGCGGCGGCTGGGCGCTGCTGCTGGGCTACGAGCTGGCGGGGCAGGTCGAGCCGGTGCTGCGGCTGCCCGCGGCGGAGGGCGGCCTGCCGGTGGCGCAGGCGCTGCGCTGCCCGGCCGCGATCCTGCGCGACCATGCCGGCGGCGAATGTGTGGCGGTGGCGGAATCCGGTCACGGCGCGATGCTCGATGCAATCGAGCGGAAACTGGCCGCCGCCGCGGGGCTCGATCCGCTGCCCGCGTGGCAGCCGCCCGTGGAGGTGCGCGAGGACGCGCCGGAGCGCTTCACCGACGGGGTCGTGCGCATCCTCGACTACCTCGCCGCGGGCGACGTGTTCCAGGCGAACCTCTCGCGCGGCTGGCGGGCCGGATTCGCCGGGCCGCTGGATCCCGCGCAGCTCTACGCGCGCATGCGCCAGGCCAATCCCGCGCCCTTCGCCGGCCTGTACGCCGGCGACGGCTGGGCGGTCGCGAGCGCCTCGCCCGAGCGCCTGGTCTCGGTGCGCGGCGACGTGGTCGAGACGCGGCCGATCGCCGGGACCAGGCCGCGCGTGCCGGGCGACGACGATGCCGCGCGGATGCGCGAACTGATCGGCCATCCCAAGGAACGCGCCGAGCACGTGATGCTGGTCGACCTGGAGCGCAACGACCTGGGCCGCGTCTGCGTGCCCGGCAGCGTCGAGGTCGACGAGCTGATGACCATCGAAAGCTATGCGCACGTGCACCACATCGTCAGCAACGTGCGCGGACGCCTGCGCGCCGACGCCGGTCCCGGCGAGGTGATCGCCGCGACCTTCCCGGGCGGCACCATCACCGGCTGCCCCAAGGTGCGCTGCATGCAGGTCATCGCCGAACTCGAGGGCGGCGGGCGCGGCGCCTACACCGGCGCGATGGGCTGGCTCAACCGCGACGGCGATCTCGACCTCAACATCCTCATCCGCAGCGCCGAGGTCGAAGGCGCGCAGGTGCGTTTCCGCACCGGCGCCGGGATCGTGGCCGATTCGGACCCGGCGCGCGAACTCGACGAAACCCGCGCCAAGGCGCGCGGCATGCTCCAGGCGCTGGCGGCGGACGCCGGCGGGGCCACGGTATCCTAGGCCGATGAGCATTCCTTTCCGGACGATGGAGCAGGCGCATGGCCAAGGCCACTAGCCGTTGGCGCGGCCTGCGGCTGCTGTTCGTGCTGTCGGCGCTGGTGGCTGGCGCCGCGGCGTTCTGGCTGTACGACCGCTACACCGGCTTCGCGGATGCGCCGCTGTCGGGGATCGAGGCGGGCGAAACGGTGCGGGTGGAGAGCGGCGATTCCTTCCGGCGCGTGCTGTCGAAGCTGCGCGAGAACGGCGTGCACGACGGCCACGACCTCGAATGGCAGGCGCTGGCGCGCCAGCTGGGCGCCGACGCGCGGGTGCAGGTGGGCGAGTACGCGCTGGAGCCGGGCATGTCGCCGCGCACCCTGCTGCAGCGCATGCGCGATGGCCGCGTGCTCAGCTACCGCTTCACCATCGTCGAGGGCTGGAACATCCGCGAACTGCGCGCGGCGCTGGCGCGGGCCACGCCGCTGGTACAGAGCATCGGCGACCTGGACGATGCCGCGCTGATGGCGAAGCTCGACCGCGCCGGCGTGCACCCCGAGGGCCGCTTCCTGCCCGAAACCTACGTCTACACCCGCGGCGACACCGACCTGGACCTGCTGCGTCGCGCCAACCAGTCGCTCGAACGCGCGCTGCAGGCGGCCTGGGAAGCGCGCGCGCCGGACCTGCCGCTGCAGGACGCCGGGCAGGCGCTGGTGCTGGCCTCGATCATCGAGAAGGAAACCGGCATCGCCGAGGAGCGCGCGCGCATCGGCGGGGTGTTCGTGCGCCGTCTGCAGCGCGGCATGCGCCTGCAGACCGATCCGACCGTCATCTACGGCATGGGCAGCCGCTACGCCGGCAACATCCGCCGCGCCGACCTGCTGGCCGACACGCCCTACAACACCTACACCCGCGACGGCCTGCCGCCGACCCCGATCGCGATGGCCGGCGTCGACGCGCTCCGCGCGGCGACGCGGCCGGCCGAGGGCGACGAGCTCTACTTCGTCGCGGTCGGCGACGGCAGCGGCCGCCACGTGTTCTCGCGCACGCTGGACGAACACAACGCCGCGGTGCGCGAGTACGTGCGCCGCTACCGCACGCAGTTCGGGCCGTGATGCAGTCGCTGCGCACGCATGCGCGCTTCGTCTCGCTGGAGGGCGGCGAGGGCGCGGGCAAGACCACCGTGCTCGACGCCCTGCGCGAGGCGCTGCGCGAGGGCGGCCAGGAAGTGGTCTGCAGCCGCGAGCCCGGCGGCACGCCGCTGGCGGAGATGATCCGCCGCCTGCTGCTCGACCCCGCGCACGAACCGCCCGCCGCCGAGACCGAGCTGCTGCTGATGTTCGCTGCCCGTGCCCAGCACGTGCGCGAGACGATCGTGCCCGCGCTCGAGCGCGGCGCCTGGGTCCTGTGCGACCGCTTCACCGATTCGAGCTACGCCTACCAGGGCGGCGGGCGCGGGCTCGACGTGGACTGGATCGCGGACCTGGAGCGGCGCGCGGTCGGGCTGCGTCCCGGCCTGACCCTGCTGCTGGATGTCGAAGTCGGCCGCGGTCGCGAGCGCCCCCGCGGCCGCGACCTCGTGCCCGACCGTATCGAGGCCGAGCGCGACGAGTTCTTCGAACGCGTGCGTGCCAGCTACCGCGCACGCGCCGCCGCCGAGCCGCAGCGCTTCCGCGTGGTCGACGCCTCGCCGCCGGCTGCCGAGGTGGCGTATGAGGCGGTGCGGCTGTTGCGCGACTGGATGGGACGCGCATGAGCGGCCCGCTCGCCCCCTGGCAGCAGCGCGCCTTCGACCACGCCGCGCGCACGCTGTCGGAAGGCCGCCTCGGCCATGCGCTGCTGATCTGCGGGCCGGCGCGGCTGGGCAAGCGAGCGGTGGCCGAACGCCTGGCCGCGCACCTGCTTGGCGCGCACGGTCCGCGGTCCGACCACCTCATCGAGGCCGGTACGCACCCGGATTTCCACGTGGTCACGCTGCAGCCCAACCGCGAAGGCACCAAGCTGCGCAGCGAGATCGTGATCGAGCAGATCCGCGAACTGTCGGAGAAGCTGTCGCTGACGCCGCAGTACGGCGCCGCGCAGGTGGCGATCGTCGATCCGGCCGATGCCATCAACACGTCCGCGGCCAATGCCCTGCTCAAGACGCTGGAGGAGCCGCAACCCGGCCGCTACCTGTGGCTGGTCGCGTCGAATCCGGCGCGCCTGCCGGCGACGATCCGCAGTCGCTGCCAGCGGCTCGAGTTCGGCCTGCCGCGGCGCGACGAGGCGCTGGCCTGGCTGCAGGCGCAGGGCCATGCGTCCGGCGCCGCCGTCGAGGCGCTGGACGCGGCGCGCGGCCACCCCGGCCTGGCCGATGCGTGGCTGCGCGATGGCGGCATGCGGCTGCGCCGCGAGGTCGGCGACGACCTGGCCAGGCTAGCGCGCGGCGACGCCGCGCCGATCGAGACCGCGCAGCGCTGGACCGGCGACGAGCACGCCGACCTGCGCCTGCGCCATGCCGCCGACCTGGCGCTGGACGAGGCCGCGGGCTTGACCGATCCGGCGCGAATCCGGAAGCTGGCGCAGTGGTTCGATGCGGCCAACCGCACCCGCGACCTGCTGCGCACCACGGTGCGCGCGGACCTCGCAGTCGCGGAGCTGCTGCTGTCCTGGCGCGGCGGGCATGCGCCGGGTCCGGCATCCGCAAACACGAGGTATCGATGAACACGACCGCGGGCGGCGCGCGCCAGGGCATCCTTTCGCTGGCACTGAAGGACAAGGCGCAGCTGTACAGTGCCTACATGCCCTACCTGAAGAACGGCGGCATCTTCGTGCCCACGCCGCGGCGTTACTTCCTCGGCGACGAGGTGTTCCTGCTGCTGACCCTGCCCGAATCCCACGAGCGCCTGCCGGTCGCCGGCAAGGTGGTCTGGGTCACCCCGACCGGCGCGCAGGGCGCGCGCACCGCGGGCGTCGGCGTCCAGTTCGCCGATACGCCGGAAGGCGAGACGGTGCGGGGCCGGATCGAAACGCTGCTCGCCGGCACCCTGGCCGCCGAGAAACCCACGCACACGATGTGATGCGGGCCACCGCCCCGCGCCTGCGCCGCGCCGCCGCCCTGCTGCTGGGCGTGGCGCTGTGCGCGAACGCGGCGGCGACCGAAGAAACTGCCGGGCCCGCTGCCGCGGCGTCCGCTCCGGAGCGCGTGCGCCTGGACGACGGCCACCTGCAGGTCGAAGTGGCGCCCGCGATCGGCGGCCGCGTGGTGCACCTGTCGCTGCCCGGGCGCGGCAACGTGCTCAAGGTCGGTCCGGCGCTCGACACGGTGCCCGCGCCGGAACCCGCCGCCGATGGTCCGGACCTGCCGTACTTCGGCCATGAGCTGTGGCTGGGCCCGCAATCGCGCTGGTGGCAGAACCAGGACGTGAACCCGCAGCGCCGCGCCGCGGCCGCGCCCTGGCCGCCGGATCCGTGGCTGGCGCATGCGCGCAACCGCATCGTCGAACGCAGCGCGCACGCACTGGTGCTCGAAGGCGTGGCGAGCCCGGTGAGCGGGCTGCAGGCGAGCCAGTCGTACCGCCTGTCGGGCCGCGCGCCGGCGACGCTCGAACTCGCCGCCGAAGCGGTGAACCGGCGCGACCGCGCGCTGCGCCGCGACCTGTGGTTCAACACCCGCCTGCCCGCGGGCAGCCGCGTGTTCGCGCCGGTGGCCCGGCCCGAGGACGCGCGCCTGCGGGCCGATGGCGACGCGGTGTTCGACGGGCCGGTCGCCTGGTGGGAGGACGGGCTGTATTCGCTGCAGCTGGTGCCGCCTCCGCCGGGCAAGGCCGGTCGGCGCGGAAAGGTCTTCATCGCGCCCTCGGCCGGCTGGATCGCCGGCTTCAATGCCGGGCAGCTGCTGCTGATCCGCTTCGAGCGCCAGGACGATGCGCGCATCGACCCCGAGCACGGCCAGGTCGAGATCTACCAGCAGTGGCACCACGACGATCCGCAGGCGGGGATCCTCGAACTCGAGGT
>JAEWZE010000037.1 GCA_023395465.1 Pseudomonadota bacterium
TGCAGCGCCCGCCGCAGCTCGTCCAGCCGCTGCACCAGCGCGGCCGCGGGCGCATGGTCGAGGGCATCGGCCAGACGTGCGTCCAGCGCCCCGTCGAGCGCGTCCGCACCGTAGCCGACCACGGCCAGCGCATCGTCCAGGTCGACCGGCGCCGGGTCGCGGCTCACGACTCGCCCGGCTTCCGGTCGGCGCGGAAGCGCAGCTGGCGCAGCAGTTCTTCCAGCTCGATCTCCTGCGCGCTCTTGGGCCGCGCGCGCCGGCCGGGCGCCTGCGCCGGCGCGACCGCTGCTTCGGACAGCTTCGTGCGCAGCAGGTCGAGGATCTGTACCAGCGCCGAGTTCAGCTGCGCCTGCCGCTCCTGGCCCTGTGCCAGGTGCGAGAGCACCGGATCGAAGGCGCCGCGCATGGCCTCCGGCAGCGACTGCAGCCACTGTGCCGCGCCTTCGTCCTGGCCGCTGCGCGCGGCCACGGTCTGCTGCAGCGACGCCAGCAGGCGCTCCCAGGGCACGTCGGGCGCGGCCTGTACCGGCGCAGGCTGGGTGCGCAGCGAGGTCAGGCCTTCGGCGATGTCGGCCAGCTGCGCGACCACGCGCGCGCCGGTGTCGGCATCTTCGCCGCCCATCGCCTTGTTGCGCAGGAAGTCGCGCTTGATCTGCGCCCAGCGCGCGGCCTGCGCCTCGTCCAGCGTGCCGCGCAGCTCGGCCAGCTTGAGCAGGTTTTCCTCCGCGCCGGTGGTCAGCAGCTGCGCTTCGCCCAGGTAGTGGTCGGCGATCAGCTGCTGCAGCTCGGCCGGGTTCATCACCGGCGAGATCTTCTCTGCCAGCTTGTTCATGTTGCGATAGCTGCCCTGCAGCCGGAACGGCGGCTCGGTGCGGTAGCGGTCGGCCTGGGCGGCGCTGGCGATGTACTGCTGGTTGACCCGGTAGACCACGTCGCGCACCTGCATCAGCCGCTGCAGCGTGGCCACGATCTCGTTGACCTCGGCGCCGCTGTAGGCGTGGCTGAGCGCATTGGTGGACACGTCCTTGCCCGACGCCTTGTCCACCAGCAGGTACAGGTCGGCCAGGTCGCGCGTGGCCAGCGGCGCCAGCACCGGATTGGAGGTCAGGCTGTTCTCGATGTAGCTGAGCTTGAAGGCGTCCTCCATTCCGCCGAGCACGTCGCCGAGGTTGTAGATGTCGGCGCGGTTGGCCAGCATGTCGGGGATCCGGAACACCTCGCCCGACTCGGTGTAGGGGTTGCCCGCCATGACCACGCAGAACTTCTTGCTGCGCATGTCGTAGGTCCGGGTGCGGCCCTTCCACACGCCCTCGATGCGGCGGGTGCCGTCGCAAAGCGAGATGAACTTCTGCAGGAACTCCGGATGGGTGTGCTGGATGTCGTCGACATACAGCATGGTGTTGTTGCCCATCTCCAGCGCCAGGTTGAGCTTCTCCAGTTCCTGGCGTGAGGTGGCGTCGGGCGCCTGCGCCGGATCCAGCGACCGCACCTCGTGCCCGAGCGCCGGCCCGTTGATCTTCATGAAGACCAGGCCCAGGCGGCTGGCGACGTACTCCATCAGCGTCGTCTTGCCGTAGCCTGGCGGCGAAATCATCATCAGCAGGCCCATCAGGTCGCTGCGCTTGTCCTCGCCGGCGGTGCCCATCTGCTTGGCGAGGTTGTCACCGATCACCGCCAGGTAGACTTCGTTGATCAGCCGGTTGCGGACGAACGAACTCAGTGGCCGCGCGCGGAACTCGGACAGCCGCAGCGCTTCGCGCTCGCGCGCGGCGATGCGCTGGCGCAGCGCCTGGTAGCGCTCGAAGCCGGGCACGAACCGCTCGCGATGGCTGCCGAAGCGGGCCAGGAAATCGTCGACCGACAGCGCCAGGCGGCCGCCGGCGATACGCGGATGCTCGCCGAGCAGGCCGTCCACCGCCGCCACCAGGGTGGCCTCGACGTTGCGATGGCGCAGCTCGCGCCCGACCAGCCGCAGGGCGATCGCCTCGGGCACGTAACCGGCGAGGGTCGCCTGGGCCGGATCGCGGGTCATCGCCCGCAGCCACTGCGCCAGCTGCGCCCACTGCGCGGCCGGCGACGGCGACTGGCGCAGCGAGCGTTCGAACCCTTCCGCCAGCCCGGCGGTGCGCAGCTGCGCGTCGAGCGCCTCGAGCAGGTCGCGCGCGTAGTGGCTGAAGCCGAAGGTCGGCTCGCCCTCGCGCAGTTCGGCAAACAGATAGAGGGCCGCGGCCTGCGCCTGCGCGTCCTCGAACGGCAGCCCGCTCTCGCCGATGAATTCCGCCAGGGCCGCCGCCATCTCCGCCTGCAGCGCCTCGATGCCTTCGCGCGTGCCGAACAGGCCGCGCACCGCCTCCGCACCGAGCGCGCGTTCGGGCCAGGCCTGCACGTCCTGCCGCTGCTGGTGACGCGCCCAGAACAGCAGCGCCAGCGCGCGGGCCGCGGGTGCATGCACCAGGGTGCCCGCGCCGCGGTACAGCGGCACCAGCGCCTGCAGCAGCCGCGCCGCATCGTGGTCGTGGATCCCCTTATCGTAGCCTTCGCGATAGCGCGGCGCGGCGAACTCGCGCACCAGCCGATCGAGCGCGGCCGGGTCGGCCAGGGCGTGTTCCAGCGTGTCCAGGTCCAGTCCATCGCGCCCGTGCACGGCGGCGTCGAAGATCAGTCCGGCCAGGTACTCGCCGCGGTAGAGCGCCGGCGATTCGGAATCCAGCGACACCTGCCACCAGTCGCGCAGCGCGTCGAGTTCGGGATCGTGGATGGCCTCGTAGTAGTCGGTGCCGGTCAGGTGCACGGCCAGGCCGTCGCCGCGCGGCAGGATGGTCAGGTCCAGCGGCTGGACGTTGACGCTGAACCGGTGGCGCGGACCCAGCCGGATGACGTGGCCGCCGTCCTCGAACAGGTCGCTGCGGTCGCGCAGGCTGCGCACCGCCTGGTCGCGCACGCCCTTGAGGCGCGCCTCCAGGTCGTCGGCCTTGACGCTGTCGCGGTACTCGCGCAGGCGCCCGGCCAGCTCGCGCAGCTTGAGGATCAGCGGGTCGCCGGCGAAGAAAGCGTTGAGCTCGTCGAGCGTTACGAAGCGCTCGGTGCGCCGGACCAGGCCTTCGAGGATGCGCGCGGCCGCATCGAACACCGACTGCGCCTTGCGCTGGCGCTGGTCTAGCAGCGCCTGGCGGTGCGCCTCGAAGGTGTCGAGCAGTTCCTCGCGCTTGGCCAGGATGTCGCCGAGGAACTGCTCGTGTTCGCCGAACTGGCTCTCCAGCTCCTCCAGCTGCACCATCAGCCGCGACAGCTGCTCGTCGGCGCGCTCGGGATCGGTGGCCAGGCCCAGCGCACTGGAGACCGACTGTCCGAACAGCGCGAACTGCGCGCCGAACTGGGCCACGGCCTCGGCCGACCCGAGGCTGCGCCGCTTCTGCTCGGCGCGCGCGCGGGCCTGGTTGAGGCGTGCGTAGAGCGCCGAGATCGCCTCGACCACGCGGGTGCGCTGCGTGGCGTCGTCGACCTTCAGGCTGGCCATCAGCTCCGACAGCATGTCCAGTTCGGCCGACATCGCCTGCATCGCGGCCAGCTGTTCGGCCAGCGCGCGTGCGGTCCCGGCCTGCTGCGCGGCCGCGTCGAGCTCCTGCAGGCGCGCGTGCATCGGCGCCAGCGCCTTCTCGCCGCCGAGGAACGCGCCGGTGGCCGCGCCCACCCGCTCCTGCGCCTGCTGCAGCGCCTGGCCCATCGCGTCGATCGCGCCGGTGTCGATGTAGCGGTAGTCGCGGATGGTGAGCAGGTGCCCGCGCTGGCGCGAGATCGCGCCCAGCGCCTCGACGAATTCGTCGATCGCGGTCCAGTTCTCCGGCTGCAGCTTCGCCAGCAGCGCGCGGTGCGCCGCGCTGGCCTCGGCCATGGCCGTGTCGGACTGGCGGCGGATGTCCTCCACCTTCTCGTACTCGTCGAGCACCGACTCGCCGGTGGCGCTGATCTCGTGCAGCAGCGAGGCCGCGCCGTCGCAGTGGGCGTCGTCGAGCCAGTGATGCGCGTCGAACATGCGCCGGGTGCCGTGCACCAGCAGCTGGTAGCGCTGCGCGGAGACGCGCGCGTCGTCGATGCCGCGGCCCAGTTCGAGCAGGTCGGAGATGCCGCGTACCAGCGCGGCATTGCCGATCCGGCCCATGAAGCTGTTGCCGGCCGGCCGCTGCGCGGCGAACTCCTCGCTGGTGAACGGGGTTTGCCAGACCTGCATCGGGTGGATGCGCGTGGGCGCGTCGCCCTCGGCGTGGAACAGCACCATGCGCCCGTCCTGCAGGAAGGCGTAGCCATGGCCGAACAGCGGATTCTGCAGCTCGCGGCGGATGGTGTTGTAGACGAACAGCGCCGAGCGGCCGCCGTCGCGCTCGTAGAACACGTACAGCACGTCCTCGCCGTTGGGCGAGCGCACGCTACGCTTGTACTGCATGCCCTGCATGGCCGCGTCGAAGGCCTTGTGCTCGCCGCTCTGCAGGTAGTAGCCCCCGGGAAAGATGACCCCGTGGTCCTCGGGCAGCTGCACGCAGGCCTGCACGATGGCGTCGTTGCGCACCACCGATCCGGTGATGGTGTTGTAGATCAGGCCGCGCCACTGCTGCTCGCGATACGGCAGGATCTTCAGCAGCACCAGCGAGCCGACCCGGGCGTAGTCGATGGTGGCATCGTCCAGCGACTGGGTACTGTCCTCCACCGGCTCGTTGTACACGCCCTGGCCGGTGCCGGTGTTGTTCTCGACCTTGATCGTGAGGTCGCCGCCGGTGGTTTCGACGAACAGCGTGTCGAGGATGTTCAGGTGCGGATGGCGGCCGGCCACCATCAGGTCGCGGGTGGCGCGGGTCCATTCGAAGTCGAACGGCGGCGGCAGGGCGATGTCGCGTTCGCCGCGCGAGTCGATCCACGCCAGCGTGCCGTCGCTGCCGATCGCCCAGCGGAACACGCGCACGTCGCTGCTGCGCTCGCCGATCTGGAACGCGGCCAGCAGCTTGCCGTCGCGCTTGATCAGCTGCAGCAGGCGCGCATGGCGATAGTAGGCGTAGAGTTCGGTGAAGTCGTGGACGAAGCCCGGCTGCGCCAGGAAGCTGTCCTTCGGGTCGACCGGGGTCACGTCGTAACCGTCGGGCCCTTCGACCAGCCGGTACAGCCCGAACACGTCCTCGATCCGGGTCTGGGTCTTGAGTCCCAGGAACACGTTGTAGCCGAACAGCAGCAGGTCGTCGCCGACCTGGACGATGTCGCGACCGACGCAGTTGTGCTCGGTACGCACCCGGAACCGGCCCGCCACCTCGAGCCGGCTGTCGCCGAACTCCTGCAGCCGGCGCGCGTTGAGGCCGTCGGCCAGCGCGCGCAGGCGCGCACCCTGCTCGACCAGCCGGCGGCGCAGCACCTCGTAGGCGCCGCCCTGGGCGACGGCCTGGTCGACGGTGCTGGTGGCGGCGCCGCTTTCAATCCCGCCGGTGTTGTCCTGCTTCGGATCGGTCATCGCCGCTCGTCATCCTGCTGGGCTGGTACTTCTTCCCCGCTTGCGGGAAGGCTGGGAGGGGGCGCGCGCGAAGCGCGCTGGAAGGGACGTTGCGATCGTTGCCCCCACCCCAACCCTCCACCCGTAAAGGGCGCAATGCCCCGCAAGCGGAGGAGGGGGTTTGAAGCGTCAGCTCGCGGGCGCGTCGGCGTCCGCCTTCGGCAATCCCCGATTCAGGCCCACGCCCAGGTACTTCTGCATCAGCTCCTGCACCACCGGGCTCTTGTCGGCCAGGCCTTCGATCGACTTGCCCAGCGAGATCGCCCGCACCAGGCTGTCGAACATGCCGCCGTCGCCGCCGACCATGTCGATGTCGGCATTGCGCAGCGCAGTGGCGATGACCTCGGCGTTCTCCTTGGACACTTCCTTGCCGGCCTCGATCGAAGCCAGCGCCTGCTTGAGGCTGGTGTCCAGCGCCATGCGGTACTCCTCGTGCACGCGCGCGTTCTCGCTGAGCGAATCGAGCGCCGCGAACTTGCGGGTCAGGCCTTCGGCCTCGGCGGCCAGCTTCCTGCCCACGACCTCGGCTTCGGCGGTGCCGATCGACTCGACCGCGGTCGCCCGCGCCCGACCCATCTGCTCCTCGCCCTGCGCCTGCGCGCCCAGCTTCTCGGCCAGCACCTTGGCCTCGGCCGCGCCCTGCTTGAGGTTGGCGTCGGCCATCGCGTCGACCACGCGCGCCTCGGCGATGCCGACCTTCTCGATCGCCACCGCGCCGGCCTCCTTGACCTGCGCCTCGGCCAGCCCCGGCGCGGCGCGCTCGGCGCGCACGCCATCGGCGATCACCTTCTTGGCCTCGGCCTGGCGGTTGGCGGCCTCGAGCTCGGCCTGCGCCAGGGTGGTGATCTCCACCGCACGGTGCTTCGCCGCGGTTTCGCCCGCCTCGGCCTTCTTCACCGCTTCGAGCAGCGCCTGCTGCGCGCGCGCCTCGGCGTCGAGGATCGCGATCTGCTTGAGCCGGTCGGCCTCGGACACCTCGCGCACCTCCTTGATGCGCTCCTCCTCCTGGGCCACGGTCTTGTCGATGGCGATGCGCTCGCGGGTGATGTTGGCCACGTCCATGCGACCCTGCTCGACCACCTTGTCGCGCTCCACGCCCTGCAGCTGCACCTCGCGATCGGTGGTCACCTGCTCGAGCTGGCGCGCGCGCGCCACGCGTTCGGCCTCGATGGCCACGGCGCGCTGGCGGTTCTGTTCGGCCACTTCCACCTCGCGCATGCGGTTCTGGTCGCGGATGTCGATCAGCTGCTGCGCCTCGATGCGCGCGGCCTCGGCGAGCTGGCGCTGCTCCTCCTGGACGCGCAGGGTCTCTGCGGCCTCGCGTGCCTGGATAGTCTCGATCTCGCGCTTCTGCCGCGCCTCGGCCTCGGCCTGCTGGCGCTCCAGCGACAGCGTCGCCTCGCGCGTCTCGACGTTCTTCTTGGTGATCGCCAGGTGCTCGTTCTGCGAGAGCTCGTTGGTGATCACATTCTGCGAGGCGGTCAGCTCGGTGATCTTGCGGATGCCCTCGGCGTCGAGGATGTTGTTCGGGTCAAGCACGTGCTTGGGCGTCTGCTCGAGGTAGTCGATCGCCACGTCCTCGAGCACGTAGCCGTTGAGGTCGTTGCCGATGACCTTGATGATCTCGTCGCGGAACTCCTGGCGCTTCTCGAACAGGTCGGTGAATTCGAACTTCTTGCCGACCGTCTTGAGCGCCTCCGAGAACTTGGCGTTGAACAGCTCGTCGACCGCGTTCTTGTCCGAGGCGCGGTCGGCACCCAGCGCCTTGGCCACGCGCAGCACGTCGGCCTGGGTCTCGTTGACGCGCAGGTAGAAGGCCACCGCGATGTCGGCGCGCATGTTGTCGCGGCAGATCAGGCCCTCCTTGCCGCGGCGGTCGATCTGCAGCGTGATCAGGCTGATCTTCATCAGCTCGGCGCGGTACAGTACCGGGATGATCAGCGCACCGGTGAAGTGCACCTTGGGCTGGGAGCTCATGTCGTTGACGATGAGCGCCGTGCCCTGGTCGACCTTCTTGTAGAAGGACTTGAAGACGATCGCCAGCACGACCAGCGCGAGTGCGACGCCGGCGGCACCGATGACGAAGGGGCCCAGCAGTGCGAGTTCCATGTAGCGGCTCCTGAAGAACGATCCGGTGAATCAGAGGGTGTGGTAATCGCGCTCGGCCATCACCCGCCAGGTGTTGGCCTGCGCATCGTGTTCGATCAGCACGACGCGGTCGCCGCGCGCGATCGCCGCGTCGCCGTCGTGGCGCACCTGCAGGATCAACCCGGCGCCGCCGTCATCGAGCTCGGCCATGCCGTGGCGCGCATCGACCAGCGGCGTGCGCACGGTCGCCACGCGTCCGAGCAGCGAGGCCACCGGCGCCGGACGCATGCGCAGCACCGCGCGACGCAGCGGCCGCAGCAGCGCCGCGGCGAGCAGGATGGCGGGAATCGGCGAGAGCAGCAGCACCAGCGTGCCGAAGGCGTAGCGCAGCAGCGCCGGCAGCGGCGCGAGCAGCAGCAGGTGGGTGAAGTAGGTCAGCATCCAGGCCAGGAACGCGACCACGCTCAGCACCAGCAGCGTGGGCAGCCCGTCCAGCCCCAGCCGCGACACCATGCCGCCCGCGTCGGCGCCGTCGGCCACGTCCAGGCCCGCCGCGTCGAGGCCGAGCATGCCCAGGGCCGCCACCAGCCAGAACAGCAGCAGCCCGCCCAGCACGATGCTCCATGCGAGCGTGGGATATCCCAGGCTGGTGGCCAGCAATAGCGTCATGTCCCCGTCCCTGTGCCGATGCGGCTGGCGCCGGCTCCCCTCCGGCCGCCTGTCATCGAAGACAACGCGGGCCGGGGGTGAATGATGCCAGTTTCCTGCTTCGTTCCGAACCCAGACGGTGCGGCGCGCGGGATGTGACCGGAGGACGGGTTCGCGCGAGCCGGGCGCGAGGCCGGGTCGGCGCTAGCCGCGTCGCGGCAATGCCGCCAGGATCGCCCACAGCCCGCCGACGCCGGCCACCCAGGCCGACAGCGGCACGCCGACGAAGGCCGGGCCGCCGGCCTCGAGCGCGTACAGCACCGCGGCGACCACCAGCAGGCCCACGCCGAGGATCGCGGCGACCATCCGCCGCTGCAGCGCCTTGAGCGTCTGCGTGATCTCGGCCACGTCGGTCGAGCGCATCCGCAGTTCGTGCCGGCCCTCGACCTGCTGCTGCAGCCAGGCGTGCAGCAGGCGCGGCATCTCCGGGGCCTGGGTGATGAGCTCGGGCAGCCGCTTGCGGAACTCCGATGCCAGCCTGCGCGGGCTGTAGCGCTCCACCAGGATGCGTTCGAGCACCGGCCGCGCCACCGCCCAGATGTCGATCTTCGGATCGAGCAGGCGCCCGATCCCCTCGATGGTCAGCAGGGTCTTCTGCAGCAGGATCAGCTGCGGCTGCAGGGTCAGTTCGTAGCGCTGCGCGGTGCGGAACAGCTTGCCCAGCACCTCGCCCAGCGAGATCTCCGACAGCGGCCGGGTGAAGTAGGGCTCGCACACCGAGCGCACCGCCGCCTCCAGTTCGTCGATGCGGATGTGCGACGGCATCCAGCCGGCCTGCATGTGCAGCTCGGCGATGCGGCGGTAGTCCTTGTTGAAGATCGCCATGAAGTTCTCGGCAAGGTAGTACTGGTCCTCGCCGGAGAGCTGTCCCATGATCCCGAAGTCGAGCGCGATGAAGCGCGGGTCGGTCTTGCGTTCCGGATCGACCCAGATGTTGCCGGCGTGCGCGTCGGCATGGAAGAAGTTGTCGCGGAAGACCTGGGTGTAGAACACCCGCACGCCCTTGGCCGCCAGCGCGCGGCGGTCGATCCCGGCCGCATCGAGCGCCCGGATGTCGTCGCTGTTGATGCCGCGCACGCGTTCGAGGGTGAGCACGTTGCCGGTGGTGTGGCTCCACAGCGGCTCGGGCACGTACAGGTCGGGCGAGTGCAGCCAGAAGCGGCGCAGAACCGAGGCGTTGGCGCCCTCGCGCTGCAGGTCGATCTCCGCGGCCAGGGTGTTCTCGATCTCGGCCACCACTTCGCGCGGCCGGATCTTGTCGGCGTTGGGATGAGTGCGGTCGACCAGCCCGGCCAGGTTGCGCAGCAGCGCGGTGTCGCCGGCGATCTGCCGGGCGATGCCCGGGCGCAGCACCTTGACCACCACCTCGCGGCCCGGGCCGTCGCCGACCGGATGCATCCGCGCCGCGTGCACCTGGGCGATCGAGGCCGAGGCCAGCGGCACGGTGTCGAACTCGGCGAACAGCGCGTCGATCGGCGCGCCCAGCGCCTTCTCCACGATCTGGCGCGCGATGTCGCCGTCGAAGGGCGCGACCTGGTCCTGCAGCAACGCGAGGTCGTCGACGATGTCGGGCGGCAGCAGGTCGCGGCGGGTCGAGAGGATCTGCCCGAACTTGACGAAGATCGGCCCCAGTTCCTGCAGCGCCAGGCGCAGCCGCGCGCCACGCGGCTGCGCGGCGATGGCGGCCGAGGCGCGCGGCACGAACGGCCGCATCAGCTTCAGCCAGCGCTCGGCCGGGGTGGCATCGAGCAGGGAATCGAGCCGGTAGCGCAGCAGCACGCGGCCGATGCGCGCGACGCGCAGCAGGCTGCTCAAGCCACGCTCCCGGAAGACAGCCGCGACAGGCGCGCGGCGAGGCGGTCGACGTCCTCGCGCAGGCCGTCGACGTCGTCGAGGAAGGCCTCCAGTTCGGCGCGCGGCACCACGTCGCGCGATTCCTCGGTGACGTATTCGGCGGCGCTGCGCGCCAGGCTGCCGCCGAGCGATCGCGCCTGCGCCAGGGCGGTGCCGATCGCATTGGCGACCTGCACGCCGAGGATCTCGCCGAACACGCTCACCAACGGCTGCTGCCAGTCCGGGTCGAACCGCTCTGCCAGGCGCTGCAGGCTGCGCGCCAGCTCGGCGTCGCCGGACACGCGCACCCGGCCCACCGCAGGCGCGTCGTCGCGACGCAGGAACGGCAGCTGGGCCAGCAGACCGCCCAACGTGGTCCGCACCGCCAGGTCCGGATCGCCCGCGGGTTCGACCGGACCGACCGCGAGGCGATCGCCCTGCACGCGCAGCTGCAGCGCCAGCGGCGGCGCGGCGAGCGTGAGTTCGACCACCCGCCCGTCCAGGCGCGCCAGCGCGGCGCGGGTGTCGGCATCGAGTGCGATCGCGCGATTGAGCGCCATCTCCAGCGCGCGGCCGGCGACCGGCTTGAGGGCATCGAGGGGAAACGGGGGGACGCTGGCCATGCGCGGCATTGTAGCGGTGGCCCGGGTGGCGGCGTGTGGCAGTCGCGTGGCCATCCGTCGCCGGGTGGGCCCGCCTGCGCGGACGCGGCGCAAGGCCCCGGACACGCGAAAGGCCCGCCTCGCGGCGGGCCCTTTACGCAACGCGACTCAACCCCGGGTCAGACGCGTTTGCCGCGCAGCAGCGACACGATCGCCAGGATCACGAAGACCACGAACAGGATCCAGGCGATGTTGGTGGCGGCGCCGGCGACACCGGAGAAACCGAGGACCGCGGCAATGAGCGCGATGACGAAGAAGATGACGGCGTACCTGAGCATGGAGCGTCTCCGTGGCAATGGGCGCGTGGCCCGTGGAATGGATGCACGGCAGACGCTACGGCAGGCCCGGTCGCGGGCCGGTGAGAGCCGGGTGAGACCGTCGTGAAACCTGCGCCTCGCTCAGCCAGGCCCTGCGCCGCCGGACCACGCGGCCTGCAGCCGGCGCAGGCCCTCCTGGATCGACACGCGCGGCACGTAGCCGAAATCTCGCCGCGCCGGCTCCATCGAATACCAGTGGGTGGTGCTGAGCTGCTCGGCCAGGAAACGCGTCATCGGCGGCTCGCCCTTCAGCCGCAGCAGCGGCCACAGCGTCTCGCAGGCCGCGCCGATCGCGTAGGCGGCCGCGAACGGGATCGTGCCCTCGACCTGCGGGGCGCCTGCGGCGGCCAGCAGCGCGTTGACGATCTCGCGCGTGGGCATCGGCTCGCCGTTGCTGATGAAGTAGGCACGGCCGGCGCAGGCGGCGCCCGGCGCGAGGTGCTCGAAGGCATCGAAATGCGCCTGCGCGGCGTTGTCGATGTAGGTGGTGTCGATGCGGTTGCGGCCGTCGCCGACGAAGCGCAGCCGCCCGGCCCGCGCGCGCTCGACCAGGCGCGGCAGGATCTGCTGGTCGCCCGGGCCCCAGATCAGGCGTGGACGCAGGGCGACGGTCGCCAGGGTCGCGCCGCCGGCCAGCGCGCTGCCGTTGGCGGCCAGCACCTCCTTCTCGGCGATGGTCTTGGTGGTGGCGTAGGGCGCCTTGAAGCCTTCGCCATAGGGCACGGACTCGGCGGTGCCGCCTTCGACCGGATGCGTCTTGCGATGGGTCACGCTGGGCGTGGAGGTGTAGACCAGCCGGCCGATGCCGTGCGCCGCGCAGGCCTGGAGCACGTTGCGCGTACCGATCACGTTGGCCTGGTAATAGCTGTCGTAGCTGCCCCAGGCGCCGGCTTTGGCGGCGTTGTGGAAGATGGCGTCGATGCCGCCGGCGGCCGCGCGCACGGCATCGCCGTCGCCCAGGTCGCCCTGCACCTGGCGCACGCCGAGCGCGTCGAGCGCCGGATAGCGGCCCCGGTTGAAGCTGGCGACCTCATGCCCGCGTTCGACCAGGCCGCGGCACAGGGCCTGGCCGAGGAAGCCCCCACCCCCGGTGAGAAGCAGCTTCATGCCTGGCTCCTGCGCGCGGCCCAACGCGCCAGCGATTCGCGGCCGATCTTGGCGTTGTGGCGGATGTCCACCGGGAACTTCGGATGGAACACGATGCGGTCGATGCGCGCGGTATGCGCGAAGCGCGCCCCCAGCGCGCGCAGTTCCTGCGCGATCCGCGCGTGCTGCGCGGCGCCGGTGCCTGCCACGGTTTCCACGCACAGCACCGGCCGTTGCGCGCCGGCGGCGCCGATGCCGACCAGCGCGGTGCGACGCACCTCGGGATGGACGTTGAACACCGGCTCGACCTGTTCGGTGTAGAGCGGGCCGTCGGCGGTTTCCACCCGATGCGACTTGCGCCCGCAGAACCAGAGCCGTCCGTCGCCATCGAACCAGCCGACATCGCCCATCCGGTGGACGGTGCGCACGCCGTGTTCGCCGCGTTCCTCGATCTTCGCCAGCCGCGTCTGCGCCTCGCGGTTGAAGTAGGCATCGGTCGCGCTGGGCCCGGCCACCGTGATCTCGCCGACCTCGCCCGGCGCGACCAGCAGCTCGTCCGACCACTGCACGATCGCCTCGTCGCCGATGCGGATGATGCGCACCTGGTTGGGCGCGACCGGACGCCCGACGCAGGTGCCGGCGCCCTGCTCGGTGCGCTCGCGCAGCGACAGCAGTTCGCGCCCTTCAATCACCGCCACGGGCAGGCACTCGGTCGCGCCGTAGGGCGTCCAGAACGATGCCTCGTCCGGCAGCAGCTCCAGCATCCTGGCCACCACCTCCGGCGGCACCGGCGCGCCGGCAGAGGTCACGCGCCTGACCGTCGGCAGCGCTGCGCCATGGTCGGCCAGCACCCGCATCAGCGCGGGCGAGCCGAACAGCTGGTCGACGCCGAAGCGCGCGATCGCCGCGTGCAGCTTCACCGGATCGGCTTCGGCGGGCCGGGTCGGATCCATGTCGGGAATGATCGAGGTCAGCCCCAGCGCCGGATCGAACAGCGCGAACGGCGGGAAGGTCGGGAAATCGACGCCGCCGCCGGCGATCCCGAACGCATCGCGCAGCATCGCGATCTGCGCGGCGAAATGGCGGTGGCGGTAGACCACGCCCTTGGGCACGCCGGTCGAGCCGCTGGTGAACAGGATCGCGGCCAGGTCGTCGGGCGCGGTGTCGCTCAGCTGCGGACCGGCGCCGGCGCCGTCGCGCTCGACCTGCGCCAGGGTCGCGTCGGCGAGCAGGGCGCGGCGCCCGGTGGTGACGCGCACCCGCGCCGACTTCGCCCAGCCCAGCAGCACCCGCGCGAACTGCGCCAGCGGGATGCCGATGAAGGCCTCCGGCTGCGCCTCGTCCAGGCACTGGCGCAGCGCGCGCCGGTCGATGCCCGGATCGACCAGCACCGGCACCGCGCCGGCCTTGAACAGCGCGAACATCAGCAGGAAGAACTCCGGCGTGGGCCGCACCATCAGCACCGTGCGGGTGCCGCGGACGATGCCGCGCCGGGCCAGGCCGGCGGCGATGGCGTCGCTGCGCGCGTCCAGTTCGCCGTAGCTGAGCGACATGGCGTAGTCGCCGCGCGGGCCGGGGCAGTGCATGGCGATGCGCGCGGGCGCCTCGGCGGCCAGCCGCGGCAGCGCGGCGGCGATGTTGCAGGGAGCGGTCATGCCGGGATTATCGCCGACCGTCCGCGTCGCGGGCCGGTGGCGCGCAGCGTGGCCGCGCTGCGCATGGACGGCGCCGCGCCGGTCCCGGACAATCGCGCCGGCCGCGCGCCGCGCCGCCACCACCAGGAGAAGCGCGATGTCCCCCCGTTTCAGCGAACACCTGCGCGCCGGCACCGAACCGGCATGGACGCAGGCCGTGCAGCACCGCTTCGTGCAGGAGCTGTGCAGCGGCCGCATCGCCGACGCGGCCATGGCGCGCTACCTGGTGCAGGACCACCGCTTCATCGACGCCTTCGTGACCCTGCTCGGTGCGGCCATCGCCAGCGCCGACAGCTTCGAGGCGCGGCTGCGCCTGGGCCGGTTCGCCGGCATGGTCTGCAGCGAGGAGAACGACTATTTCCTGCGCGCGTTCGCGGCACTGGGCGTGGATGCGTCCACGCGGGCGAGCGCGCCCGATGCCGCGCCGACCGCCGGCTTCAAGGCACTGATGCGCGAAGCCGCGGCGACCCGCTCGTACGCCGCCACGCTGGCCGTGCTCAACGTCGCCGAAGGCCTGTACCTGGACTGGGCAACGCGGGCACCGCAGCCGCGTCCGGGCAACTTCGTCCATGCCGAGTGGATCAGCCTGCACGACAACCCGTTCTTCGCCGGCTTCGTCGGCTTCCTGCGCGACGAGCTCGACCGCGTGGGGCCGGGCGAAGCAGCGCTGGCGCGCGACTTCTTCCAGCGCGCGGTGGCGCTGGAGCTGGCGTTCTTCGACGCCGTGTACGACGCGGAGGCTGCGTGATGTCGCTGCTGGAACGGCTCAAGGCGGCCGCGGCCGACGACTGGAACGCCTATGTCGACCACGCCTTCGTGCGCGGCCTGGGCGACGGGAGCCTGCCCGCCGCCGCGTTCCGCCAGTACCTGGTGCAGGACTACCTGTTCCTGATCCAGTTCGCGCGCGCGCATGCGCTGGCCGCGTGCAAGGCGCGCACCCTGGCCGACATGCGCGCGGCCAAGGACGGGCTGGCCGCGATCGTGGACGTGGAGATGCAGCTGCACCTGCGCCTGTGCGAACGCTGGGGCCTGTCGCCGGCCGACGTCGAGGCCACGCCCGAACACGCCGCGACCGTGGCCTATACCCGCTGGGTGCTGGACATCGGCATGTCCGGCGACCTGCTCGACCTGCAGGTGGCGCTGACCCCGTGCACCCTGGGCTATGCCGAGATCGGGCGCACGCTGGCGCCGCGCGGCGTCGGCGCCCTGGACGACGCGCACCCCTACCGCGAATGGATCGGCGAGTACTCGGGCCCGGCCTTCCAGGTGGTGGCCGCGGACGCGCAGGCCTGGCTGGACGACCTCGACCGGCGCTACGGCAGCGCGGCGCGGTTCCCGGAACTGGTGGCGATCTTCGCCAAGGCGGCGCGGCTGGAAGCCGGCTTCTGGCAGGCCGGCCTGGACGCGGGAACCTGACCGCGGGCACCGCGCCAGCCGGCCCGGCGATCCCACTTGCGCGCGGCTGCGGCGCCCGGAAGAATCCGCCTCCCATCCTCGCGCCGCGCCCCGATGCCGCATCCCTGCCTGACCTGCGGCGCCTGCTGTACCCAGTACCGGGTCGCGTTCCACTGGATGGAGTCGGACGAGGCCACGCCGGGCGGCGTGCCGGCCGGGCTGACCGAGCGCCTGGACCCGCACCGGCTGTGCATGCGCGGCACCCACAGCGCGCCGGTGCATTGCGTCGCCCTGGATGCACGGATCGGCGAGTACTCGCGCTGCACGATCCACCCGCGCCGCCCGTCGGTGTGCCGCGAAGTGGACGCCTCGTGGGAGTACGGCGCCGCCAGCGCGCAGTGCGACAAGGCGCGGCTGGCCCACGGCCTGCCCCTGCTCACCCCCGCCGACTGGCGCTGGCGCGATGCGGCCGACAACGACGACCGGCCCGACGACAACGGCAACAGCCCGCCCACGCC
>JAEWZE010000115.1 GCA_023395465.1 Pseudomonadota bacterium
CCCCGCCAACGTCGCGCCATCGGTGCGCGGCGTCCGGCGAGGACGATCCTGCGGGCAGTTCAGCCGCGCTTGACCAGCTCGACCCGGCGGTTCCTGGCCTTGCCGTCATCGCTGCCGTTGTCGGCGATCGGCCGGTCCGCGCCGAAGCCGGCTGCGGACAGCCGTGCGGCGTCGATGCCCTGCGCGGTCAGCGCGGCCACCACCGAGGCCGCGCGCGCCTGCGACAGGCTGCGATTGTGGTCGGCGCCCCCGGTGTTGTCGGTATGCCCTTCCACCGACAGCTGCAGCGAAGGATCCTGCTGCAGCAGCGCCAGCACCTGTTCGATCTGCGGCAGCGAGTCGGGCAGGATCTCGGCCTTGTCCACGGCGAAGTTGACCTGGATGGCGACCCGGCCATCGGCATCGAGCTGGCGCTTCAGCGCGTCGGCCGGCAGCAGCGCCGATGTCTGGACGAAGCCCTCGCGCTCCACCACGACCCAGCCCGCGCCGTTGTACTCGAGCCGGGCGTGCACCCAGACCTGCCGACCGGCGGGCAGATCGACGCGGTACACCCGCGACTCGTAGTCGTCCCAGCTGAAGGCGGTGCCGTCGCTGTAGGGGCTCTTGAGCTCGAAGCCGTAGCGCTCCGACGCCTCCTCGGGGATGCGTCCCTCGAATACCAGGGTGCCGCCGACCTCGGCCATCATCGCCTCGAGGTTGCGCCTGACCTCGTGCATCGAGCGGGCGCCCTCCGGTGCGGACACCTGGCCGGCCCAGGTGCGGCCCTCGACTTCCTCGAAGTCGCTGCCGGTCCAGAACGGGTACATGTCGAAGTCGCGCTGCTTGGGCTGGTTGCCCTGGTCGTAGCCCTCCGGCGCGGACAGGTAGGGGAACTCGTCGCGCCAGCGTGCGGTGGCCTGGAACGGCTTCTCCTCCACCACGGCGAGTCCGGCTTCATGGGACGTGGTGGCCAGCTGCACCCACACGTTGCGATCGGCCTGGCGGATGACGTGCACGCTGGTCTGCGCGTCATGGTCCATGTTGACCGCGGCGATGAAGCCGCCGCCGATCTCGTGCTCGAGGTCGCCGTAGTACATGTTGCGGCGCAACGGCCCTTCGAACACCGTCTGCGCGCCCGCGTCGGTCAGCACCGCTTCGAGGTTGCGGCGCAGCTCGCGCGCGGAGAATTCCTTGTCGGGGCGGCTGTCGCGGTCGACGCTGATCTTCGCGTTCCAGCTCGCGCCCTCCACCCAGTGCAGGCCGTCGCCGAGGCGGAACGGGAAACGCGCGTAGCGACGCACTTGCGCGCGGTTCTGCGGCGCATATCCCGCAGGCAGCGAGAAGAAGGGCAGTTCGCCGAGCGCCGCAGTGCTGGTGGGCACGCTGTCGATGTCGAAGGCAACCAGCGGAACCGGGTTGCCGTCGCGGTCCAGCACGCTGCCGGCAGGCGCGGTGGTCGCCGCGCCGTCCCCGCCGGCGTCGCCAGCGTCGACGCCCGCTTCGGGTTCGGCGGTTGCCGATGCTGCGGCTGCGCCATCTGCGTCGGCCGCAGGTGCCGCCGCATCCGGTGCGGGCGATCCGCCGCAGCCGGACAAGGCCATCGCCAGTACGCACGCCGCCAGTGCTTCCTTCCGCATCTGCTGCTCCCTTTGGACTGGATCGCGGAGGGTACACGACCCTCGTGGCAACCGGACACGGGGCCAGCAGACGCAGCGACCTTCGCTGCAGGCAAGGCGCTGCGTGCCGCGGACGCTACCTGCACGATGTCGCGGAGGGTGCCGGCACGCGTGCGCGCGCACGGGGACCTGCTCAGGCGCCCGCGCGCAGCCGCTCGTAGGCCTGCAGGTGCACCCAGGCGGCCTGCAGGCGCGGCGCGTCGATGCCAGCGGCCTGCGCACGCCGCAGCATGTCGCCGACGATATGCGCGGCCTCCACCCGGGCACCGGCCTCGAGGTCGCGCAGCATCGAAGCCTTCACGTCGGATGCGGCATCGACCAGGCTGGCGCGGGCAATGGTGCGTGCCTTGTCCGGCACCGGCTGGCCCTCGGCCGCGGCGACCGCCAGGCATTCGTCGTGCAGCGCCGCCATGAACGCAGCGCCGCCATCGCAGGCGACGATGTCGCCGACGCTGGCGCGCATCAGGCAGGTGCCGGCTGCGAGCGTGGCGAGGAAGCTGAACTTGATCCACTGCTCCTGCGCGATGTCGTCGCTGGCCCGGTGGTCGATGCCCGCCTGCACGCACAGCGCGGCGAAGGCCTCCACGCGCGCGCTGCGTCCGCCATCGCGCTCGCCGAAGGTGATCGAGGCCGGGCGGCCGAGGTGCGCGATGCCGCCGTCGTCCTGCTTGACCGCGCTGATGAAGCACAGCCCGCCCAGCACGTGGCCACGGCCGAAGCGGGTGTCGAGCGCGTCGTAGTGGACCAGGCCATTGAGGATCGGCATCAGCGTGGTGCCGCCGGTCATCGCCGGCGCGACCGATTCGATCGCACCATCGAGGTCGTAGGCTTTGCAGCTGAGAATCACCAGCTCGAACGGCGCGCGCGCGACGGCGTCGGCCAGGGTCTGCGCCGTCAGCGTGCGCACGGCGAGATCGGCGTCGCCCAGCGGGCTGCGGATGCGCAGGCCGTCGCGCCGCAGCTGGGCCTCGCGCGCCGGCCGCACCAGGAAGCTCACGTCGGCGCCGCCCTGCGCCAGCCGCCCGCCGAAGTAGCCGCCGGTGCCGCCGGCGCCGAGCACCAGCACGCGCATCAGCTGCGCAGCCCCACGCCGCGTTTGAGCAGCCACAGCGACAGGCCGCCCAGTGCGCCGATGAAGAACAGCATCAGCGCGTAGGCGATCCACAGCGGCACGTCGCTGGTGCCGAGCAGGCCGTAGCGGAAGGCGTTGACCATGTAGAAGATCGGGTTGGCGTGGGTCGCCGCCTGCGCCCAGCCCGGCAGCAGGGTGATCGAATAGAACACGCCACCCAGGTAGGTGAGCGGGGTCAGGATGAAGGTCGGCACGATCG
>JAEWZE010000126.1 GCA_023395465.1 Pseudomonadota bacterium
GCACGGTTGGCGATGTCGACGAGGTTGCCGTACAGGCGTCCGTCGCGCCATTCCAGCGACAGGAAGCCCGGGTTGAACAGGCCGTTGCCGACCAGCAGCAGGATCAGCGCCAGCAGCGGCCAGGCCAGCGGATGGCCGAATGCGCGGCGCATGATCGAAGGCGGTGGCAAGGGTGAGGTCGCGTCGGACATCAGCCCTGCCCCGCGATCAGTTCCAGCACCTGGCGGCCATCGCTGCCGCCGGGCAGTTCGCCGGCCATGCGCCGCTCGCGCAGCACCGCGATGCGGTCGCCCAGGCGGGTGAGTTCGTCGATCTCTGCGGAAATGAACAGCACCGCCATGCCCTCGCGCGCCAGGCGCACCACTTCGGCCATGATTTCCTGCTTGGCGGCGATGTCGATGCCGCGCGTGGGTTCGTCGAGGATCAGCAGCCTCGGCTGCGTGGCGAGCCAGCGCGCCAGCACCACCTTCTGCTGGTTGCCGCCGGACAGCGCACCGGCGGGTGTTTCGATGCCGGCGGTGCGGATGCCGAGCAGGTCGACGTAGCGGGCCGCCATCCGCTCCTGTTCGGCGCGCGGCAGCGCGCGCCGCCAGCCGCGCCGCGCCTGCAGCGCCAGCACGATGTTCTCGCGCACCGACAGGCCGGCGACGATGCCTTCGGTCTTGCGCTCCTCCGGGCACAGCGCCAGCCCCCGCGCCACCGCGTCGGCCGGATGCTGCAGGTCGACCTTTTCGCCGCCGACGCGCAGTTCGCCGCTACCGGCCCGGTCGAGGCCGAACAGCAGGCGCGCCAGCTCGGTACGGCCGGCGCCGAGCAGGCCGCCCAGCGCCAGCACTTCGCCCGCGCGCAGCTGCAGGTCCACCGGATGCAGGCTGCCGCGACGTCCCAGGCCGCGCGCCTCGACCACCACCGCCGCGTCCTGCGGCGACGGCGCGGCCGCATCGCGTCCGCCCGCCAGTTCGACCTCGCGCCCGACCATCGCGCGCACCAGCGCGGCCTGCGGCAGGTCGGCCGGCAGGTACTCGCCGACCAGGCCACCGTTGCGCAGCACGGTGATGCGGTCGGACACCGCATAGACCTGGTCGAGGAAGTGGGTGACAAACAGGATCGCCATGCCGCGCTCGCGCAGCCGTCGCATCACCGCGAACAGTTCGCGCACCTCGCCCTCGTCGAGGCTGGAGGTGGGTTCGTCGAGGATCAGCACCTTCGCCGATACGCCCAGCGCGCGCGCGATCGCCACCATCTGCTGGATCGCGACCGGGCAGGAGGACAGCGGCCGGTCGACATCCAGGTCCAGGTGCAGTTCGGCCAGCAGCTGGCGCGCGCCTGCGCGCACGCGCTGCCAGTCGATCATCCCGAAACGGCGTGGATAGCGCCCGGCGTACAGGTTCTCGGCCACCGAGAGGTTGGGGCAGAGATTGACCTCCTGGTAGACCGTGCTGATCCCCGCGTGCTGCGCATCGAGCGGACTGGCCGGCGCGATCGCGCGGCCCTCCAGGACCACGCTGCCGGCGTCGGGGGTTTCCACGCCGGTGAGCAGCTTGATCAGGGTCGACTTGCCGGCGCCGTTCTGGCCCATCAGCGCGTGGATCTCGCCAGCGCGCAGGCACAGGCCCGCGCCGTCGAGCGCACGGGTGGCGCCGAACCGCTTGTGCAGTCCCTCCGCGTGCAGCACGACCTTGCTCAAGTGTCCATCCATCGGCACCACGACATGGAAGCCATCGACGTCAGTCCGCGCAGGCGGGAGAACGCGGGCAGCGCCGCACGCGTCGGTGCAGAACCGTTTGCGGACTCCCCCGGCGTGCTCAGTACTTGCGGTTCGGCAGTTCCGCCTCGGCCTGTTCGCGGGTGAACACGCCCTCCTCCACCTGCACGCGCCTGGGCACTTCGCGCCCGGCATGCACGTCGCGGATCAGCTGCGCCAGCTGCTCGCCCAGCAGCGGATTGCACTCCACCGTGGCGTTGAGCTTGCCCGCCTTCATCGCCTCGAACGCGCCGCGCACGCCATCGATCGAGACGATGCGGATGTCGGTGCCGGGCTTGAGGCCGGCTTCCTCGATCGCCTGGATCGCGCCGATCGCCATGTCGTCGTTGTGCGCGAACAGCACGTCGATCTCGCGGCCCTCGGCCTTGAGGAAGGCCTCCATCACTTCCTTGCCGCGCGCGCGGGTGAAATCGCCGCTCTGCGAACGCACGATCTGGAAGCGCGGGTCCGCGTCGATGACTTCCTTGAAGCCCTTCATGCGGTCGTTGGCGGGGGCCGACCCCACGGTGCCCTGCAGTTCGACGATGCGCACCGGCCCGGCCTGTCCCGCGCTGTCCTCGACCAGCCAGCGCGCCGCGCGGCGGCCTTCCTCGACGAAGTCGGAGCCGATCAGGGTCGCGTACAGCGACTCGTCCGAGACGTTGACCGCGCGGTCGGTCAGCACCACCGGGATGCCGGCTGCCTTGGCCTCGCGCAGCACGGTGTCCCAGCCGGTTTCGACCACCGGCGAGAAGGCGATCACGTCCACGCCCTGGGCGATGAACGAACGCAACGCCTTGATCTGGTTTTCCTGCTTCTGCTGCGCGTCGGAGAACTTGAGGTTGAACTCGGGCGCCGCCAGCGCCTCCTTCACCGAACGCGTGTTCGCGGTGCGCCACTCGCTTTCCGCACCCACCTGGCTGAAGCCGACCGTGATCGCATCGCTACCGGTGCCGCCAGCTCCTTCGCCCCCGCCGGAACAGCCGGCCAGTACCGCGGCACACAGCAGCGCCGCCACACCCAGAACCTTGCGCATCGCTCCCTCCCGTCGAATGTTTGCGCTACCACCATCCTGCCACGACCCGGCGCCTGCACGCCGGACCGGGCATCCCGCGGACTCAGGCCGCGGTATAGGCGGTCTTGACCGTGGTGTAGAACTCCACCGCATAGCGCCCCTGCTCGCGGGGCCCGTAGCTGGAGGCCTTGCGGCCGCCGAACGGCACGTGCGGATCCACGCCCGCGGTCGGCAGGTTGACCATCACCATGCCCGCCTGTGCGTGCCGCTTGAAATGCGTGGCGTACTTGAGCGAGGTGGTGCAGATGCCCGCGCACAGCCCGAACTCGGTGTCGTTGGCCATCGCCAGCGCCTGTTCGTAATCGTCCGCGCGCAACACGGCTGCGACCGGCCCGAAGATCTCCTCGCGCACGATGCGGTCGTCCGGCTTGGCCGAGAACAGCGTGGGCGCCAGGAAGTGGCCCCTGGTCTTGCCCTCCACCATCCCGCCACCGGCCAGCAGTTCGCCGCCGTCGTCGTGGCCGGCCTGGATGTAGGACAGGTCGGTCTCGAGCTGGGCGCCGCTGGCGACCGGGCCAATGTCGGTACCCGCTTCCAGCGGATCGCCGACGCGGATCTTCGCCAGCCGCGCCTGCATGCGCGCGACGAACTCGTCGTAGACCGCGTTCTCCACGATCAGGCGGCTGGACGCGGTGCAGCGCTGGCCGGTGGAGAAGAACGCACCGTTGACCGCGCACTCCACCGCCTTGTCCAGGTCGGCATCGGCCAGGACCACCAGCGGGTTCTTGCCGCCCATCTCCAGCTGCACCTTGAGCGCGCGCTCGGCCGCCTGCTTGAGCAGGGCATGGCCGGTCGGCACCGATCCGGTGAAGGTCAGCGCGTCGAGCGACTTGTGCGTGACCAGCGCCTGGCCAACCGTGCGGCCGCTGCCCAGCACCATGTTGAACACGCCCTCGGGCAGGCCTGCGCGCGCGAGGATCTCGGCGATCGCCCAGGCGCAGCCCGGCACGATCTCGGCCGGCTTGAACACCACCGTATTGCCGTAGGCCAGGGCCGGGGCGATCTTCCAGGCCGGGATCGCCAGCGGGAAGTTCCACGGCGCGATGATGCCCACGGTCCCGACCGGCTCGCGCGTGATCTCGACATCGACGCCCGGGCGGGTGGAGGCCAGCTTCTCGCCGGGGATGCGCAGCGCTTCGCCGGCGAAGAACTTGAAGATCTGCCCGGCGCGCGCCGCCTCGCCGATGCTCTCGGGCAGGGTCTTGCCCTCCTCGCTGGCCAGCAGCCGGCCGAGCTCCTCCTTGCGCGCGAGGATCTCGCTGCCGACCGCGTCGAGGATGTCGGCGCGCTGCTGCGGGTTGGACAGCGACCAGGCCGGCAGCGCCGCCGCAGCCGCGTCCACCGCCTGCCCGGTGCGCGCGGCATCGACGCGGCCGTAGTGGCCGACCGGCGATGCCAGGTCGGACGGGTTCTCGTTGGCGTGGTCGCCCTCGCCTTCGACCCACTGGCCGGCGATGTAGCTGCTGAAGCGTTGGTCGGTCACGTCGCGTCTCCTTGATTCCTGGGGGTCCGGGTTCCCGCCGGGGGATGGGCCGCTGGCGCGCGGCGATCGGGAACCCGCATGGCGTGCTGCACCTTACAGCGCGCGTACGCCGCCGGGTGCGAATCCGGCCGCGACCGTGCGCAACGGGTTGCGCAGCGGCGCGCCGAGTTCCGGCAGTTCGATCTCGAATACGTCGCCCGGCTGCGCGCGCACGCCGTCGGCGAAACTCAGCGTGGCGGTGCCGAAGAAGTGCAGGTGCACGTCGCCCGGGCGCCGGTGCGCGGCGTACTTGAAGTGGTGGTATTCGAGGTTTTCCAGCGAATGGCACATGTTGGCCTCGCCGGTGAGGAAGGGCTTCTCCCACACCACCGCGCCGTCGCGTCGCAGGCGGCTGCTGCCGCGCAGGTCCGCCGGCAGCGGGCCGGCGCGCAGCTCCGGCCCGACCGCGCAGGCGCGCAGCTTGGAATGCGCCAGGTACAGGTAGTTCTGGCGCTCGGTAACGTGGTCGGAGAATTCGTTGCCGATCGCGAAACCGAGCCGGTGCGGCGTGCCATCCGGGCCGATCAGGTACAGGCCGACGAGTTCGGGCTCCTCGCCGCCATCGAGCGCGAAATCAGGGGACTCCAGCGCCTCTCCCGGCGCGGCGAGGATCGCGCCGTCGCCCTTGTAGAACCATTCGGGCTGCGCGCCCGGCTCGCCCGGGTCCGGCATGCCGCCTTCCACGCCCCACTGGAACATGCGCATCGAATCGGTGAGCGTGGCCTCGTCGGCCTGCTGCAGTTTCTGGTGCATCGCGTCGCGCGCCGCCGCGCTGCCCAGGTGGGTCAGGCCGGTGCCGGTGACCAGGCAGTGCGCGGGATCGGGATGGTGCAGCGGGACCAGCACGCGGCCCGCCTGCAGCAGGGTCGCGTAGTCGAGGCGGGTCTCGCCCGGCGTGGCCGCCGCCTGCTCGGCCAGGCTGCATCCGGCGGCAATCGCGGCGAGGGCCAGGGCGTAGGTGCCTGACGGGCCGTCGAGCACGCGCACCTGCCCGCCATCGGCATCGACCACGCCCACCCGGATGTTCCCGGCCTCGTCCCTCAACTGGATCAATCGCATCGTGCAGCCCGTCAGCGCGGTGAATGCCAATGCCCGATTCTGACGGGTTGACGGATATGCATCCAATTCAATCGGTCGAGAAATCGATATTTGTTTCCGTATGCCAGCGCCGCGCGGCGCGGGAGCCCGCCGCCTCGCCATCGGGCAGCCGCCGCGGGAGGCGTGGATCCGTCCGCAGGCGGCGGCCGATGGTCAGTCGTCGAACGCCTCCACCACCCGGCGCCTGCCGAGCATGAACGCATCGGCCACGTGCCGCAGCGGCGCCAGGTCCACGTCCGAGCGGCCGGCGCGGATGATCTCGGCAAAGCGCCGGTACAGCATCGGGTATTCCTGCTCCGGCTCGCCGTGCATCTGGCGCCCGTCCACCGACAGCTTGGCGCCGCCCTCGGACAGCAGCATTTGCCCGGCATCGGTGTCGGCCACGATGTCCCAGCTCTGCCGCCCGGTCTGGCGCCAGTCGAACTCGGCGACCAGGTCCAGGCCGGCCGCATCGCTGAAGCTGATCGAGGCCGCGATCGGGGCATCGCGGTTCGCCGGGAACTCCAGCGTCGCAGCGCTGGCGTAGACCGGCCGCGGCAGGATCCGGGTGACGATCGACAGCGCATTGATGCCCGGGTCGAACACGCCGAGGCCACCGGGCTGCCAGATCCACGCCTGCCCCGGATGCCACTGGCGCACGTCCTCCTTCCAGGTCACGCGCATGGCGCGGATGCGGGTGCCGGCCAGGAACGCGCGGGCGGCCTCCACGGCCGGCGCGAAGCGCGAATGCCAGCTGGCGAACAGCGACACGCCCTGCGCGGCCGCGCGCGCGGCCAGGTCCTCGACCTCCGAGAGCGTGGCCCCCGGGGGCTTCTCCAGGAAGACGTGCTTGCCGGCCCCGATCGCCTGCACCGCGGCCGCGTAGCGGTATTGCGGCGGCATGCACAGGGACACGGCCTGGATCGACGGCACCACCGGCAGCATCTCCTCGATCGAACCAAAGTTGTCGATGCCCTCGACCCGCCCGTTGCGGCTGGCGGCCGCGACCAGCCGGAAATCGGGATTGCCGGCCACGGCCGGCAGGTGCTGGTCGCGCACGATCTTGCCGACGCCGACGATCGCGAGATGGATGGTTGACACGGATGCGGTCTCCACGGAAAAGCGCGGGCGGCAGGGCTGCCGCGCGGAAAGGAAGGTCGGCTCGCGGCGGGGCGGCCGGCGTCAGGCGCGTTCGAGCGCCGCGGCGACGTCGTCCCAGGCGCAGTCGCGTCCGGGGCGGGCGAACCGGTAGAGGATGTCACGCCGGTACGCCCGGCCGGGCCGCAGGATCGCATCGGGAAACGCCGGCTGGTTGGGCGCGTCCGGATAGTCCTGCGGCTCCAGGCACAGTCCGTCGCCCAGGCCCGGATGCTGGCGGGCGAGCGCCTGGCCGCCGTAGAGCTGCAGCGCGGGCGCGTCGCAGTCGATGCGCATGGCCACCCCGCTGTGCGGCGAGTACAGCGCGGCCGCCCAGGCGCGATCGGGTTCGAGCACGAGGCAGTGGTCGTAGCCGCCGGCGATGCGCAGTTGCGGGTCGTCGCGGTCGATCCTGGCCTGCAGGGTCGCGGCAGTGCGGAAATCGAAAGCCGTGCCCGCCACCGGCTCGACATGGCCCAGCGGAATCAGGTCGTCCGAGACCGGCAGCACGCCGGCGACGGGCACCTGCAGCACCTGGGCGGACGCCGGCACCGAAGCGTCGCCGGCCAGGTTGAAATAGGGATGGTGCGTGGGATTGAACGGCGTGGCCGCGTCGGTCGACGCGTCGAAGCGCAACTCCAGGCGATCGCCCGCGATGCGGTACGTCGCCAGCACGTCGAGGTTGCCCGGATACCCCTCCTCGCCCGCCGGCGAGCGCAGCCGCAGCACCAGCGCATCGGCCCGATGATCCTCGACCGTCCAGAGGCGCCGCCCGAAACCGAGCAGGCCGCCGTGCAGGTGGTTGCGCCCCTCGTTGGCGGCGAGCAGGTGCGCCTGGCCGTCGAGGGCGAAGCGCGAGCCGCCGATGCGGTTGCCGTAGCGCCCGACCAGGATGCCGAGGAAGGCGGGATCGCCGAAATACGCGCGGGCGTCCAGCAGGCCCAGCACCGCGTCCACCCGCCCCGCGTCGCCGGGCACGCGCAGGCGCGCGAGGATGCCGCCGAGATCGAGGATCTCCGCGCACACGCCATCGGCCTCGCCGATGCGGTACGCATGGACCTGGCGACCGTCATCCAGCCGGCCGAACGATCGGATCGTGTCCACGCAACTCCCGGATGGCCGCGGCGATTCGCCCTGGCGCGGCAGCATAGGCGGCGCCGCGGGGGTGCAGCCATCCCGCTTCGGGAATGGCAGTTGGCGGGATTGGAATGGCTGCGCGGCGCATACGCAATCGGATATCCATCTACTCGTTTAATTCATTAGAACGTTATTGAACGCGCCACTATTCTCGACCCGCATCGCAACAGAAGGCGCCGCTCGACAGCGTCGCGATGCACGGGCCACGTCTCCAGGCAGCGGCCCCACAACTCGGGTTGATCGCGTCCATTCGTAGACCGGGAGGGGTTGAAAGTGACGACGCCAACAGCAGCCGGCATGCCGCCATGCCGCGTACCACCCCTGTCTTTCTTCCGCCGGGCACGGCCGCGCCGCCAGCCGGCGCGCGACGGCCTGCGCAGCGCTCGCCCCGCCCTGTTTCCGCTCCCTGGATGACACCGGTCGTCCGGTTCTCCCCAGGTTTCCGCAGCGTCCGCGCCGGCACCGTGGCGGACGGATACGCATCGAGAGAGGCTCGCCCATGACCCGTCCGACCCGTCCCACCCTGCCCCGCACCCTGCGCCTGGGCGTGCTGCCCGCCGCGCTGTCCCTGGCGCTCGCCACCGCCTTGCCGGCCAGTGCGCAGGACGCGCCGCCACCGCCCTGCCCCACTCCGGGGAACCCCGACGCGACCTGCACGCCGGCGACGTCCGGCACGACCACCGAACTGGACCGCATCGAAGTGCGCGGCCTGCGCGCGAGCATGATCGACGCATTGCAGATCAAGCAGGGTTCGATGCAGATCGTCGATGCCATCGTCGCCGAGGACATCGGCAAGTTCCCCGACAACAACCTGGTCGAGGCGCTGCAGCGCGTGACCGGCGTGCAGACCACCGATCGCGGCGGCGGCGAGGTGTCCACCGTCTCGATCCGCGGCCTCAACGACGTCACCACCACCATCAACGGCCGCAACATCTTCACCGCCTCGGGCCGCTCGGTGGCGCTGGCCGACGTCCCGGCCAGCCTGCTGTCCAGCGTCGAGATCTACAAGACCCGTTCGGCCAGCCTGATCGAGACCGGCATCGCCGGCGTGATCGACATCCACACCCACCGTCCGTTCGACTTCGACGGGGCGACTGCCGTGGTGGCCGCCCGCGCCATCCACCAGGAACAGAGCGGCGAGACCGATCCCAACCTCAGTGCACTGGTCTCCAACACCTGGGACGTGGGCGGCGGCCGTTTCGGCGCGCTGGCGAATGTCTCGTACGCCGTTACCCAATACCGCGACCAGAGCGTGACCGCCGGCGCGATGGTGCCGTTCTTCACGGATGACGCCCCGGCGGGCTTCGTGCCGTTCGAGCGGATTCCCACCTCGATCGACGGCCAGGAAGTCTGGCAGCCGGGCCTGGAGGCGGGCCTGCCCTTCGCACCGGGCTCGACGGTGCCGGTGCGCGGCCAGCAGTACGAATACATCCTTTCGCGCGACGCGATCTTCGCCAGCGACCTGACCGGCAGGCGCGAACGCCCGGCCGCCAGCGTCTCGCTGCAGTGGGCGCCGAACGACACCTCCGAATACGTGTTCGAAACCTTCTACAACGGCTATCGCGACGAGTCCTTCAACTCCCTGCTGTTCTCCTTCGTCGACTGGTGGGGCGCGCTGGGCGACGACCCGGCCGGCAACATCGAGCTGTTCCCGGGCACCAACATCGTACGGTCGCGCAGCGGCGTGGGCGCGCCCTACAACTTCACCAGCGGCGACCTGCTCAGTCGCCGCACCGACAGCTGGCTCTACGCGCTCGGCGGGAAATGGGACGTGGGCGACCGCCTGAAGCTGCGCTCCGAGCTGACCTACCAGGAGAGCAAGTTCGACGAGGAGTTCTTCGCCATGCGCACCGACCGCGTGACCCATGCGGTCTGGGCCGACTTCAACAGCGGTGGCGGCAAGCCGGCATTCGGCTTCGACGACAACCCGGCGACGCCCGGCATCGACGAGAGCAATCCGGCCGACCCCGCGCAATGGAACGTGGCCGAACTCTACGACAATGCCCTGTACCGTCGTGGCGACGCGATCACCTTCACCTTCGACGGCGACTATGCCGCCGAGCTCGGCCCGATCCACAAGCTCGCCTTCGGCCTGCGCCATGACGAGCGCAGCGCCAGCGAGGGCCACCGCACGTCCAATCCCGCCCTGTGCGACCGCGCGTTGCCCGAGTGCTCGCTGGTGGGCAACGGGAACCTGCAGTGGACCAACCGTGGCTTCTTCGACGGCGAGTCCGACGTGCCGTCGTCCTGGGTCGTGCCGGGCGGATACCACATCCGCGACAACGCCGATGCGTACCGCGCGCTCTATGGCCTGCCGCTCAGCGGCCAGCTGACCATGCCCGAGGACTTCCACGTCGACGAGGCCACCACCGCGGCGTACCTGCAGGCCGACTTCGCCTTCGAGCTCGGCGAGCAGGCGCTCGACGGCCAGCTCGGCCTGCGATATGTCAACGTCGACACCGACATGGTGTTCGGCGATGGCAGCGCCTCGGCCAGCGCGTCCAAGCTGCTGCCCAGCCTGATGTTGCGCTACGCCTTCACGCCGGAGCTGATGCTGCGCTTCGCCTACGGCGAAACCCTGCGCCGCCCCGGCTTCGCCCAGCTCAACCCCAACATCATCTACGTCGAGGACGTCACCAACATCGGCTACGGTACCGCCAGCGGCGGCAACCCCGGCCTGGAGCCGACCGAGTCGAAAAACTACGACCTCGGGCTGGAGTGGTACTTCTCGCCCGGCAGCGCGGTCTATGCCACCCTGTTCCGGCGCGAGATCGAAGGCATGGTCACCGATTTCCGGCGCCGCGTGACGTTCGAGGACTACGACTACATCCTCACCCAGCCCGACAACGCCTCCAATGGCGAGCTCGAGGGCCTGGAGCTGGGCGTGGTCTGGTTCCCCGAGAACCTGCCGGGACTGCTCGACGGCTTCGGCGTGCAGGCCAGCTACACCGCGCTCGATTCCAGCCAGGACATCCCGGTCACCAACACCGCCGGCGAGGTCGTGGACACGGTGTCCACCCCGATGTTCGGCATCTCCGACAGTTCCTACAGCGTCGTGCTTGCCTATGAGCGCGAGAAGTTCGGCGCACGCCTGTCGTATGTCTGGCGCGACGACTTCCTGCACCGCTACGAGGCCGCGCAGTTCGCCAATCCGCTCGGCATCTACTTCAACGCCGAGAAGAGCATGGACCTGCAGCTCAGCTACGATGCCAGCGAGCACCTGTCGCTGACCTTCGACGCCACCAACCTCACCAACGAGCTGTACCAGAGCTATTACCAGTACCCGACCACGCACAGCTTCGGCACGTCGCTGTACAGCCGCACGTTCGCCGTCGGCCTGCGCTACCGTTTCTGAGTCACCGCGGCCGCGCGCCATGCGCCGGCGGCACCCCATTTCCGCAACAAAGCGAGGCAGAACACCGATGCTGAAGACCCCACTGCGCATGCTGGCGCTCACCACCGCCCTGCTCGCCGCCGGTATCGCCGGCGCCCAGGACAAGGCCACCGCCACCGCGACGCTGCGTGCCGACCAGCCCGGCCCCGAGGTGAGCCGCTACCTCTTCGGCCAGTTCGCCGAACACCTGGGCTACGGCATCTACGGCGGCATCTGGGTGGGCGAGGATTCGAAGATCCCCAACACCCGCGGTTACCGCAACGACGTGGTCGCGGCGCTGAAGGAGCTGAAGGTGCCGGTGGTGCGCTGGCCCGGTGGCTGTTTCGCCGACGAGTACTACTGGCGCGATGGCGTCGGCCCGCGCGACAAGCGCCGGGTCAAGATCAACACCCACTGGGGCGGCGTGACCGAACCCAACAGCTTCGGCACCCACGAGTTCATGGATTTCGCGGAACTGCTGGGCACCGACGCCTACGTGTCCGGCAACACCGGCAGCGGCTCGCCGCGCGAGATGGCCGAGTGGGTGGAATACATGACCTATGAAAGCGGCTCCTCGCTGGCCGAGGAGCGCCGCGCCAACGGCCGCGACAAGCCGTGGAAGCTGCCCTTCTTCGGGATCGGCAACGAGATGTGGGGCTGCGGCGGCAACATGACGCCCGAGCACGCGGCCAACCTGCACCGCCAGTTCCAGACCTTCGTCAAGGTGCCGGCCGGCACCCAGGTCACCAAGGTCGCCGCCGGCGCCAACAGCGACGACTACAACTGGACCGAGGTGATGATGAAGATCGCCGGCAAGCACATGGATGCGCTGTCGGTGCACTACTACACCGTCCCCGGCGGCTGGCCGCCGCGCGCGTCCTCGTTCGAGTTCGACGAGGCCGGCTGGATCGAGACGCTATCGAGCGCGCTCAAGGTCGACGAACTGCTGCGCAAGCACATCGCGGTGATGGACAAGTACGACCCCGAGAACAAGGTCGCGCTGTACCTGGACGAATGGGGCACCTGGTACGCCGGGCTGGAAGGGGTGAACCCCGGCTTCCTGCACCAGCAGAACACCCTGCGCGACGCGCTGGTCGCCTCGATCCACTTCGACGTGATGAGCCGCTACGCCGAGCGCGTGAAGATGGCCAACATCGCGCAGATGGTGAACGTGCTGCAGGCGATGATCCTCACGAAGGACGAGCAGATGGTGCTCACGCCCACCTACCACGTCTTCGAGATGTACAAGCCCTGGCAGGACGCGACCCACCTGCCGTTCGAACTGGAGACCCCGCAGTACCGCCACGGCGAGACCTCGGTGCCGGCGGTCCACGGTTCGGCGGTGCGGGCCAAGGACGGCAACGTGTATGTCGCCCTGTCCAACCTCGACCCGGACACGCCCGCCAGCATTTCGGCCAGCCTCTCGGGGCTGCAAGCCGGTTCCGTCTCCGGTCGGGTACTGACCGCGGACGCGATCACCGCGCACAACACCTTCGAGCAGCCCGCACAGGTCAGGCCGACGGCCTTCGACGGCGCCAGCCTGTCAGGCGACACGCTGAAGGTCGAACTGCCGGCGAAGTCCGTGGTGGTGCTGCAACTGCGCTGACCCGGCGCAACAGGAGTCGGGGACGGCGGGGGCGCTTCGGCGCCCCTGTCCGTTTGTGGCGTTTACCGTCGGGAGGCGCCACCGGGACCGCGCTGGTCGACGGCGGCGCTGCCGGGGCCATCGACGTGCGGGGCCGTCGTCGTCCCGATCGCAATGGGCGGCGACGGCGCCTCGATCCAGGGCGCCTGCTCCGCCAGCAGTTCGACGATCCAGTCGATGAACACGCGCAGCTTGCGGCTGACATGCCGGCCCGTTGGAAACGCCACGTACAGCGGCATCGGATCGAGCTGCCAGTCCTCGAACAAGGGCACCAGTTCACCCAGTGCCAACGGTGCGCGCGCCATGTACCGCGGCAGCCACAACACGCCCATGCCCGCCATGCCGGCAGCGAGATAGGCGTTGCCGTCGTCCACGATCAGCGCGTGGCGCCCGTGCAGGCGCAGCCGTTCGTCGCCGCGTTGCATGGCGTAGGCATGGGGCGCGCCGCTGCGGGACCCGCGATAACCGACGCTGTAGTGCGGAGCCTGTTCCAGCAACTGCGGATGCGCCGGCACGCCGACGCGTTCCAGGTAGCCCGATGCCGCGTACACGCCAAGCGGCAGGTCCGCCACGTGGCGCACGCGCAGCGACGGGCCGGGCAGTTCACCGCCGCGCACCACGCAGTCCACGTTCTCGTCGATCAGGTCCACCTTGCGGTCGCTGGCACCCAGGTCGAGCTGGATGTCGGGATAACGCGCGTGGAACGCAGGCAGCGCGGGCACCAGCACCAGGCTCGCCAGCGGCGCGGGCACGTCCACGCGCAACCGGCCGCGCGGCGCCGCGGATGCCGTGGAAAGGCTGGTCTCGGCATCGTCCAGGTCGGCCAGCAGGCGCACCACGCGCTCGTAGTACGCGGCACCGTCGGCAGTCACATTGACCTTGCGCGTGGTGCGGTTGAGCAGCTTGACCCGCAGGTGCGTTTCCAGCTGCTGCACCAGCTGCGTCACGCGCGTCCTGCTCGACTGCAGCGTGTCGGCCGCGCGGGTAAAGCTGCCGGTTTCCACCACGCGGACGAAAGCCTGCATCGCGTCGATACGGTCCATGTGCGGTTCCGGGCGCTGGCGGGGATTGTTTCGATTCTACAAACAGTGATCCCGGGATCGGCGCGTTTATCCGAGTGCCGCCGCCACCTAGAGTGGCCGCACGCACCAGGGCCGCCGGTCCTGCCAAGGACAACCCCATGAATTCACGAGACGTCGTCTTCCCGCCCGACCGCCACGCCCTGTACGAGCGCCACCGCTATTCGCCGGCGGTGCGCAGCGACGACCTCCTGTTCGTCTCCGGGCAGGTGGGCAGCCGCGCGGACGGCTCGCCCGAACCGGACTTCGAGGCCCAGGTCCGCCTGGCATTCGCCAATCTCCAGGCCACCCTGCAGGCAGGCGGATGCGGGCTCGACGACATCGTCGACGTGACGAGCTTCCACACCGATCCGCAGAGCCAGTTCGACACCGTCCTGGCCGTCAAGAACGAAGTATTCCCGCAGGCGCCCTATCCGAACTGGACCGCGATCGGCGTCAACTGGCTGGCGGGCTTCGACTTCGAGATCAAGGTCATCGCGCGCATTCCGCACTGAACCCGTCGCCGTGCCCGCCGCAAGGCAGCCGGGCACGGTTCCCTGCCCCGGCCTGCTGCCGGGGCTGCGGGCGCGATCCCGTATCCTCGTGCCGCAGCCGCAACGGGAACCAGCGCGATGGACCACAGCAGTCCGACCACCACGTCCGACGCCCCCGCGTCCACCACGCGCACGGTCGAGTGGTACTTCGACTTCATCTCGCCCTTCGCCTACCTGCAGTGGCAGGCGGTGCGGCGCCTGCCGGGCATCGTGCCTGTCTGCCGGCCCGTCCTGCTCGCCGGCCTGCTGTCCCATCACGGCCACAAGGGACCGGCCGAGATCCCGTCGAAACGGCTGTTCACCTATCGTCACGCGCAGTGGCGCGCCGACCGCGCCGGTATCCCGATGACGTTCCCGCCGGCCCATCCCTTCAATCCGCTCGCGGCATTGCGCCTGTGCATCGCCGCAGGCGCAGGCGCTGAGGCGGTCGATGCGATCTTCGACCACATCTGGCGCCACGGACGGCCCGCCGAGACCTTCGACGACCTCGCGGCCGTGGCCACGCAACTCGGCATCGACGACCCCACCGCACTGCAGCAGCCCGCGGTCAAGCAGCGCTTGCGTGAAAACTTCGATGCCGCGGTGCGGTCGGACGTGTTCGGCGTGCCGACCCTGGTGGCCGACGGCCAACTGTTCTGGGGGGAAGACGCCACCGCGATGTTCGAGCATTACCTTGCGCAGCCGCGGCTGTTCGAAACGCCCGGCATGCGCCGCCTGGCCGAGCTGCCGGTCGCGGCCATGCGTCAACCGGGCTGAGCGCGCCCGAACCGACGCTCAGGCGTTGTCCTGTATGCGACGGCCGGCCTTGTCGACCACCTGCTCGCCGTCCTCCTTGGCGAACGCGCCCTGCTGCGGCTGCGGCAGGATCTCGAGCACCACCTCGGACGGCCGGCACAGGCGCGTGCCCAGCGGCGTCACCACGATCGGGCGGTTGATCAGCACCGGATGGGCGAGCATCGCGTCGACGAGTTCGTCGTCGCTGCGCGCCGGGTCGTCCAGGCCCAGTTCGGCGCACATCGGCTCCTTGGCCCGCAGCAGGCCGCGCACGCCAAGGCCGGACGCATTGGCCAGTTCCAGCAGTCGCGCGCGCGTCGGCGGCTGCTGCAGGTACTCGATGACGATGGGTTCCTCGCCGCTGTTGCGGATCATGGCCAGGGTGTTGCGCGAGGTGCCGCAGCGCGGATTGTGGTAGATCGTGATCTCGCTCATGCGCGTGTCTCCGTGTTGACAGGGGTCGCGGCGCCAGGTGCGCGCGGCTCGCTCGCCGGCGGCGCGAACAGGTGCCGCGAGCGGTTGACGATCGCCACCAGCGACAGCATCACCGGCACCTCCACCAGCACCCCGACCACGGTGGCCAGGGCGGCGCCCGAGTGCAGGCCGAACAGCGAGATCGCCACCGCCACGGCCAGTTCGAAGAAGTTGGAGGTGCCGATCAGGCAGGCAGGGCCGGCGATGTCGTGGCTGAGCTTCAGCGCGCGCGCCGCGACGAAGGCCACCAGGAAGATGCCGTAGGACTGCAGCACCAGCGGCACCGCGATCATGCCGATCACCAGCGGCTGCTCGAGGATGGTGCGCGCCTGGAAGCCGAACAGCAGCACCACGGTGGCGATCAGGCCGATGATCGACCACGGTTTGAGGCGGGCGACGAACGGGCCCACCGCATCGCGCGAGCGCTGCAGCAGCACGTGGCGGGTCGCCACGCCGGCCAGCAGCGGCAGCACCACGTACAGCAGCGTGGACAGCAGCAGCGTCTGCCACGGCACGCTGAGGTCGGTGACGCCCAGCAGGAAGGCCGCGATCGGCGCGAACGCGACCACCATGATCAGATCGTTCACCGACACCTGCACGAGCGTGTAGTTCGGGTCGCCCTTCACCAGCGCGCTCCACACGAACACCATCGCCGTGCACGGCGCCACGCCCAGCAGGATCATGCCGGCGATGTACTCGCTGGCCGACTGCGGATCCACCCAGGGCGCGAACACGTACTGGAAGAACAGCACGCCCAGCGCAGCCATGGTGAACGGCTTGACCAGCCAGTTGACCACCAGGGTGAGCGCCAGCCCACGCGGCCTGCGGCGGATGTCCTTCACCGCCTGCCAGTCCACCTGGATCATCATCGGATAGATCATCAGCCAGATCAGCACGGCCACGACCAGGTTGACGTGCGCGATCTCGAGCGCGGCGATGGCCCGGAACGCGTCCGGCGCCAGCACGCCCAGGCCGATGCCGGCGAGGATGCCCAGCCCCACCCACACGCTGAGGAAGCGTTCGAACAGGCCCATCAGCGCACTCCTCCGACACGGGTACCGCACCCGCAGGCACGTACAGCGAAACCGGGTTGCGGTGTGGTCGTATCGCTCATGGACGCCTCAGTTGCAGGTCGAGACGACGCCACAGCAGGCCGACGAGGCCACCGGGGCTGCCGCGACTGCGGGTGCGGCGGGCAGCCGCGGCGCAGCGGCCGGCGTCGCATCCACCGCGCCCGATGCCGCGGCCAGCGTGCCGGCTGCCAGATCTCCCTTGCGTTCGCTGTAGCGGCTGGTCAGATAGTCGCTGCGGCCGCGCACCAGGAGGGTGAACTTGACCAGTTCCTCCATGACGTCGACCACGCGATCGTAGTACGCCGAAGGTTTCATCCGGCCGTCCGCATCGAATTCCTGCCACGCCTTCGGCACCGAGGACTGGTTGGGGATGGTCACCATGCGCATCCAGCGGCCGAGCACGCGCAGCGCATTGACCACGTTGAACGACTGCGAGCCGCCGCTGACCTGCATCACCGCCAGCGTGCGGCCCTGGGTCGGGCGCACGCCACCGTCTTCCAGCGGCAGCCAGTCGATCTGGTTCTTGAACACCGCGGTGACCGTGCCGTGCCGCTCCGGGCTGACCCAGACCTGGCCCTCGGACCACAGCGACAGCGCGCGCAGTTCCTGCACCTTCGGGTGCTCGGGGCCGACGCTGCCCTGCAGCGGCAGGTCGTGCGGATCGAACACCCGCGTCTCGGCGCCGAAGTGGCGCAGCAGGCGCGCCGCTTCCAGCGCGAGCTTGCGGCTGCAGGACTCCGGACGCAGCGAGCCGTACAGCACCAGGATCCTGGGCGGATGGGCGTCGCCGGCCGCCAGCCGCTCGGGCGCGATCGGATCGACCGCTGCAGCTGCAAGATTGGGGAGGTCCTGTGGTGCCATGGCGCTTGTGCCCTGCTGAACTGTTCGACTATTCTAGAATAATGGAATTGAACGCTGCAACCACCGCGCTCGCGGCCCTCGGCAACCCGACCCGGCTGTCCATCTTCCGGCTGCTGGTCGAGGCCGGGCCCGGCGGACGCACACCCGGCGACATTGCCGAGGTCCTGTCGCTGCCCGGCGCAACACTCTCCTTCCATCTGAAGGAACTCTCGCTCGCCGGCCTGATCGCGGGCGAGGCGCAGGGCCGCCGCATCGCCTACCGCGCCGACTTCGCAGCGATGAATGGCCTGGTCGAATTCCTCACGCGCAACTGCTGCGGCGGCGACCCGGAGCGCTGCCGCCCGCCGGCACCCGCGACAGCCAGCCGCGCCCGGCGCAAGGCCTGACCCGTCCGGCGACGGTCGAATCGACGCGGATCCGGCCACGCACGACCCCGCGAAGAACGGCAGGCGCGGCCCGGGTCTGCGGTTTGCGCATTGAGCGCGATGCCGCATTCCAATAAGCTGCCGCCTCGCCCGCGCACCCGGCACCCGATGACGCCGCCATAGCCCGGCAGTTCCGTTGCGACGCGCCGCCATTCCGGTGGCGCCGGGGTTGATCCACCTTTTCCGTCATCGCACGCCGGCCCAGGCGTGCCTGGAGTCATTCGATGTCTGCAATCTATCCGCTGCGCGAGCAGTGGTTCGGCAACGTGCGCGGCGACGTGCTGTCGGGGGTGCTGGTCGCCCTGGCCCTGATCCCCGAGGCGATCGCGTTCTCGATCATCGCCGGGGTCGATCCCAAGGTCGGGCTGTATGCCTCGTTCTGCATCGCGGTGGTCACGTCGATCGCCGGCGGGCGCCCGGGCATGATCTCGGCGGCCACCGGCGCGATGGCGCTGGTGATGGTGGACCTGGTGCGCGACCACGGCCTGCAGTACCTGTTCGCCGCCACCATCCTGGCCGGCCTGCTGCAGCTGCTGGCGGCCGCGCTGCGGCTGAACACGCTGATGCGCTTCGTCTCGCGCTCGGTGGTGGTGGGCTTCGTCAACGCGCTGGCGATCCTGATCTTCATGGCGCAGCTGCCGGAATTGATCGGCATGCCATGGACGGTCTACGCGGTCTGCGCCGCGGGCCTCGCCATCATCTACGTGCTGCCGCGGCTGACCCGCGTCGTGCCGTCGGCGCTGGTGGCCATCGTGGTGCTCACCGTGGCCGTCGCGGTGCTCGGCCTGGACATCCGCACCGTCGGCGACATGGGCCAGATGCCGGACAGCCTGCCCGCGTTCTTCGTCCCCGACATCCCCTGGACATGGGACACCCTGCGCATCCTGCTGCCCGTCTCGGCCACGCTGGCCGTCGTCGGCCTGCTGGAATCGCTGATGACCGCGCAGATCGTCGAGGACATGACCGACACCCCCACCGATCGCCGCCGCGAGTCGGCCGGCCAGGGCCTGGCCAACGTGGTCACGGGCTTTTTCGGCGGCATGGCCGGCTGCGCGATGATCGGGCAGTCGGTGATCAACGTGTCCTCCGGCGGCCGCGGGCGGCTGTCGTGCCTGGTGGCCGGCGTGCTGCTGTTGTTGCTGGTGGTCTATGCCTCGGGCTGGGTGTCGATGATCCCGATGGCGGCACTGGTGGCGGTGATGATCATGGTCAGCATCGGCACCTTCCACTGGAAGAGCTTCCGCGAGCTGCGCACCCACCCCAGGACCGCCAACCTGATCATGTTCGGCACGGTGATCGTCACCGTCGCCACCCGCGACCTGGCCATGGGCGTGCTGACCGGCGTGCTGCTGACCGCCCTGTCCTTCACCCGTCGCGTGAGCGCCCTGTTGAAGATCGACGGCGACGACACCGTCGACGGCACCCGCACCTATCGCGTCCGCGGCCAGGTGTTCTTCGCCTCTGCGGTGCAGTTCGCCAACAGCTTCGACTACCTGCACACCCCGCCGAAGGTGGTGATCGACCTGCGCGACGCCCATTTCTGGGACACCAGTGCCGTGGCTGCGCTCGACCGCGTGGTACTGAAACTGCGCCGGCACGGCGCGCAAGTCGAAGTGATCGGCCTCAACCGGGCGAGCGAATCGCTGGTGGAGCAGTTGGGGACGCATCGGACGGCCGGCGCGGAGACAGGGGGCGTGCACTAGCGCGTCTGCACTTGTGCGCGCGATCTGCGCCCCAGGCGGTCTCGTCCTGCTGGCCGGACGGATGTGGCGAGGGCGACGGCCAGGCCGTCCCGGCCGATTGATTCGCGGGGCATCCACCCCGGAGAATCCGGCAATCCCCACGCGCCCCCGCCCGTCCGGACCTACGCCATGCAGATCCGCCATGCCGCCCCAGGCGACGCCGTCCCTGTCGCCGAAATCTACAACCCCTACGTCACCGACACCTGCATCACTTTCGAGACCGAACCGGTCATGGCGGCGGAGATGGCCACCAGGATCCGCGAGACGGCCGATGCCGGCTTGCCTTGGCTCGTCGCGATCGACCAGGGCAGCCTCGTGGGCTATGCGTATGCGTCCAGATGGAAGGGGCGCTGCGCGTACCGCTACTCCGTGGAATCGACCGTGTACCTGTCCCCGTCGGGCATGGGCAAGCGCATCGGGCACGCGCTGTACCAGGCATTGGTCGATCGCCTCCGCAGCCAGGGCATCCATACCGTGATAGGCGGTATTGCACTGCCGAACGAGCGCAGCATCGCACTGCACGAGCGAATGGGCTTCCAACAGGTTGCGCGGTTCGGGCAGGTCGGATTCAAGCAGGATCGCTGGATCGACGTCGGCTACTGGCAACTGGTGTTCGACGATGCCGTTGCGCCTCCACGATGAGGGCGGGGCAGGCGCGGGACATGCGGGCGTTTGCGCCCGACCCGAACGGACCTGCAGCCGATGCACCGGCAGGATCGCCTGCTCCAGGCACACTCCTGCCACGGGGCACCACCGACATCCGCGGTCATCACATCTCTTTCACGACACGCCCCGCGGACGGGCCGGATGCCACGCGGAGTGCAGCGCAGCTTGTAAGTGACGCAATTGGTGACTAGCCTGTGCCGCGTGGGATCACCCCTCGGGAGCAATGGAATGAAGGCGACCAGTCTGTTCTCACCCGTGCGCTGGCTTGGCATTCTCGTGTTGTTGCTGATGGCGGTGGCCGTGGCCTATGCCGGCTATACCGCGATCGCCTACTGGCCCTCGATCGCCGTCTGAGGAAAGGACGCATGAACAAGCGGCAGTCCCGGATCTTCGCCATCGTCGCAACGGGCCTCGCCGCCGTTGCCTTCATCGGCCTGACCTTCGACAGCCACATGCGCTTCGGTGAGCTCACCAATGCGCAGGACATCACCCCCGAGGTCACCGCGGGCAAGGATGTCTGGCACAAGTACAACTGCATCAACTGCCACACCCTGTTCGGCGAAGGCGCGTACTACGCGCCCGACCTGACCAAGATCGCGCAGCACCGCGGCGAGGCCTATCTCAAGGCCTACATGCGCGATCCGTCGAAGTTCTACGACGAGCAGCGCCACCGCCGGCTGATGCCCACGCAGAACCTGAGCGAGGTCGAGATCCACAACCTGGTCCAGTTCCTCGACTGGGTGTCGAAGGTCGACAACCAAGGCTGGCCGCCGCGGCCGATCCTGGTCGCCGGCGGAGCCCTGAACGTGGCCGCGCAAGGCACCGGCCAGGGCGTTGCGCAGGCGCAGGACGTACGGCCGGTGAGCCCGGACAGCGATCCGCGCGCCTTGGGCGAACACCTGTTCCGCAGTGCCACGCCGGTATGCACCGCCTGCCATTCGCTGCAGCCTGGCGTGCAGCTGGCCGGGCCGTCGATGGCGGGACTGGCCGGGCGCGCGGCGCAGACGCTCGCATCGCCCTCGTACACCGGCCAGGCGACCGACGTGGAAGGTTACATCCGCGAATCGATCACCACCCCCAGCGCGCACCTGGTGCCGGGAGAGATGTTCTCCGCCGCCGGCGTGTCGTTCATGCCCGACACCTATGCCGAAGCGCTGGGCGAGGAGCAGGTCGAACAGCTCGTCGCCTACCTTGCAACGCTGAAGTAGAACCGGCGGGCGCACGCGCCGGCACCAGGAGATTTCCCCATGCGCTACAAGTCCCAATCGGTCGCCTACTGGTATTTCGCCGTGGCGATGGTGCTGTTCGGCCTGCAGATCGTGTTCGGCTTGCTGTCCGCCGCCAAGTACCTGGGTCCCGATCCGCTGCTGTACATCCTGCCGTTCGACGTGACCAAGACGATCCACACCAACCTGCTGATCGTCTGGGTCCTCACCGGCTTCATGGGTGCGACCTACTGGATGGTGCCGGACGAATCGCGCACCGAGCTGTACAGCACGAAGATCGCGTACTGGCAGCTCGGCCTGTGGACGCTGATGGGCGTCACCGCCGTCATCGGCTACGTGTTCCGCTACGGCACCGGCAACAAGCTGCTCGAGCAGCCGTTGCCGCACAAGCTCGTCATCGTGATCTGCATGCTGATGTTCCTCTACAACATCGGCATGACGATCAGGAAGTCCGGCCGGTTCACCACGACCGAGGGCGTGCTGCTGGGCGGCCTTGCACTGTCGGCGGTACTGTACATCCCGGCGCTGCTGCACTACGAGAACTACACCGTCTCGATCTTCTACCGCTGGTGGACCATCCACCTGTGGGTCGAGGGCGTGTGGATGATGATCATGGCCGGCTTCCTGGCCTACCTGCTGATCCGCCTGTCGGGCATCGACCGCGAGGTGATGGAGAAGTGGCTGTACGTGATCGTGGGCCTGGTGTTCTTCGCCGGCATCCTCGGCACCGCGCACCACTACTACTGGGTGGGCGTGCCCCAGATCTGGCTGCCGATCGGCGGTTTCTTCAGCGCGCTCGAACCGCTGGCACTGGCCGCGATGGCGATCTACGCCTATGTGGCGATGCGCCGCGGCGGCGTGCGCCACCCGAATGCGCTGGCCCTGCACTGGACCATCGGCAGCGCGATCTTCGCGCTGTTCGGCGCAGGCCTGCTCGGACTGGCGCACACCTGGCCCAGCGTCAACAAGTGGACCCACGGCACGCTGGTTACCGCGATGCACGCGCATTCGGCCTTCTATGGCGCCTACGCGATGATCGTACTGGCGATGATCAGCTACGCGTTGCCGAGCCTGACCAACCGGCCGCAGAACGGGTACTCGCCGCTCGGCTACTGGGCGTTCTGGCTGCAGGTCTCGGGCATGTTCGGCATGACGCTGTCGTTCGGCACCGCCGGCATCGCCCAGGTCTACCTGGAGCGGATCATGGGCATGGGCTACCTGGATGCGCAGCTCAAGATCCAGGTGCATTTCCTGATGCTGGTGCTGACCGCAACGATCTTCGCCACGGGCGTTGCACTGTTCATCTTCGACTTCTTCCGGCACCGGCCCCAGTTCGACGTGATCGCCGCCGATGCACCTGAAGACCGGCCCGTGGCGGTGGCGGAACGCTGACGGTGGATGCACGCAGTGGGCCCGTCGCGGACGGGCCGTACTACCTGCCCACCGGCAACGAGGTCGAGATCGTCGAGCAGTGCCATGCCGGCGGCCTGGCGGTGATGCTCAAGGGGCCCACCGGCTGCGGCAAGACCCGCTTCGTCGAACACATGGCGTGGCGGCTGGGCCGCCCGCTGATCACCGTGTCATGCCACGACGACCTGACCGCGAGCGACCTGGTCGGGCGTTTCCTGATCCGCCACGACGACACCGTGTGGCAGGACGGCCCGCTGACGCGGGCAGTGCGCGAGGGCGCGATCTGCTACCTGGATGAAGTGGTCGAGGCGCGCCAGGACACCATCGTCGTCCTGCATCCGCTCACCGACTACCGGCGCATGCTGCCGATCGACCGCACCGGCGAGACGCTGGAAGCGGCGCCGGGATTCCAGCTGGTGATCTCGTACAACCCCGGCTACCAGCGCATGCTCAAGGACCTCAAGCCGAGCACGCGGCAGCGTTTCGTGGCGATCGAACTCGGCTTTCCCGAGCCGGCTGCCGAGGCGGCGATCGTCGCCACCGAGAGCGGCGTGGAGCGTGGCACCGCGATCGCGCTGGTCGAGCTGGCCGGCCGGGTGCGTTCGCTGCGCGACCGTGGACTGGCCGAAGTGCCCAGCACGCGACTGCTGATCGCCGCGGGCCGCCTGATCGCCAGCGGCATCGGCGTGCGCGAGGCCTGCAATGCCGCCGTCATTTCGCCGCTGAGCGACGATCCGACCCTGCTCGGCGCAATGCGCGAACTCGTCGACGCGATGTTTCCCTAGGCAGCGCCGACGTGGCCGAGGCCGAGGAACTGGTCGTCGATGCCGCGCGGCACGCGACGGTATTCATCCGCGACACCTGGCGCCGGCACTACGCACGCGAACCCGACGCCCCCGTCGCGCTCGCCTCGCTGGCACGGCGCCTGGACCTGCTGCTGTCGGCCGCCTGCGGCACCAGCCTGCCGATCCGGGTCGGCCTCCCCCCGGCGCGGCCGACGCTGCTGCATCGGCTGTTCCACCCGGGGGCGTATCCGCGCCACGGCCAGGCGCTGCCTGCCACCAACGGCGACACGATCTGGCTGCCAGCGCACCTGGGCACCAGCGATCCCGGCGAAGCTTCGACGCTGTATCGCGCCATGGCCCTGCAGCAGGCGCGCCGCGCGATGCGCGGCAACGTGCAGCGGATCGTCCAGCAACGCGATGCGCTGTTGCGCGACACCGCGCTGGTGCTGGAGGCGCAAGCCGCAGAGGACGACATCGCACGCGATTTCCCCGGGCTGATGCCTGCCCTGCACAGGTTGCGGCAGCTGGCGCTGGCGGCGCGCCCGCCCCTGGCCGGGTTCGCGCCGGCGAGGCAGCCGCTGGAACGGCTGGTCCGCGACATCCTGGCGCGCGAGCCG
>JAEWZE010000174.1 GCA_023395465.1 Pseudomonadota bacterium
TAACCCATCGCCTCGCGGTAGCGCGCGTGCAGGGCCTGCACCTTGGCGATGTAGGCCTGCGTTTCGGGATACGGCGGCACGCCACCGTGGCGCTGCACCGCGCCGATGCCGGCGCTGTAGGCGGCGAGCGCCAGGGTGCGGTCGGCGCGATAGCGGCGCAGCAGGTCGCGCAGGTGGCGCGCGCCGGCGCGGATCGACTGCGCGGCATCGAAGGGATCGGCGACGCCGAGCTCGGCGGCTACCTCCGGCATCAGCTGCATCACGCCCTGCGCGCCCTTGGGCGACACGGCCCCGGCGTCGAACCCGCTCTCGGCATGCGCGATCGCGCGCAACCACGCATCCTCCACGCCGGTGGCTTTTGCCGCGGCCTTGAACTCGCGGGCAAACGGCGCCAGCTGCGGCGCGCCGACCCGGCCCAGGCCCGCATGCGCCGGCTCGCCCGGCGGCGTCACCGCGGTGAAGCGCAGGTACACCCGCGAACCTGGCAGCTTGCGCGTGCCGTAGACGCGCCTGCCGTCCTGTTCGCGCTCGTAGAGGGTGCCGCTGAACACGCCCATCGCGCCCCACAGGTTGGGCGTCTGCACGGCGTTGTCGTCGATCTCCCGCGCCTCGCACTTCGAACCGGGCTCGGGCGCGGTGGAGAGGCTGACGGTGCCGTCGCGCACGCAGCGGTAGACAGTGCGGGCCTCGGCCTGCGGCGTGGCGAGCAGGAGCGCCAACACGACGGGAATCGCGCGCGGGAGGATCCTTCGCCACCGTCCGCCCCCCATCGCTGTCCTTCCCCCGCGGGCGGGGGAAGGATTCAAGCGGGGACGAAGCGTGGTCACGGGGTGCGGCGCGTGCCGCGCGAACCGGTCAGGACGCGACTTCGATGCCATCCGCGGTGATGCGGTACTCCACCGGTTCGACGGCCCGGCCGTTCGCGCTGTCGCCGGCCAGGTGCGCGGCCTGCCCGGGGGTGAGCTGCTTGCGCGTGAGCACGCCATGCACGACCGCGCTGCCGGTCGTGTCCCTGGGAATCGAGAAGGCGTGGTCGCCGAACATCACCCGGGCGGCCTTGCCGTCGTCCTCGAGCATCATCCAGCAGCCCTTGGCCTGGCAGACCTCGGTGATGCGGCCACTGAACCGCTGCGCGCGGTCGGCGTGGGCATCGAAGGCGTCGATCGCCTGCGAGACGGGCACGGTCTCGCCCGCCGGCACCGGCTTGCCATAGGGCGTGGACGTGGCTGCAACGGCGGCAGAGGCGGACAGCAACAGGACCAGGGTCGGCAGCAGGCGCATGATGGCGCGCTCCTTGGGGTGACGGGCAAGGGCGGCCACGATAGCGCGAAGCCCGCGGCTCTGGCGTTAGCATGCGGGCCCACCCGTTGCAGGAACGCGAACGTGTCCGACTGGTCCAGCCTGATCCGCGACGTGCCCGACTTTCCGCAGGCGGGCATCACGTTCCGCGACATCACCCCGGTGCTGGCGGACGCGCGCGCCTTCGCCGCCGCGGTCGCGGCCATGGCCGCGCCCTGGCGCGGCACGCCGCCGGATGCGGTGGCGGGCATCGAATCGCGCGGCTTCATCCTCGGCGCTGCGCTCGCGCTCGAGCTGGGCTGCGGCTTCGTGCCGGTGCGCAAACCGGGCAAGCTGCCGGCACGCACGCTGTCGCAGGACTACCGGCTCGAGTACGGCAGCGACCGCCTGGAGATCCACGTCGACGCGGTGCCGCCCGGCGCGCGCGTGCTGGTGGTCGACGACGTGCTGGCTACCGGCGGCACCCTGCGTGCGGCCACCGAACTGCTGCGCCGGCAGGGGGCGCAGGTGATCGGTGCCGACGTGCTGGTCGAACTGATCCCGCTCGGCGGCCGCGATCGCTGGGATGATGCCGCGCCGCTGCGCGCGGCGCTGGTGATGTGAGCGGCGCGGCGCACCCGCGCCTCGCGCCGACCCCTTCCGCCAGCCGATTGCCGCCACCATGACGACGCCGGCGTTCCGCCGCTGGAACGGCCCGCGGCCGTAGAATATCCGCCCGCCGCGCGCCGTCCGTGCCGGCGTCCTGCCCCCGGTTGCCGATGCGCGCTCCCCCTGCACCGCTCGGCCCCGCACCCGCCTCCCCGATCGCCATCGCCCTGGCGCTGTCGGCGGTGTACCTGGTGTGGGGCTCGACCTATCTCGCGATCCGCTTCGCACTCGAAGGCGGCTGGCCGCCGCTGCTGATGGGCGGGGTGCGCTTCCTGGTCGCCGGCTCGTTCCTGTATGCGGTGCTGCGCCTGCGCGGCATGCCGGCGCCGACGCGCATGCAGTGGCGCAACGCCGCCTTCGTCGGCCTGCTGCTGCTCGCGGTCGGCAACGGCCTGGTGTGCGTGGCCGAACAGACCGTGTCCTCGGGCCTGGCCGCGGTGGCGGTGGCCTCGATGCCGCTGTGGATGGCGCTGTTCTCGGCACTGCGCGGCGAGCGGCCGCGGCGCATGGAGTGGGTTGGCCTGGCGGTCGGCTTCGCGGGCGTGGCCTGGCTCAATGCGGGCAGCAGCCTCAGCGCGACGCCCTCCGGCCTGGTCGCGCTGCTGGTGGCCGCGATGGCCTGGGCCTACGGCTCGGTGTGGAGCCGGGGACGCGACCTGCCCAGCCCGTTCATGGGCGCGGCGACGCAGATGCTGTGCGGCGGCGTGGCGATGCTGGTCGCGGGCGTCGTGCTGGGCGAACGCTTCGACGGCTGGCCCGATGCGCGCGGCCTGCTGTCGGTGGGCTATCTGGCCAGCATCGGTTCGCTGGTCGGCTTCAGCGCCTACATCTGGCTGCTGCACCACGTGCGTCCGGCGCTGGCCGGCAGCTATGCCTACGTCAATCCGGTGATCGCGGTGCTGCTGGGCGCCTGGCTGGCCGGCGAGCGCTTCGGCGCACACGACATCGGCGCGATGGGCGTGGTGCTGCTGGGCGTGGTGGCGATCACCTTCGCGAAGGCGGCCCGGGTGACGCCGGCGCGCGCCGCGGAAGCCAGGCCGTGAGCCCGGTGGCGCTGGACCGGCGCGGACTGTGGATCGCGGTGGGCGCCTTCGTGATCTGGGGTCTGATGCCGCTCTACTGGCACCTGCTGCGCGAAGTGCCCTCGCTGCAGATCGTGCTGCATCGCGCGGTGTGGTGTGCGGTGCTGGTCGCCGCCTGGCTGACCCTGCGGGAAGGCCACGGCTGGTTCCGCGCGGTGGTATCGCAGCCGCGGCTGGCCGGGATGCTCGCGTTGTCGGGCACGCTGATCGCGTTCAACTGGGGCTTGTACGTGTGGGCGGTCAACGCCGGGCACGTGATCGAGGCCAGCCTGGGCTACTTCATCAACCCGCTGCTCAACGTGCTGATCGGCGTGGCGTTCCTGCGCGAGCGGCTGTCGCGGCCGCAGTGGATCGCGGTGGCGCTGGCCGGCGGCGGCGTGGCCTGGCTGACCGCGCGCTACGGCAGCTTCCCCTGGATCGCGCTGTGCCTGGCCGGTTCGTTCGCGCTGTACGGGGTGATCCGCAAGTTCGCCGCGGTCGAGGCGGTGCGCGGACTCGGGGTCGAGAACATGTTCATGTTCGTGCCGGCGCTGGCGCTGCTGGCCTGGATCGAGCTGGGCGGCAGCGGCGGCTTCTTCTCGCTGCGCTGGGGCGGCTGGACCGATGCGCTGCTGGTGCTGGGCGGCGCGCTGACCGCGATCCCGCTGATCTTCTTCGCCTACGCCGTGCGGCGCGTGCCGTTGAGCGTGATCGGCCTGCTGCAGTACCTGGGACCGACCCTGCAGCTGCTGCTGGGCGTGTTCTTCTTCGGCGAGCCGTTCGGCGCCGACCGCGCCGCCGGCTTCGCCTTCATCTGGGCGGGACTGGCCATCTTCGCCTTCGACGGCGTGCGCGCCGCGCGCCGCAGGATCGTCGCGCAGCAGGCCTAGCGCCTACGCGGCGTGGCGGGTCGGCCTGGACGCCCATCGACGAAGCCGATCGCCAGCGCCGTGTGCTTCACGACAGCTGCCCGCCGGTTCGGCCAGCGCCAGCGGCGGCGGGCAGAAGCGGGCCGGGCTGGCGTTGTCGAGCCAGTCGATCACCGTGGGCGCGAGCCGGTCCAGCCGCATCGGCAGGCTGATGTGGTCCTCGCCGGGCACCTCGATGTAGCGCGCCCGCGGCGCGGCCGCGGCCAGCGCCCGGCCATGCGCGACCGGGACGTGGGCATCGTCGACGCCGTGCACCAGCAGCACGCAGGCGCGAACGCCGGCCAGCGCGTTGCCGACGTCGACCCGCGCCAGCGGCAGGTCCAGCGCCTGCCCGGCGGTGTCGATCGCGCGCTCCAGCGCCGGCGCGTCCAGTTGCCAGCGCAACCAGCGATGGCTGAACTGCTGGCCCAGGGTCTCCGGCGCCTTGTGCAGCATGTGCGGGACCATGTCGCGGATCGCCTGCGCGGCGTTGTCGAACGACTCCAGCGCGACCACCGTGTCCACCTGCGCACCCAGTTCGCGCGCACCGAAGATCGCGGTGGCGGCGCCATAGGACACGCCCATCAGGTGCAGCGGGCCGGCGATCTCGCCGCGCGCACGCAGCGCCGCCACCGCGTCGGCCACGTCGCGCGCCTCGCGCAGGCCATAGCCCGAGGGCGCGGCGCCGGAGCGGCCGTGGTTGCGCAGGTCCAGGCTGATCGTGCGGTAGCCGGCCTGCGCCAGCTGCAGCGACCAGGGCAGCAGCGAGCCGCCATCCATCATCCAGCCGTGCAGCAGCAGCACCGTGCCGCGCGGCGCGGTGGCGACCTGCGGCGTGGAGAAGTCGAGTTCGAAATCCATGTGCTGGGTGGTGCCGGCGCGGTAGGCGTAGTCGAGCCGGTACGCGCCCGGATCGAGCGCGCGCCAGTACAGCGGCACGCCGTCGGCGTTGTGCACGAAACCCTCGCGATGCGGCAGCCGGGCCAGCGCCCGCTCGATGCGCCCGGTCGGCAGCAGCGGCGAGACGCCGCCGGGCGCCACCAGCTGCCCGCCCAGCGCGCCGGCACCGTCGGGCCAGGCGAAGCCGGCCAGCAGCAGCACGCAGGCGCACAGGCACGACGACAGCAGGCGACGCATCGCGCGACTCCTCGTGGAAAAGGTTGCAAAGGTTAGGGTCGGCGCGACGCGCGCATCTACCGCGTCCGCATGACAAAGCGATGACAGCGCGGGCTGCATTCAGCATTAGAATCGCCGGCTCACCCACGCGCAGTCCCCGCCATCATGCCCACTTCCGTCCTTCCGCGCGGCAGCATCGTCGCGCTCGTCACGCCCATGCACGACGACGGCAGCGTCGATTACGACGCGCTGCGCGCGCTGGTCGACTGGCACGTCGAACAGGGCACGGACTGCATCGGCGTGGTCGGCACCACCGGCGAGTCGCCGACGGTCGATGTCGAGGAGCACTGCGAGATCATCCGCGTGACCGTCGAGCAGGCCGCGGGACGCGTGCCGGTGATGGCCGGCTGCGGCGGCAACTCCACGCGCGAGGCGATCGCGCTGGCGCAGTTCGCGCGCGAGGTCGGCGCCGACAGCCAGCTGCAGGTGGTGCCCTACTACAACAAGCCCGGCCAGGAAGGCATGTACCGCCATTTCCGTGCCATCGCCGAGGCGACCGGCGAGCTGCCGATCGTGCTCTACAACGTGCCCGGCCGGTCCGCGGCCGACCTGCTGCATCCGACCGTGCTGCGCCTGGCGCAGGTGCCGGGGATCGCCGGCATCAAGGAAGCCACCGGCAACCTCGAGCGCGCGCAGTGGCTGCTGCGCGACCGGCCGCAGGGCTTCCGCGTGTACTCCGGCGACGACGCCACCGCGGTCGCGCTGATGCTGTGCGGCGGCGACGGCAACGTCAGCGTGACCGCCAACGTCGCGCCGGACCGGATGCACGAACTGTGCGTGGCGGCGCTGGCCGGCGATGCCACGCGCGCGATGGCGATCCAGCTGCGGCTGCTGCCGCTGCACCGCGAACTGTTCGTCGAGGCCAATCCGATCCCGGTGAAGTGGGCGCTGGCGCGCCTGGGCCGCTGCGGCGGCGCACTGCGTCTGCCGCTCACCGAACTCGACGCGGGCCACCAGCCGGCGGTCGAAGCGGCGCTGCGCGAGGCGGGATTGCTGGCGTAGTCCGGCGCGGATCCGCCTTGCTCCCTCCTCCGCTTGCGGAGCGAGGCACCAGAGCAGTACGGGCCGACGGCTCCCTCCTCCGCTTGCGGGGGAGGGTTGGGGTGGGGGGGAGCAGTTGCGTCGACCCGACCGCGCCTTCGGCGCGCCCCCATCCCGGCCTTCCCCCGCAGGCGGGGGAAGGAGCAGCGCGTTACGCGCCGACTGATCCCTCCTCCGCGTGCGAGGAAAGAGCAGAGCCGCCTACATCGCCCGCAGCGCGTCCGTTACCGGCAACGTCGCCGCGCGCAGCGCCGGGAACAGGCCCCCGACGAAGCCGATCGCCAGCGCCCACTTCAGGCCTTCCCACAGCAGCCCCGCCGAGACCTTGAACTCGAAGCTCAGGCTGGCCACGCCGCCGGCCAGGGTCGAGGCGGTGTAGCCGTTGAACACCAGCCAGGCCAGCAGGCCGCCGAGCACGCCACCCAGAAGGGCCAGCAGCATCGTCTCCAGCATCACCGCCACCACCACCGGCAG
>JAEWZE010000182.1 GCA_023395465.1 Pseudomonadota bacterium
TCGCCGGCGTTGCGGCAGCCCAGCGCCTCCATGATCCGTGCCCGGTGGGTTTCCACGGTCTTGACGCTGATGCCCAGGTCGCCGGCGATCTGCTTGGTGGTGCGGCCGGCGCCCAGCGCATCGAGGATCTCGCGCTGGCGCCGCGGCAGGGCGTCGACGTTGCCCTCGCCGCGGGTGCCGTTGCGGTAGCCATGCAATTGCGGTGCCGAGACCTGCGGGCTGAGGTAGGTGCGCCCGGCGGCGGCCGCGCGCACGGCGATTTCCAGTTCGGCCGGCGCGGCTTCCTTGACCACGAAGCCGATCGCCCCGCGCGCCAGCGCCTCGCGCACGTGCAGCGCGTCGTCGTGCATGGACATGATCACCACCGCGCACTCGGGGCAGGTGCGGCGCAGTTCGGCGAGGGCGTCGAAGCCGCTGCGGCCGGGCATCGACAGGTCGAGCAGCACGATGTGCGGCAGGGATTCGCGGGCGCGGAGCACCGCTTCATCGGCGCTGCTGGCCTCGGCCACCACTTCGATGTCGCCGAACGAATCGAGCAGCCTGCGCAGGCCGGCCCGCACCAGCGTGTGGTCATCGCAGATCAGGACTTTCAGCAACGCAACGCACCCCCCTGCCTCGCCACCGCCACCATAGCGGTGTCGCGCCACGGCGGCGTGCAGGACGCGCGGATGTGTGACCGCGGCCTCAGTAGTCCTGGCGGGGACGTCGGCTTTCCGCCACGGCCCTGCGGTGGATGCGGAACAGGTGCCGCTCCAGCGCGGCTTCCAACGCCGCCGGCACCGCGTCGAAACGCAGCCAGACGCGCGTCCCGCCGGGCGCAGGCTCGCGCGCGATCTCGGTCGCCGGCAGCATCAGGGTCGAGGGCAGCCAGTCGGCCGGGCGCACCCGGAACAGGCCGGCGCCGCCGGGCGGCGGGGCCGCCTCGAGCACCAGGCAGGCGCCGCGCGCCGACCATTGCAGGGATCGCACCGGATCCTCGTCCATCCGGCACAGGCCGGCCACCAGCGTGGTGAGCAGGTCGAGCTTGGCTTCGATGCGAGGCAGGGCGTGGTCGCCCGATTCGGGCTCCTCCGGCCGCGGACCGTCCTCCACCACCGCCAGCGCGCGCAGCAGCGCTTCGCCGCTGGCGGCCAGCACCGGCACGGACTGGGTCGATCCGGCCACGAAGGCGGCCGGGCGCAGTTCCTCGCAGGCGAGGGTCTCGCCAAACAGGAGCCGGGCCGCGTCCGCGGGCGTGGTCATGCCAGGGCCTGCGCCCAGGCGCGGGCGCCGCGCTGGTCCTGGCCGAGCTTGTCGATGGCGCGCATGACCTCGTCGCGGGCCAGCCGGATCTCTTCGGTGAGCGCGTGCTGGGCGTCGAGCAGCTCGACCCAGGCCTGGCGCGGCGTGCGCTCGAAATCGACCGTCGCCAGCGCCGCGGCCACGGCCTCGCCATGGTCCTGCAGCAGCGAGGCCGCCCGGTCCCAGTCCTCGACCGCGATCGCGGCGCGGACCTCGGCGGCGGGCAGCACCGGGATCACGCCGCCTCCGGCGGAGCGATCGCCAGCCAGGCCGATTCGATGTCGCCGAGCAGGTCGTCGACCTCGTGCAGGGGCGCCGGATCGTTGTCGACGTTGGCGGTGAGCAGGCGCCGCTGCGCATAGTCGTACAGCGCCTGCAGGCCGTCGGCGATCTCGCCGCCGGCTTCCATGTTCAGCGCACCGTTGAGGCCGCCGATGATGGCGCTGGCATCGCTGATCGCCTGCGACTTGCGCGGCAGGTCGCCGCGCTGCAGGCAGGCGGCGGCCAGGCGCGCGCGTTCACGCGCGCCGGCGAGCATCAGCGCGATCAGCCGGTGCGGGCTGGCTTCCAGCGCCGCGCTGGACACGCCGGTCTGCCGGTACTGGTTGGCGAGGGTGCGCGCGTTCATGTCGTCAACTCTGCGAGTAATTGGGCAGCCGTGCCAGCTGCTGGGTGAGGAAGGAGCTGACCGAGCTCATCTGCGCGACCATCGCGTCGAGCGCGGTGAACTGGCGCAGGTAGTTGGCCTGGACCTTGTCCATGCGCCGGTCGAGCGCGACGCGATCGCTTTCGAGGCGGTCCATGCGGGTCTCCAGCGCACTGGTGCGGTCGCTGATCATGCCGTCGTCACCGAGCCAGGACTTCAGCGCGCCCGCCAGCGGCTGGCGCAGCGACCCCTCGTCGCCGAGCAGGCGCTGCAGCGCCGCCGGGTCTTCGGCCACGGCCTTGTCGAAGGTGGCGCCGTCGAGGCTCAGCGAGCCGTCGACCTTGGTTTCCAGGCCCAGCGCGGCCAGCTCGGCGTAGCCCTGGCTGACGAAGCCGCGCAACGCCTGGGTGATCCCGCGTGGCGCCGCGTCGCCGCTGAGCGCCGCGCCCGGCGTGCCTTCGCTGCCGGCCGCACTCTGCGTGCGCAGCTGCGACAGCGCGGTGTTGTACGCGCTGACGAAGTTCAGCAGTCCGGCCTTGAGCGTGCTCGGGTCGGACTTGAGTTCGAGGTCGAACGACTCGCCCGGCTTGGCCTTGGTCAGGTCGAGGGTGAGGCCGTCGATCAGGTCGTCGATGCGGTTGCTGCTGCTGGTGCGGGTGATGCCGTCGACCACCACCAGCGCGTCGTTGCCCGGGTCGACCACGGTCATCGTGCCGCCACTGGTGCCGAGCGCGGCCAGGCCGCCATCGCCGCCGCTGGCGCTCACCGTCAGGCGGCCCTCGCTGCCGGTGGCGGTGGACGCGAGCACCAGCACGTCGCCGCTGTCGCCGCGCACCAGGGTGGCGCTGACGCCGAGACCGCCGGCCTGCTTGTTGATGGCGTCGCGGATGTCGGACAGCGAGCCCTTGCCTTCGGCGATCTCGACCGTCACCGGGTCACCGTCGCCAACGCTGATGCTGAGGCTGCCGTGGCCGAGCTGCGCATCGGAGGCGAGCGCGGCGGACTGCAACTTGTGGGTGCTGGCGAGGGTCTCGACGGTGACGCCGTAGCGGCCGAGCGCGGCCTTTGCATTCGCGGTCGCGGAAAAGCCCGCGTCGTCGGATACGCTGACCTTGCGCCCGGGCAGGGCGCCGTCGCCCGCGAACTTGGCCAACACATCCTGCAAGCCCGACAGCGCGCTGCTGATCTTGCCGAAGGCGGAGATCTGCGACTTGGTGGTGCTCTCGAGTCGGCTGATCCGGTTCTCGGTCGGCGCGCGCTCGGCGGCGACCAGCTGGGTCACCATCGTGCTTACGTCGAGGCCGGAACCGACGCCTGGGCTGGAAAGGGATGCCACTGCTGCCTCCTGGAGCGGGTGGGCGGGGAGCGAGCGCTTCGGAAAGCCCCGTCAGGAATCGTTCCGCCGGGAAAATCGACACCGGGCGGTGCGCGCTTCCCTGTTGCCGGTAACGGCCGCTGGCCGCTGGCCTTTAGTTGCCGGAACTGGATCGTCGTCGGCGATGCGGAGCCGTTGGAACGGTCGCATTCCGATCGGGGAGAGGAGGCGAACGTGGCTGCGCCATGGCGCATCAACCGCGCACCTCACCCTTGTGGGAGCGCGCTTGCGCGCGAAAGCCCTTCGCGACCAGCGTCGTCCCTATGGTCGACCCGGACCGGGCGGGTGATCCGGGGCAATCTTCCGCCCGCGATCGCCAGAGTAAAAAAAAACCGGCCAGGGCGAAGCCCCGACCGGTCTGGAGATATGGATCTCCGTTGGTGCAGGAATCAGCGCAGCAGGCTGAGCACGCTCTGCGACGACTGGTTGGCCTGCGCCAGCATGGCGGTACCGGCCTGCTGCAGGATCTGCGTGCGCGACAGGTTGGCGGTTTCCTTGGCGTAGTCGGCGTCCATGATCCGGCTGCG
>JAEWZE010000184.1 GCA_023395465.1 Pseudomonadota bacterium
CCGCCAGCCGCGGCGCCGGCGCCCAGCTCAACGAGAAGCGCGTGCGCGTGTCCGAGCGCAAGGACCTGGCCGGCGCGATGCTGGCCACCGGCTTCGCGCCGCGCGAGCGCAAGCGCCTCGACGCGCAACTGGACTGCCTGAAGGTGCTGATGCGCGAAGCCGAGGACGTGCGCCGCACCGGGTCGGCCGCGCTCGACCTGGCCTGGGTTGCGGCCGGCCGCTGCGACGCCTACTTCGAGGCCGGCGTGCAGCCCTGGGACATCGCCGCCGGGGTGCTGCTGGTGCGCGAAGCCGGCGGCCGCGTGGGCGATTTCCGCGGCGCCGCGACCGGTCCGATGCACGTGGCAATGGGTGCCGGACGCCAGCTGCTGGCGGGCAACCTCAAGGTGACCGAAGCGTTGCAGAAGGTGATCGTGTCGTCGGGATACGCCGCCGCGTTCGACTGATCCAGCCCCGGGAGTCCGTGCGTCGGCGACCCGACTCGCACTTCCTACTGGCGTTCGTCTCCCAGTCGGCCGTCTGGTACCGGCCGTTCCGTGCCGGGTATTTCACGCTGGCATCCGATATCACGCCGCGCTGTTGTGGCCGGTGCGAAACCCGTTGTCCATCTGCGACGCGCAGGAATTGCCCCGCGGCCATGGAGAACCGGTTTCGCGGTGGGGCCGGCTACGGATACCCCCGGGTACGAATGTCCCCCGGCGACGGCCGCCGGCCGCCGCCTCCTCCTTGATTTCGCACCCGGGGGTATCCGCATCCGCCTGCTGAGTATCCGGCGCCTCGCTGATCGCTCCGATAACCGGCTCGGCGTCTGTCGCATCCAAAGCAGTGTGACGCTGCGACCGGCAGGCCTGCGCAGTGAAATCAAGGGGGAGGCATCCGCCTGCAGACGGATGCCGGAGGACATTCACGGAGCAGGCCTGCCGGTCGCGGCGGCTCCTCGAGCCACGATCAATGTCTTCGAAGCGACGACCAGTCCCGGTCGCCCCCCGACGCCAGACGGGCGGCCACAGAAAAAGGCCGCGCAATGCGCGGCCTTTCCAGGTTCGATCAGGCAGGCCACCGGCAGTCAGGGTCGGCGCGCCAGCGCCTCTTCGTCGCGGGCCTTGGGCAGCAGGTCCTGCTTGGTCACGCGCAGCACGCCGAAGGTGAGCAGCGGGCAGGCGACCAGGATCGAGGACGCGGTACCGATCACGATGCCGATCATCATCGCCTCGGACATGCCGGCCAGCGAGCCGCCACCGTAGACGTACAGCGCCGTCACGGTCAGGAACGCGACCACCGAGGTGATGATCGTGCGCGACAGCGTCTGGTTGATCGAGGCGTTCAGCACCTGAAGCGGTTCGGCGCGCATGCCGCGGAAGTTCTCGCGCACGCGGTCGAACACCACGATGGTGTCGTTGATCGAGAAGCCCATCACCGTCAGCAGGCCCGCCAGCAGGGTCAGGTCGAACTCGCGACCGGCCAGCGAGAACCAGCCGGCGACGATCAGCACGTCGCCCAGGGTGGTGATGATCGCCGAGACCGCGAACTTCCACTCGAAGCGGAACGCGATGTAGATCAGGAAGCCCAGCACCACGAACACGATCGCGTAGATGCCCTTCTTGGCCAGGTCCTGGCCGACCTGCGGACCGACGAACGAACGGCCCTTGATCGTGGCCGGATTGTCTTCGGTGCCCGCGGCGCGCAGCACGTCGTCGGCGGTGCGGTTGATGGCCTCGGCGTCGTTGCCGCCGTCCTTGGGCTGCAGGCGGATCATCAGGTCGCTGGCCGTGCCCATGGTCTGCACCTGCGCGCCGGGGTAGCCGGCGGCCTCGAGCCGCTCGCGCACCGCGTCCACGTCGGCAGGCTGCTCGAACACGAGTTCCACCGAGGTGCCGCCGGTGAAGTCCAGGCCGAAGTTGAAGCTGTTGACGGCGATCTGCACGATCGAGGCGACCATCAGCAGCAGCATGAAGCCGACCGTGACCCAGCGCCACCGCATGAAGTCGACGCGGGTCTCGGCGGGAATGAGTTTCAGCGGGAAAAGAGCCATGTGTCTTCCAGTGTGTCCGGCGATCAGATGGCGATCGACTTGAGTTTGCGCCTGCCGCCATAGAGCAGCGTGGCGACGCCGCGCGAGACGGTGACCGCGGTGAACACCGAGGTCAGGATGCCGATGACCATCGTCACCGCGAAGCCGCGCAGCGGGCCGGTGCCGAAGGCGTACAGGGCCACGCCGGCGAGCAGCGCGGTCATGTTGGAGTCGAAGATGGTGCCCGAGGCCTTGTCATAGCCACTGGCGATCGCCGTGCGTGGCGGCAGCCCGGCGCGCAGCTCCTCGCGGATGCGCTCGTTGATCAGTACGTTCGCGTCCACCGACATGCCGATCGACAGCGCCAGGCCGGCGAAGCCCGGCAGGGTCATGGTGGCACCGAACAGCGACATCACCGCCACCACCATCAGCAGGTTGAGCAGCAGCGCGATACAGGTGATCAGGCCGAACATGCGGTAGTACAGCGCGAAGAACACCAGGGTGAACATGAAGGCGTACATCACCGCCTGGGTGCCGCGGGCCACGTTCTCGGCGCCCAGGCTCGGGCCGATCACGCCTTCCTCGACGAAATCCATGGGCGCGGCCAGCGCGCCGGCCTTGAGCTGCTTGGCCAGAGCGGCGGCTTCCTCGCGGCTCAGGCCGGTGGTCTGGAATTCCTTGCCGAACACGCCGCGGATGGTCGAGGAGCTGATCACGCGCTCCTCGGTGCGGGACGAGCGCACTTCCTCGCCGTCGACCATGGTCACCGTGGGGATGCGCTCGACATAGACGATGCCCAGGCGGTTGCCGACGTTCTCCAGGGTGTGGTCGAGCATGCGCTTGCCGCCGGCGGCGTTGAGCGTGATCGAGACGGCCGGCAGGCCGGTCTGCGGGTCGACCTGCGGCTGCGCGTTGACAAGTTCGTCGCCCGACACCAGCAGACGCCGGGAGAGCAGCAGCGGCTGGCCGCCCTGGTCGTAGTAGATGCGCGATCCGGCCGGCACGTTGTTGTCGGCCAGCGCCGCGGCGGCCTGCGCCTCGTCGCCGGTGACGGCGCGGAACTCCAGCGTCGCGGTGGCGCCGATCAGGCGCTTGGCTTCGGCGGTGTCCTGCAGGCCGGGCAGCTGGATGACCAGGCGGTCCTCGCCCTGGCGCTGGAGGGACGGTTCGGCCACGCCGATGGCGTTGATGCGGTTGGCGATGACGTTGCGGTTCTGCTCGATGGCGTCGGTGGCGATACGCCCGAGTTCGGCTTCGGACAGCCGGACGCTGATCCGGTTGCCGTCGACCTCGATGGTGGGCGCGCCGGTGGACAGCGCGGCCGTGCCGCCGAGGCCGCCCATGGCGGTGGAGATCTCGGTGCGCGCGCGCGCCGCGTCGGCGGCGTTGGCCAGGGTGACCAGGATGCTGTCGTCGGGGCGCCGGTCGGCACCGGTGTAGCCGATCCGCGCTTCGCGCAGCGCCGTGCGGATGGCGTCGGCGTAGCCGTCCAGGCGCTTTTCCAGCGCGGCCTTCTGGTCGACCTGCATCATGAAATGCACGCCGCCCTGCAGGTCCAGGCCCAGCGACATGGGCCGCGCGCCGAGGCTCTCCAGCCACGCCGGCGTGGTCGGCACCAGGTTCAGCGCCGCCGAATAGTCCTGGCCCAGCGCGGGACGCAGCACGTCCGAGGCGCGGGTCTGGGTGGGCGCGTCCGGCAGGCGCACCAGCACCTGGTCGCCTTCGAGGGTGATCGAACGCGCTTCGACGCCGGCCTCCGCCAGCAGCCCCTGCACGCGCTGCACCAGCGCTTCGTCCACGACCGCCGCCGGGCGGTTCTTCGTGATCTGCACCGAAGGATCCTTCTGGTAGAGGTTCGGCACGGCATAGAGCGCGCTGAACAGCACCACGATCACGATGAGGGCATATTTCCAGCGGGGAAATTCGAGCATTGCAGGTATCGCCTGGCGAAAGGGGGCGCACCCCCGGGGGCCGGTCCCCGACGTGGTCGGGGAGCCGTCACGGCATCACGCCGTCCGCGGACGGGCCGCGGTGGTAGGTTGCGGCCTCAGGCCGACTTGAGCGTGCCCTTGGGCAGGACGTTGCCGACGGCACCGCGCTGCACGCGGATCTCGACGCGGTCGGCGATCTCGATGGTCACGAAACTCTCGCCCAGCGCGCGCACCACCCCGGCGATGCCGCCGCTGGTGATCACCTCGTCGCCCACCGCCAGCTTGTCGAGCATGGCGCGGTGTTCCTTCTGCTTCTTCATCTGCGGGCGGATCATCAGGAAGTACATGACCGCGAACAGGATCAGGAACGGGAGCACGGCACCCATCAGGCCGGGGCCGGCGGGCGCGCCGGCGGCCTGGGCATGGGCCGGGGCGATGAGCAGGTCAAGCAGGTTCATGGCGACATCCGTCGGAAAAAATAGCGGGGAATTATGCCACGGCCCCGCCGCGGCCCGGCGCGGGGCCGCTTGGGGGCGCCCGGCGCGGCGAACCGGCCGCGGAAGGCGGGCGCCGCAGCGCCGGATCCGCCTGGACGACCGGCGGGGAGCAGGCCCGGGGTGGAGGTTCAGCGTGGCTGGCGCAGCGCGTGGAAGGACTCGCGGAAGGTGGCGAAGGTTCCCGCCTCGATCGCCGCGCGCATGTCGACCATGAGCTTCTGGTAGTACCAGAGGTTGTGCAGGGTGCCCAGGATCGGCCCCAGCATCTCGTTGCAGCGGTCCAGGTGGCGCAGGTAGGCGCGGCTGTAGCCGCCGGCGCAGGCCGCGCAGCCGCAGCCCTCCTCGATCGGACGCAGGTCCTTTTCGTACTTCGCGTTGCGCACGCGCACCACGCCGGTGGAGGTGAAGTAGTGGCCGTTGCGCGCGTTGCGGGTGGGCATCACGCAGTCGAACATGTCCACGCCGCGGGCGACGGCCTCGACCAGGTCCTCCGGCCGGCCCACGCCCATCAGGTAGCGCGGGCGTCCGTCCGGCAGCTGCGGGCAGGTGTGCGCGAGCATGGCGTTGCGCTCGTCCTCGGTCTCGCCCACCGCCAGCCCGCCGATGGCGTAGCCGTCGAATCCGATCGCCTTCAGCCCCTCGGCCGAGCGCGTGCGCAGGTCGTGGTGCACGCCGCCCTGGACGATCCCGAACAGCGCCGCGTCGTTGCCCTCGTGGGCCTTCCTCGACCGTCCGGCCCAGCGCAGCGACAGTTCCATCGAGCGTTCGACCACGCGCTTGTCGACCGGCTGGCCGTCGACGTTCACCGGCGGGCATTCGTCGAAGATCATCACGATGTCGCTGCCCAGGACCTTCTGGATGTGCATCGACTCTTCGGGCCCGAGGAACACCTTCGAGCCGTCGGTCGGCGCGGCGAACGTCACCCCGGCCTCGGTGATCTTGCGCCGGTGCGCCAGCGAGAACACCTGGAAGCCGCCCGAGTCGGTGAGGATCGGCCCGTCCCAGCGCGAGAAGCCATGCAGGCCGCCGTGCGCCTCGATCACCTGCAGGCCCGGCCGCAGGAACAGGTGGAAGGTATTGCCCAGGATGATCTGCGCGCCGAGCTCGCGCACCTGTCCCGGCAGCACGCCCTTGACCGTGCCGTAGGTGCCGACCGGCATGAACGCCGGCGTTTCCACCACGCCGCGCGGAAACGTGAGCCGCCCGCGGCGCGCGGCGCCGTCGGTGCGGAAAAGCTCGAACTGCATGCGGGACATGGGAAGCCTGGAATCGGAAACCGGAGCGGTGGAGGGAGCACGGGCGACCGTCGCGGCGCCCACTGCCGCCGGCGCGACGGGGATCGCGCTAGGACGAACGGCGGTGGAGCCCGGCGTCCGCGTCGGGACGGGCGGATCGCGGGGCACGGCGCTTTGCTGCCGTTGCCACCGCGCGGGCGCGGGCGAAGCTGCCCATTGTAGGACGCCGCCCAGGCGGACATGGCGGATGGCGGGCCGGTCGCGTGGACCGGACGCGCCCGGGTTCGCGTACCGCAACCGGATGGCGAATGGCGGATCGCGGCTAGTGCCTGCGGCGATGCGACGCATGGCCGGCGCATCGTCACCCCCCTGCCCGGCTGCGCCCCTCGCGGACCGCGATCCCGGTCGTTACGGAAAGCGCACCAGCGCCGCGTCCGCCAGCCGCAGCCGCAACGTCGTTCCCGATGCCGGCGCGGCGTCCTCCGGCAGGTCGGCCTCCACCGTCTCGCCCCCGTCCAGCCGCAGCTGGGCAACGCGGCCCGGTCCGCGGAAATTCACGGCCAGCACCAGCGCGTGGATCGGGCCCTGCGGATCGACCAGCAGCCGGTCCGGGCGCAGCAGCACCCGGCCGCCATCGGGCAGGCCCAGCGCCGCGGCCGCCAGCACGCAGCCGCGACCGATGAACCCGGCCACGAACGGGTCGGCCGGCCGGGCGTACAGCGTCGCCGCATCGGCCCACTGCAGGATCCGGCCCTGGTCCATCACCCCGATCGCGTCGGCCATGGCGAAGGCCTCGGCCTGGTCGTGGGTGACCAGCAGCGCGGTGGTCGCGGTGCGGCGCAGGATCGCGCGCAATTCCGCGGCCAGGTGCTCGCGGGTATCGATGTCGAGGTTGGAGAACGGCTCGTCGAGCAGCAGCAGCGACGGCGACGGCGCCAGCGCGCGCGCCAGTGCCACGCGCTGCTGCTGGCCGCCGGACAGCTCGTGCGGCCAGGCGTTCGCGCGGTCGGGCAGGCCGACCAGCTCCAGCACTTCGGCCACCCGCGCCTCGCGCTCGCGGCGCGGGCGCCGGACCAGGCCGAAGCCGACGTTCCGGGCCACGTCCAGGTGCGGGAACAGCGCGTAGTCCTGGAACATCATCCCGATCCCGCGCTGCTCGGGCGGCACGGTGGAACCGGTCGCGGACAGCACCCTGCCGTCCAGCACCACCTGCCCGGACTGCAGCGGCTCGAAGCCGGCGATCGCGCGCAGCACCGTGGTCTTGCCGCAGCCGGACGGGCCGAGCAGGCAGCCGACCTCGCCGCGCGCCAGCGACAGCGACAGTCCGTCGACCACGGTGCGCGGCCCGGCGGGCGTCGGATAGGCCACGCGGATGTCGCCGACCTGCAGCATCGCCGCTGCTCCCGTGCCGCTCATCGCGCCGCCACCTCGCGTCCATAGGCCAGGCCGGTGCGCGCCAGCAGGATCACCGGCAGCAGGCCGGCCAGCACGATCAGCAGCGCCGCCACCGCGCCATCCTCGTAGGCGCCGCGCGCCGCATCGGCATACAGCCAGGTGGCCAGCGTCTCGAAGTTCAGCGGCCGCAGCAGCAGGGTGGCCGGCAGTTCCTTCATCGCATCGACGAACACCAGCAGCGCCGCCGCCGCCAGCGCCGGCCGCAGCAGCGGCAGGTGCACGCGCCACAGCATCGCGCCCGGGGCCTGGCCCAGGCCGCGGGCGGCCTGGTCGAGCGACACCGGGATCCGCGCCAGGCCGGCTTCGGTGCCGCCGGCGGCGATGATCGCGAACCGCAGCGCGTACGCCAGCACCAGCGCCATGACCGAGCCCATCAGCAGCATCCGCGGCCCGATACCCAGCCACTGCAGCGCCAGGTTGGCGCCATCGTCGAACCAGGCCAGCGGTGCCAGCAGCCCGATCGCCAGTACGGTGCCCGGCACCGCGTAGCCGAGACTGCCCACGCGCAGCGCGACGGCGGCCAACCGCGGCGCGCGGCGCGCCTGCGCCAGCCGCAGCGCCCAGGCCAGCACCAGCCCCGCGGCCACGGTCAGCACGGTCGCCAGCGCCGCGACGCGCAGCGTGTTCCAGGCGCTGGACCAGAGCATCGGCGACACGCCGTCGCCCTGCCCCAGCCGCTGCCAGGTTTCGGCCAGCAGGTAGGCGGTGGGCGCGACGAAGCCGACCAGCACCGGCAGCGCCGCCAGCGCCAGCGCCAGCCAGGCCATGCCGCCGCGCAGGCGCTGGCGCTGCATCGGGCGTGGCCGCAGCGTGCTGGCATAGCGCTGGCGGCTGCGCCCGTGACGCTCCAGCGCGATCAGCGCCACCACCAGCAGCAGCATCGCCAGCGCGATCTGCGCCGCGCCCGGCAGGTCGCTGCGGGTGATCCAGGTGGTGTAGACCGAGACCGTGAGCGTCTGCACGCCGAGGAATTCCGACGCGCCGATGTCGTTGAGCGTCTCCAGCAGCGCCAGCGCGGCGCCGACCGCGATCGCCGGTCGCGCCAGCGGCAGCGCCACCCGCGTGAACAGCGCCACGCGCCCGGCGCCCAGCGTGCGCGCGGCCTCCAGCAGGCTGGCGGCCTGGGTCATGAACATCGCGCGCGTGGTCATGTAGACATAGGGATACAGCACGAACCCCAGCAGCACGATGCAGCCGGCCAGGCCGCGGATGTCGGGCAGCCTGAAATCGCGCGGACTCGCCACCCCCAGCAGCGCGCGCAGCCCCGACTGCAGCGGCCCCAGCGGATGCAGCAGGTCGAGATAGGCGTAGGCGACGATGTAGGTCGGCACCGCCAGCGGCAGCAGCAGCGCCCAGGCCATGACCCCGCGCCCGGGGAACTCGTAGGCGGTCACCAGCCAGGCCGCGCCGGTGCCGATCGAAACCACCAGCGCGCCCAC
>JAEWZE010000194.1 GCA_023395465.1 Pseudomonadota bacterium
GGCGGCTGGCGGCGGGGCGTGCGGGGCGTGTCGGGTCTGCCGGTGCGTTGGTTTCGGCCGCGCGCCACGCGCCGAGCCTGCGCCGCAGGCGTCAGGCGTCAGGCGGCTTCGCGCAGTTCCAGCACAAAGCAGGCGCCGCCGCCCTCGCGGTCTTCGTAGCGCAGTTCGCCGCCCGATGCGGCCACGATCTGGCGCGCCAGCGACAGCCCGAGGCCGGTGGAGATGCCGTCGGTGGCGGCGTCGCCGGAACTGATCCGGAAGAACGGGGTGAACAGCTCCGACTGCTGGCTGGGCGGAATCCCCGGCCCGCGGTCTTCCACGCGCAGCTGCCAGTAACCCGGCGCACTGGGCCGCACCACCAGGTCGATGTCGCTGCCCGGCGCGTACTTGATCGCGTTGCTGATCAGGTTTTCGCAGACCTGCCGCACCACGAGCGCGTCGATGGCGACCTCGGTGCGCCCCGGCAGTTCGCCGATGCGCAGGCGCGACCCGCGCTCCTCCAGCTGCAGTGCGTAGCGCTGCTCGATCCACTGCGCCAGCTCGGACAGGCACGCGCGCGCAGCCGGGTCGTCGCCGCGCGGCCGCGCCGAGGCCTGGGTCTCCAGGTAGCGGCGGATGTAGCCCAGCGCGTCCTCGGCGCTGTCGCGGATCATCTGCAGGTAGCGCGGGATGCGATCCTCGCGGGTCTGGCCGGTGATCAGCAGGTCGCTGGCAAAGAAGATGCTGCTCAGCGGGTTCTTCAGGTCGTGCGCGACCAGATTCACCAGCTCCTGGCGCTCGCGTGCCACCCGCTCGAGCCGGTCGCGGGTCAGCTTCAGGCCGATGTGGGCCTGCACCCGCGCCAGCAGTTCCTCGGGCATGAACGGCTTGGTGACATAGTCGACGGCGCCCGAATCGAACGCGCGCAGCAGCAGGTCGCGATCGTGCGCGGCGGTGAGGAACACCACCGGCAGCGAGGACCAGTCCGGGTGCCGGCGCACCTCCTCCAGCAGTTCGAAGCCGTCCATGCCGGGCATCATCATGTCCAGCAGCAGCAGGTCGGCGCTCTGCTTCCCCAGCGCCTGCAGCGCCTCCTCGCCGCTCTCGGCGGTGTGCACGGTGTAGCCCTGGCGCGACAGCAGCGCGCTGATGATGCGCAGGTTCGACGGCTGGTCGTCGACGACGAGCACCCGTCCCGCAATGGTCTTGGCCGTCGGCATGTGCCCGTGGAGGTCCCTGTCAGAGCCGGAGGGCCATCGTGGCGGTCCGGCCGACCACGTTAGCAGACCTGAACCGGGGCAGGAATCCGGCGCCGGTTCAGGGCGTTCATGGGCGACCCGGCGAGGCTGCCAGTGCCCGCCACTCGCCCGGGGAGAGCCCGTCCAGCGACCAGTCGCCGATCGCCACCCGCACCAGGCGCAGGGTGGGCAGGCCGACGGCGGCGGTCATGCGCCGCACCTGGCGGTTGCGGCCCTCGCGGATGGAGAGGCGCAGCCAGGCATCGGGCACGCTGCGCCGGAAGCGCACGGGCGGATCGCGCGGCCACAGCGCGGGCGGTTCGATGCATGCCGCCTCGGCCGGCAGGCTGCGTCCGTCGTTGAGGTCCACTCCTTCGCGCAGGCGCTTCAGCTGCTCCTCCGAGGGCGCGCCTTCCACCTGCACCAGGTAGGTCTTGGCCTGCTTGTGGCGCGGATCGGTGATGCGGTGGGCGAGCGCGCCGTCGTCGGTGAGCAGCAGCAGGCCTTCGCTGTCGTGGTCGAGGCGGCCGGCGGGATAGACCCCCGTCGGCAGCCCGAACTCCGCCAGCGTGCGCCGGGGCGGCACGCTGCGGTCGGTGAACTGGCACAGCACGCCGAACGGCTTGTTGAGCGCGATCAGCGCCATCGCCCTTACTCGTCGCTGATCACGCTGGCGCGCAGGCTGTACGCGCCCAGGTGGCCTTCGCCCATCGGCAGCGAATTGACCCGCACCGTGTAGAGGCCGGTTTCGGGCGCCGACACCACCAGCAGCGGATCGGTGCTGCCGTCTTCGCGATCGTCGTTCTCGCCCAGCAGGTCGCCGTCGGGCTTGAACACGATCACCACCGGGTCGAAATCGGTCGACTTCACGGTGATCGCGACCAGCTGGCCTTCGGCCAGGCGCAGGCGGTAGTCGTGGCTGCGGCCGCCGCGGTCGCTGGGCCGGTCGGTGGCCAGCAGCTGGCCCTGTACGGTGGTGCCGACCGACATCGGTTCGGCGGCGGTGGCCGCGAAGGCGGCGCTGGCGAGGCTCAGGGCGAGAAGGGTCTTGCGCATGGAAATCCTGTGGTGGGGCGCGTGTATCCGGCAGGCGCGCACGCGCCGCGCGCACCCGGGACCCCGGCGGGCGCCGGGGCCGGCGTAGCTTACAGGGCGTCGCGACGAAGGCCGCGCGGTGGCGTGGCAGTGCGCGGACACGGAGGCCCATGCGCTGTGCGCATGGGCACGGCAGCCGACGCTGCGTGGAGAGCGTCGGCCGCGGCGGCGGCAGGGACGTCCCCGCGCGGCGATCTACTCGCCGCGCGGCTTCACGAAGCGCAGGGTCATGCGGTCGCTTTCGCCGATCGTGCGGTACTTCTCCGCATCCGCGGCCTCGTGGTTGTTGCCCGGCGGCAGGGTCCACACGCCGTTGGGATGGTCCTTCGTGTCCCTGGGGTTGGCGTTGACCTCGCTCTTGCCGTCGAGCACGAAGCCCGCGGCCTCGGCCATCGCGATCACCTGCGCCTCGCCGACGTAGCCGCTGCGGTCGTCGGCCGGCACGTCGGCCTTCGCGCGATGCTCGACCACGCCCAGCACGCCGCCGGGCTTGAGCACGTCGAAGAAGCCCTTGAACATGCCCTCGGCCTGGCCGCTTCCGCGCCAGTTGTGCACGTTGCGGAAGGTCAGCACGAGGTCGGCCGAACCGGCGTCGCCGAACTTCGGCGCGGCCGGATCGTAGCCGACGATCTTCGCCGCATCGAACCGTGCCGGCGCCTCTGCGAAGCGCTGCTCCAGCCCGTCCTTGCTGCGCTGCTGGTAGTCGCGGCCGCGGCCTTCGGGCACCGCGGCGGGATCGACGATGGCGGCGACGTACTGGCCGCTGCCGCGCAGATAGGGCGCGAGGATCTCGGCGTACCAGCCGCCGCCGGGCGTGATCTCGACCACGGTCTGGCCGGGCGCGAGGCCGAAGAAGCCCAGCGTTTGCGCCGGGTGGCGGTAGGCATCGCGGGCGCGGTTGGCCTCGCTGCGCCAGTCGCCGGCGAGGGCGGCCTGCAGCGCGGCATCGGGTGCGGCGGCCGGCGGGTCGGCGGCCAGGGCGGGCGCGGCGCCCGCGGCGGCCAGGGCGAGGATCAGCAGGGAAGCGCGGAACGCGGAACGGGAGGCACGGCGCATCGGGAACTCCGGTGGCGACAGGTAGGCCAAGCCTGACACATCACGGCGGCGGCCGGATCACGCCGGGCCGCTGTCGACGCTGCGCGCATAGCCGGCCGCCTCGGCGAGCAGCCAGTCGCGGAATTTCGCGAAGCCCTGGTGCTGGCGCGAGCGCTCCGGATACACCAGCCAGTGGCCGTTGGCGGTGCGCAGCCGCCGCGGCGAGAGCAGCACCAGCTGGCCGGCCTCCAGCAGCAGGCGCGCGCGGGTCATCCGGCCCAGCGCCACGCCCACCGCGGCGGCCGCGGCGCGATGGTGCGCCTCGGTGTCGTCGAGCATCGCCACGTAGCGCGCCGGCGGCGGTTCCCCGGCCAGCGCGAACCAGCGGTTCCACTGCCCGTCGCTGTCGCCCAGCAACGGCCACTGCGCCAGCGGTCGCGCGTCGATCCCGCCCATGCGCGCGACCAGCTCCGGACTGGCCATCGGCGCCAGCGCGTCGTCGAACAGGTGCTCGGTCACCGTGCCGGGCCATTGCCCGCGACCGACCCGCAGCGCGGCGTCGACCTCCGGCGAGCGCTCGAAGTCCACCACCGCCGTCTGCGACTGCAGGTTGATCTCGATCGACGGATGCGCGCCCAGGAATCCGCCCAGCCGCGGCAACAGCCAGGCCGAGGCCATCGACGGCAGCAGGCTGATGGTCAGCACGTGGTCGCGCCGGGCCGGGTAGGGGTGCAGGGCCTCGGCGATCGCATCCAGGTGCGGCGCGATGCGCTCGAGCAGGCGCTGGCCGTCGGCGGTCGCCGACACGCCGCGCGCGCCGCGGGCCAGGACCGCGTAGCCCAGCCGGTCCTCCAGTGCGCGCATCTGGTGGCTCAGCGCGCTGACGGTGAGGTTGAGCGATTCGGCGGCGCGGGTGAGGTTGCCGTGGCGGACCGCCGCGACGAAGCCCTGCAGCGCATGCAGCGGGGGTCGGGACATCTTGAATCCTGTTCAAGACTGACTTGCGAAACATTCGCTTTTTCGCTGCGGATCATGCGCCTACCTTTCGCCCTACTCAACAAGCAGGGCGAATCATGAACATCTACGGCGGCCTGCTCTTCAACCAGGGCCATGTCCAGGACCCGGCGACGGCGCGAATGCTGGCGGGCGTGGCGGAATCTGCGCCAGCGTCCCCCGACAGCGACCCGCCGCGCGGCGCGACGGCGGCGCCCGGCACGCGCGAGTACGCGGCCGGGCTGCTGCAGGGCCGCCGCTGGCACGGCTGGGTGGAGCTGGAGACGGCGCTGCTGGCGGCGCTGCGCTGAGCGGCGGACGGCTGGCCGGCCTCCCGCAGGC
>JAEWZE010000202.1 GCA_023395465.1 Pseudomonadota bacterium
CATCCGCAACATCCTCGCCATCGGCTCCGGCAAGGGCGGCGTAGGAAAATCAACCACTTCCGTCAACCTCGCCCTCGCGCTGGCCGCCGGTGGCGCGCGCGTGGGCGTGCTCGATGCCGATGTCTACGGCCCCAGCATCCCCACGATGCTGGGGCTGTCGGGCAAGCCGGAGAGCCCGGACGGCAAGTCGATCCTGCCGATGCGGGCGCACGGGATCGAGGCGATGTCGATCGGGCTGCTGGTCGACCAGGACACGCCGATGATCTGGCGCGGGCCGATGGCGACCTCGGCGCTGACCCAGTTGCTCAACGACACGCGCTGGGGCGGGGAGGACGGGCTGGACTACCTGATCGTCGACCTGCCGCCGGGGACCGGCGACATCCAGCTGACCCTGGCGCAGAAGATCCCGGTCGCCGGTGCGGTGGTGGTGACCACGCCGCAGGACGTGGCCACGCTCGATGCGCGCAAGGCGCTGCGCATGTTCGAGAAGGTGGACGTGGCGGTGCTCGGGCTGGTGGAGAACATGGCCCAGCACGTGTGCTCGAACTGCGGGCACGTGGAGCACCTGTTCGGCCAGGGCGGCGGCGAGCGCATGGCGGCGCAGTACGGTGTGCCGCTGCTGGGATCGTTGCCGTTGGAGATCGGCATCCGCGAGCAGGGCGATGCGGGCGTGCCGATCGTGGCCTCGGCCCCTGATTCGGCGGCGGCGGCCGCGTATCGCGCCACGGCGCGGCGCCTGGTCGAGGAACTGGAGAAGCGTCCGCGCGCCCCGCGCAGCATCTCCGCTTCGCTGCTGTAGGCGCGAAGACGGGCGCGGTACTGCTCGACGCAGCACGTGCCGGTTCCGCCCTCCGGGCAAGTGCATACGCGAAGTCGAAGCCCCAGCGCCGTTCGCCCGGGCCGCAGGCCGCGACCCCTCGGTGTGCAGGCCGAGGGGGCCCCGGGGAACGCCGGCGGATCCCCGCGACGTTTCCTGCGATCCGGGAACCCCCCTACAATGCGGCGATCGGCCGCATCGGCCGCAGGGAACCGCGCATGAGCATCAAGAGCGACCGCTGGATCCGGCGGATGTCGGAACAGCACGGCATGATCGAGCCCTACGAGGCTGGCCAGGTGAAGGAGGCGCAGGGCGGACGCATCGTCAGCTACGGCACCTCGAGCTACGGCTACGACGTGCGCTGCTCGCGGGAGTTCAAGGTGTTCACCAACATCAACTCGACAATCGTCGACCCCAAGCATTTCGATCCCAAGAGCTTCGTCGACATCGAAGCCGACGAGTGCATCATCCCGCCCAACTCCTTCGCGCTGGCGCGCACGGTCGAGTACTTCCGCATCCCGCGCGACACGCTGGTGGTGTGCCTGGGCAAGAGCACCTATGCGCGCTGCGGGATCATCGTCAACGTGACCCCGCTGGAACCCGAATGGGAAGGCCACGTCACGCTCGAGTTCAGCAACACCACTCCGCTGCCGGCGCGGATCTACGCCAACGAGGGCGTGGCGCAGATGCTGTTCTTCCAGTCCGACGCCGACGACGTCTGCGAGACCTCGTATCGCGACCGTGGCGGCAAGTACCAGGGACAGCGTGGCGTGACCTTGCCGCGCACCTGAAAACCGGGCCGTCGCGCCCGCTCCGTCAGTCCAGATCCGTCCACCCAAGGAAAGAACGCAAGCCATGAACGAGCAGAATCCCTACGGCAGCCCGGAAGCCGTCGTCGCCGACCTGGGCGAAACCAACCTTGCCGGCCTTGGCCAGCGGCTGGGTGCGGCGATCATCGATACCATCATCCTGCTGGCGATCATGCTGCCGCTGATGTTCGTGGGCGGTTACTGGCAGGTGGCGATGGCCGCCGAAGGACAGGTGCCGTTCCTGACCACGCTGATGTGGGCGGTAGTGGGCCTGGCGGTGTTCGTCGCCGTGCAGTTTTACCCGCTCAACGCCAACGGCCAGACCTGGGGCAAGCGCGTGCTGGGCATCCGGATCGTCGACATGGACGGTGCCAAGCCGCCGGTCGGACGGCTGATCGCGCTGCGCTACCTGCCCGTGCAGGTGGTGAGCAACGTGCCGCTGGTCGGGACCGTGCTGGCCCTGGTCAACGTGCTGCTGATCTTCCGCAGCGACCGTCGCTGCGGCCACGACCTGATCGCCGGCACCCAGGTGGTCAAGGGCGGCTGAGGCCTGCCCGGCGCGCGTGCACCGCCGTGCGGGGCGGTGCATGCGGCCGCGTGCGTTTGGTGAGGCGGCGGCATTTCGCCACCGCATGCGGAGGTTCGAGCGACCGCAGGTCGGGTGATCCACCGACAACAGGCGGAAGACGCTGTGCTGCCGAGATGCTCATAGCCCCTGGGATGGCGGCTTTTCGCCACGCCCGCGCCCGGACTCAGGCCTGCAGGGCCTCCTCCAGCAGCCGGATCCGCTCGACCAGCTTCTCCGGCGTGTAGGGACGCGCGGCGACGCGTCCCCAGACCGGCGCCGGCCACGCCGGGTCGTCCTCGAAGCGGGCGATGACGTGCACGTGCAGCTGCGGCACCAGGTTGCCGAGCGCGGCGACGTTGAGCTTGAACGGCCGGAAGCCGGCGCGCAGCACGCGTGCCGCGCGGTCGATCTCGTCGGTGAGCAGGTGGCGCTGGGCCGCGTCCAGGTCGACCATTTCGCGTGCGCCGGCGATGCGCGGCACCAGCACTAGCCAGGGATAGTTGGCATCGTCCATGAGGCGCAGGTCGCACAGGTCCAGCGTCGCCAGCGGATGGGTGTCGGCGGCGAGCTGCGGATGCAGTTCGTAGGGTGCCGCCTCTTGGTGCCTGGCCATCGTGTGACTCCTTCAGCGCAGCGCGGCTTCGAGGAAGGCCATCGTGCGCTTGCGCGCCAGTGCGGCGCTCTCGGGGTGGAAGTGGCGGGGATCGACGTCGCGGTTGAAGGCGTGCCCGGCACCGGGGTACACGTGGACCTCGGCGTCGGGCCAGGCGTCGCGATGGGCCTGGACGTCCTCGGGCGGCGTGCTCTGGTCGTCGGCGCCGAAGTGGAACAGCATCGGCGCGCGCAGCGCCTCCCCCAGGTAAGGCCGCGACCGCGCGCCGTAATAGGCCACGGCCGGCAGGCCCAGGCGCGTGTTGGCGAGCAGGGCCAGGCTGCCGCCCCAGCAGAAGCCGACCGCGGCGACCTTCAGCCCCTCGCGGCGCAGCGCCTCGGCGGCCGCGCGGGTCGTCTCCACCGCCCGCTCCATGCCCAGTTCCGCCACCAGTTCGCGGCCACGGGCGAATCCTGCCTCGTCATAGCCCAGCTCGACATTGCGCGCCACCGGATCGAACAGGGCGGGGGCCAGCGCCACGTAGCCCGAGGCGGCATAGCCCTCGACGACGCTGCGGATGTGCTCGTTGACCCCGAAGATCTCCTGCAGCACCACGATCCCGCCCAGCGCGGCGGCGTGGTCGGGCGGATCCGAGCGCCAGGCGTCGACGGGACCGCTTCCGGTCTGGATGACGATGTCGCGGCCCATGGCGCTCTCCCGGCGGCAGTCGGGCGGATTCTAGCCGACGCTATAATTCGCGCCCCGTGACGCCGACGGCGTCGCCTCTCCCCGTCTTCCACGTATTCCCATGTCCGCAGCCAACCCCAAGGTCGGTTTCGTCAGTCTCGGCTGCCCCAAGGCGCTGGTCGACTCCGAACGCATCCTCACCCAGCTCCGCGTCGAGGGCTACGACCTGGTGCCCAGCTACGACGATGCCGACGTGGTGGTGGTCAACACCTGCGGCTTCATCGACTCGGCGGTGGCCGAATCGCTGGACGCGATCGGCGAGGCCATGGCGGAAAACGGCAAGGTCATCGTCACCGGCTGCCTGGGCAAGCGCTCGGAGATGATCCGCGAGCAGTTCCCGGACGTACTGTCGATCAGCGGGCCGCAGGACTACGACACCGTGATGGGCGCGGTGCACCGGGCGCTGCCGCCCAGGCACGATCCGTTCGTGGACCTGCTGCCGCGCCGCGCCGCGGAGGACGATGTCGGCGTCAAGCTCACGCCGAAGCACTACGCCTACCTCAAGATTTCCGAGGGCTGCAACCACCGCTGCAGCTTCTGCATCATCCCCTCGATGCGCGGCGACCTGGTCTCGCGGCCGGTCGACGAGGTGCTGCGCGAGGCCGAGCGCCTGGTCGTTCGCGGCGGGGTGAAGGAACTGCTGGTGATCTCGCAGGACACGTCCGCCTACGGCGTCGACCTGCGCTACGCCGAGCGCGAATGGCGCGGAAAGGCGTACCAGACGCGGATGAAGGCGCTGTGCGAGGGACTGTCGGAGCTGGGCGTGTGGACGCGCCTGCACTACGTGTACCCGTACCCGCACGTCGACGACATCATCCCGTTGATGGCGCAGGGCCGGCTGCTGCCCTACCTCGACATCCCGTTCCAGCACGCCAGCCCGCGCATCCTCCGGCTGATGAAGCGGCCGGGCGCCGTGGACAAGTTGCGCGAGCGCATCGCCCGCTGGCGCGCGATCTGCCCGGAGCTGGCGATCCGCAGCACCTTCATCGTCGGCTTCCCGGGCGAGACCGAGGCCGAGTTCGAAGAGCTGCTGGAGTTCCTGCGCGAGGTACGGCTCGACCGCGTCGGCGCCTTCGCCTACTCGCCGGTGGACGGCGCGGGTGCGAACGCGCTGCCCGACCCGGTGGCCGAAGAGGTGAAGCAGGAGCGGCTGGCGCGCTTCATGGAAGTGCAGGCGGAGATCTCCGCGCAGAAGCTCGAAGCCAGGGTCGGCAGCGTGCAGCGTTGCCTGGTGGACGTGGTCGATGGCGACCTGGCCATCGCGCGCACCATGGCCGATGCGCCGGAGATCGATGGCGTGGTGCAGGTCCAGAACGGCCTGGAGGCCGGACTGCAGCCGGGCGATTTCGTCGACGTCGAGATCATGGGCAGCGACGAGCACGACCTGTACGGGGAGGCTGTCCCCGCGCTGCACGTGCTGCGCTGAGGCGACGGCCGCGCGCGTTTGCGATACTCGCGCCCATCCGTTCCCGGGGGCGCACCATGATCGGCGACCGAGTGTTCACCAGGTTGTCGCGGGCGGCTTCGCGCTTCACCGCCCGCTCGCTGAGCTTCGCGATCGCCGTCGGGGTGATTCTGGCCTGGGCCCTCACCGGGCCGGTCTTCGGCTTCAGCGACACCTGGCAACTGGTGATCAATACCGGGACCACCATCATCACCTTTCTCATGGTGTTCCTGATCCAGAACACGCAGAACCGGGATACCGAGGCGATGCAGATCAAGCTCGACGAACTGATCCGCGCCACGCACAACGCGCACAATGCGCTGCTCGACCTGAAGGAGCTGGAAGACCGCGAGATCGACGCCTTCCGTGCCCGCTACATCCTGCTGGCGCAGCTGGCGCGCGAGCGCGGCGAGGTGTTCGACGATCTTTCCGGGAAGGACGACACCGGGCGCGGCTGAGCCTGCCCTCGCTTCAGCCGTAGCGCACGTCGAGGATGGCGAAGCGCGCCAGCCCGCCCGGCAGCTGCGCTTCGAACTCGTCGTCCGCGCGCTTCTTCAGCATGGCGCGGGCGAGCGGGGAATCGATGCTGATCCAGCCGAGCCCGGCGTCGGTCTCGTCGGGGCCGACGATGCGGTAGCGGGTGGTCTCGCCGCTGGCGAGGTTCTCGACCTCGACGTGCGCGCCGAAGAACACCGCCTGCGGATCGGAGGGCGCGCCCTCCACAACCCGCAGTGTTTCCAGGCGCTTGCTGAGGTAGCGGACGCGCCGGTCGATCTCGCCCAACTGCTTCTTGCGGTAGCTGTACTCGGCGTTCTCGGAACGGTCGCCCTCGGCCGCGGCTGCGGCCAGCGCACGCACCACCTCGGGACGCTTGAGCCGCCACAGCGTGTCGAGTTCGGCCTTCAGCCGCGCGTGGCCCTGCGCGGTGACCAGGGCGGTGCTCTTCTCGGCGGTCGGACGCCAGCGACCCAAGCAGTTGTCCCTCAGTTGCGGCGCAGGCTGGTGTTGCCGTCGCCCGCGAGCGGGGCGCCGTCCGCATCCAGCGCGCGGACCTCGTCGCGGGAGACGAGTTCGAATCGGCGATCCGGGGCTTCCTTGCTGTCTGGATCGAGCAGCAGGCGGGTGCCGTCGGCGTCGATGGTCCAGGTGCCACTGCTGCGGGCGGCGTCCTCGCCACGGCGGGTCTCGGACAGGGCGTAGCTGCCGTCGGCGCGGACCTCAAGCGAGGTTTCGACGCCCGGGCAGTCCGCGCAGGGCAGGATGCCGGCGAACGTGCCGGCGAAGGCCTTGCGGTCGAAACCGGCGGGGTCGGTGGCGTCGTGGCGGATCACGGCGCTGGCGTCGGTGCCGGCCAGCAATGGATCGGCCGGGGCGGCCTCCGCGGCCTTGTCGGCATCGCTGGCGGCTGGCGCGGCGGGAGGCGCTGGCGACGGCGTGCAGGCGGCGAGCGCCAGCGCCAGAAGGACGGGCGGCAGGCAGGTGGACGTTCGCATGACGGACTCCTGTCGTGTCGGGGGCCCCAAGGATAGGGCAGCAGCCTGAACCTGGCGGAGACCGGGCCTTCGCACTAGTGTTCGGCCCCGCCCGGAACCGGCAGGTCGACCGGGTGGGCCAGCGCGGCCTCGAGCGCGATGCGCACGCCCTCGGCCATGGCGGCCACCGGCATCCCGGGTTCGCCAGGACGCCGTGCGGCCTGTTCTTCCGACCAGGGCACGTGGATGAAGCCGCCGCGCACGCCCTTGCGCCGCCGCAGCGCATGCATCAGGCCGTAGAACACGTGGTTGCAGACGAAGGTGCCGGCGGTCTGCGAGACCGAGGCCGGGATGCCGGCGGCGTCCAGCGCCATCCGCATCGCCTTGACCGGCAGGCCGGTGAAATAGGCCGCGGGACCGCCGCCCACGACCGGCGTGTCCACCGGCTGCGCGCCGGCGTTGTCCGGAATGCGCGCGTCGTCGACGTTGATGGCGATGCGTTCGAGCGAGAGGCCCGCGCGCCCGCCCGCCTGGCCCAGGCAGACCACCAGCGCCGGCCGGGTCTGCCGGATCGCGCGCCGCAGCGCCTGCAGCGACTGGCCGAAGACCACCGGCAACTCGCGTCCGACGATGCGGTGCCCGGCAAGCATCCACCCGTCCAGGGCACGCACCACCGCCTGGCTGGGGTTGGTGTCGTCGCCGTCGAACGGCTCGAAGCCGGTCAGCAGCACGGTGGGCGGGTTGGCTGCGCGGATCATCAGCGGAATACGATCAGGTACATCAGCGCGATATTGCACGCCAGCAGCGGCAGCGCGGTGGCGACCTGCTGGCGGATCACCGCATTGGGATCGCGCAGCTCCAGCAGGGCGGCCGGCACGAGGTTGAAGTTGGCCGCCATCGGCGTGAGCAGCGTGCCGCAGTAGCCCGACAGCATGCCGATCGCCGCGAGCGAGGCGGCATCGGCGCCGTGCATCTGTACCAGCAGCGGCAGTCCGATCCCGGCGGTCATCACCGGGAACGCGGCGAAGGCGTTGCCCATGACCATGGTGAAGGCTGCCATGCCCAGCGCATAGGCCAGCACCACGACGAAGCGGTTCTCCACCGGGATCAGCATGCGGATCAGTCCGGCCACCGCGTCGCCCACGCCGGTGGCGGCGAACACGCTGCCCAGCGTGGCCAGCAGCAGCGGCAGCAGCGCGGCCCAGCCGATCGCATCCAGCAGCCGTCGCGACTGCTCGATCGCCGCAGCCGGCGCGCTGCGCGTCATCAGCAGCGCGGCGGCCACCGCCACCACGCAGGCCACGCCCAGGCCGACCAGGGTAGTGAGCTGCGCGCCGAACACGCGCATGCCGCCGACCTGCAGGTCCGCCAGCGGGACTGCGACCAGCACCGCCACCAGCGGGATCAGCAGCGCCGGGAAGAACAGCCGGTTGCCCAGGCGCCGCGCCGAAGCCTCGCGCGTGGCCGGCGTGCCTTCGTCGCATCGTCCACGGCCCAGCCCGCCGAAGCCAGCCAGGCAGGCGAGCGCCACCACGATGCTGCCGACCACCGCCGCGGGCATGCGATCTGCCGCCAGCATCGTCGCCGCCACCAGGCCCCAGAACAGGCCGTTGGCCAGGCGGCGCGGATTGCTGCGGTCGCGCACGGCGCGCAGCGCGCTCCACAGCAGGTAGCCGCCGACCAGCCAGTAGATCCACTGCAGGTCGATCATCCGACCTCTCCCGGGCGCTGTCCGCCGGCATCGCCGCGCGCGCCGATGGCCGCGGCCTCGCGTTGCAGGCGCCGGTCGAGCCGCGCCAGCCGCCAGCCGTGGATGAGGAAGGCGCACAACGCGGTCGGAATCCCCCACAGCGCGATGTGCAGTGGTTCCAGCACGATGCCGTGTTCGGCATAGAAGCCCTGCATCAGCAGCACGGCGCCGAAGGCGATGAAGATGTCCTCGCCGAAGAACAGGCCGACGTTGTCGGTCGCCGCCGACAGCGCCTTCAGGCGCTCGCGACTGTCTTCCGGCAGCGGCCCGTGGCGCGCCTCTGCAGCGGCCTCGGCCATCGGCGCCAGCAGCGGGCGCACCGTCTGCGGATGTCCGCCCAGGCTGGTCAGGCCCAGCGCCGAGGCGATCTGGCGCGCGCCGAGGTAGGAGATCAGCAGGCGGCCGGCGGTCGCCCCGCGCAGGCGCCGGATCCAGGCCTGGGCGTGCTCCTTCAGGCCGTGGCGCTCGAGCAGGCCGATCACCGGCAGGGTCAGCAGGAACACCGTCAGGTAGCGCTGCTTGGTGAACGCCTCGCCCAGCAGCTCCAGCACCTGCAGCGGCGTGCGCCCGGAGACCAGGCCGGTGACCAGTCCGGCGGCCACCACGATCAGGGCCGGGTTGAGGCGCAGCGCGAAGCCGGCCACGACCAGGGCGATGCCGAGCAGTGGCCAGTAGCTCATCGGGTCGATCCCCGGGCGCCGGGCGGCAGGATGGCGAGGCCGTCGCTGCGCAGCGCATCGCGCAGGGCGGCGGCGAACGCCGCGGCGTCGGGCCGGTCGCCGTGCAGGCACAGCGTGTCGGCACGGATCGGCACGGCCTGGCCGTCGATCGCGCGCACGTGGCCGGTCCGCAGCATGGTGCGCACCTGCGCCAGCGCATCGTCCAGCCGTTCGAGCACCGCGCCGGGCTGGCCGCGCGGGACCAGGCTGCCGTCGGCGGCGTAGGCGCGCTCGGCGAACACTTCCTCGGCCACCGGCAGGCCGAGCCGTCGGCCCGCCCGCGCCAGCTGCGAGCCGGCCAGGGCGTACAGGTGCAGGCCTTCGCCGCTGTCGCGCACGGCCTGCGCGACCGCCGCTGCGACCGACGCGTCGCGCGCGGCCAGGTTGTACAGCGCGCCATGCGGCTTGACGTGGGCGAGGCCGGCGCCGGCCTGCACGCACAGCGCTGCCAGCAGGCCGACCTGCCCGCGGACCAGGGCGTACACCCCGTCCGCCGGCAGCGGCAGTTCGCGCCGGCCGAAATGCTCGCGGTCGACGAACGAGGGATGGGCGCCGATGGCCACGCCGTGGCGCAGGCACAGCGCGATGGCCTCGCGCATGCTCGACGCGTCGCCGGCGTGACCGCCGGTGGCGATGCTGGCCGAACTGATGCAGGGCACGATGGCTGCGTCGTCGCCGCAGCCTTCGCCGAGGTCGCAGTTGAAGTCGATGCGCGCGCTCATGGCGTGCGGCCCCTCGCGTCGATCGCCAGGGCGATGCGGTGCAGGCGCTGGCGCTGTTCGGCATTGGCCTGGCGGGCTTCGGCCGGCGTGCAGGGCAGGAAGCGCAGTCGCGCCCCGGGCCGCATCTGCGCCAGCAGCGGGAAGTCGGCGCGCGGCACGTGGCCGACGCACGGGTAGCCGCCGTGGGTCTGGGCGTCGGCCAGCAGCACGATCGGGCAGCCGTCCGGCGGCAGCTGCACGGTGCCGGGCGCGACCGGTTCGGAAATGCGTTCCGGCCCGTCGGCCAGGGCCAGCGGCGGCCCCTGCAGGCGCAGGCCCTGGCGGTTGCTGCGCGCGTCCACCTGCCAGGTAGTGTTGGCGAGTCCTTCGACGGCGTCGGCGCCGGGCAGCAGGCGGATCGTGCAGGGTTCGCCCGGCGGATGGACGTAGGGCAGGGGATTGGCGTCGATCCACCACGGCGCCACCTGCAGGCGGCGGGCACGCGAACCCGGATGCGCCGCGACCGCCAGCCGGTCCCCGGCGCGCAGCGCGCGCCCGTCGACGCCGCCGAAACCGCCGCGCAGGTCCGTGCTGGCGCTGCCGAGCACCGCTGGGACCTGCAAACCCCCGGCGATCGCCAGATAGCTGCGCGCGCCGTCGCGACAGGCGCCCAGGGCCAGGCGGGTGCCGGCCGGCAGGTCCACCGGACGATTGCCGGGGAGGGCCACGCCGCCTGCCCGCGCGTCGATGCCGGCGCCGCAGATCGCGATGCGCGCCGCGCGCGCGAAGTGCAGTGAGGGACCGGCCAGGGCGATCTCCAGCGCGGCGCTGCCGGCCTCGTTGCCGACCAGCAGGTTGGCCAGCGCATGCGCCCAGGGATCGACTGCGCCGCCGCTGGCCACGCCGAGATGGCGCAGGCCATGCCGTGGCGCGCCCTGCACCGTGGTCAGCAGGCCGGCGGACTCGACATCGATGATGTCGCTAGCCATGCGCCACCACCGCGCCCGGATCCAGCCGCCGGTACTCGGCCAGCGTCACGGCAACGAAACGCACCGGCTGGCCCGGCCGCAGCAGGCTGGGCGGATCGCGATGCGGATCGAACAGACGCAGCGGCGTGCGCCCGATCAGCTGCCAGCCGCCGGGACTGTCGCCGGGATAGATGCCGGTCTGGCTGCCGCCGATGCCGACGCTGCCGGCAGGGACGCGCACCCGCGGCGTGGCATGGCGCGGCGTGGCCAGGACCGGGTCCAGGCCCAGCAGGTAAGGAAAGCCAGGTGCGAAGCCGATCATGGCCACGGTGTAGTCGCCGGCGCTGTGGCGGGCCACCATCTCGTTCGAGGAGATGCCGGCCTGGCGGGCGACGGCATCGAGGTCGGGCGCGCAAGCGCGGTCGTAGCAGACCGGGATCTCCAAGGCGGCCACGTCCGCGCGCGCGGCGATGCCTGCCTCTTCGGGCAGTCGCGCCAGCCAGTCGCCGACCAGGTCCAGCGCGAAGCGGTCGCGCGCCTGCGCATGCGCCGGATCGACGAACAGCGCGAGCGCCGCATAGGCCGGCACGATGTCGTGCAACCACGGCGGCCGTATCGCGTCGATGCGCGCCGCAAGTGCGTGCACCTCGCGATTGAGCTGTGGGTCGATGCGCGCGCCCAGGCGCAGCAGCACGGCCTCTTCACCGAGCGCCTCCAGCGTCCAGGATGCGGCGTTCAGGGCGAGGGCCATGACCGGCTCAACGACGCGCTGGCCGGACGGTGAGGGCAGGCGTCGCGCTTGCAGGCGGGCCGTCCGCGCGTCCCGTCGCTGCAGCTTGCGATGTCCGGAACGGCCTCATCGAAGGACGGCGCCCCGCTTCAGCGCTTCCTGCCGCCCAGCAGGCCGCCCAGGATGCCGCGCACGATCTGGTTGGTGATGGTGCGTGCGGCCTGCTTGCCGGAGGCCTCGAGCACGCCCTGGCGCCGGCCGGTGCCGAACAGCACGTCGCGGACCGCCTTGCCGAATCCGCCTTCCTGTTCCGCTTCGCCGCGGCCGCGCGCTGGCGGCGATGCCGCCGCCCCGGTGGCCGTCTGCGCACGCGCGGCCAGCAGCTCAGCCGCCGACTCGCGGTCCACGGCCTTGTCGTACTTGCCGCCGACCGGGCTGTTCGCGCGCACCTGCGCCCGCTCGGACTCGGTGATCGCGCCCATGCGGCAGCGCGGCGGCGCGACCAGGGTGTGTTCGACCGCCATGGGAATGCCCTTGTCCTGCAGCGTCGACACCAGCGCCTCGCCGGTGCCCAGCCGCGACAGGGCCTGCACCACGTCCAGCGCCGGGTTGGCGACGAAGGTCTCGGCCGCGGTCCGCACCGCCTTCTGGTCGCGCGGCGTGAACGCACGCAGCGCGTGCTGCACGCGGTTGCCGAGTTGGCCGAGGATCTCGTCGGGCACGTCGTCGGGGAACTGCGAGCAGAAGTACACGCCCACGCCCTTGGAGCGGATGATGCGCACCACCTGTTCGATGCGCTGGCGCAGCGCGGCAGGCGCATCGTCGAACAGCAGGTGCGCCTCGTCGAAGACAAACACGAGTCTTGGCTTGTCGAGGTCGCCGACTTCGGGCAGGTGCTCGAACAGTTCCGACAGCAGCCACAGCAGGAAACTCGAGTACAGGCGCGGCTTGAGCACCAACTGGTCGGCGGCGAGGATGCCGATCACGCCGCGGCCATCTGGCGTGGTGCGCATCAGGTCGGACAGCTCCAGCGCCGGTTCGCCGAACACGTGGTCGCCGCCTTCCTGCTCCAGCCGCAGCAGGGCGCGCTGGATGGCGCCGATCGATTGCGGACTGACCAGGCCGTACTCGGTGGACACGGCCTTGCGCTCCTCGGCGACGAGGTTGAGCAGGGCGCGCAGGTCGGCCAGGTCTAGCAGTAGCAGGCCGCGGTCGTCGGCCAGCTTGAACACGATGTCGAGCACGCCCGACTGGGTGTCGTTGAGTTCGAGGATGCGGCCGAGCAGGGTCGGGCCCATCTCGCTGACCGTGGTACGCACCGGGTGGCCGAGCTTGCCGTACAGGTCCCAGAACACGACCGGGCTGCCCTCGGCCGCATATCCCTCCACGCCGATCTGCGCGGCGCGTGCCTGCAGCTTCTCGTTCAGGGTGCCGGGCACGGCCAGGCCAGCCACGTCGCCCTTCACGTCGGCCATGAAGACCGGCACGCCGATGCGCGAGAAGCCTTCGGCCAGGGTCATCAGGGTGACCGTCTTGCCGGTGCCGGTGGCCCCGGCCACAAGGCCGTGGCGGTTGCCGTAGCGCGGCAGCAGGTGGACCTGGGCGCCGTCGCCGGTGGTGATGGCCCTGCCGACAAGAATGGGCTGCATGCGCGTGTCCGTGTCCCCGATCGATTGTGGCGATTCTAGCCCTGCGCGGCGCCCGCCACGCCGGGGGTGCACCCGCAGCGGCGCGTCGTGTGCGGATCGCGCGGAACAGGCCGGCGTTCCTTGTGGCACCTGGCGCCAGCGGCTACCCTGCCGGCCCCTTCCGCGGTCCCCGGTGGTCGATGTCGTTCCTGTCCATGCCTGCGCTGCGCGGCCTGCTGCTGGCCAGCGCCCTCGTGCTCGCCGTCGTTCCTTCCCTCGCGCAGGCGCAGTCCAGGCGCACCGTGGCCGCGATCGACGCGCTCAACCAGCGCATGGCGGCCGCGGAGACGCGCTGGCGCGAGGCGCTGGTGAAGATCGGCAACAGCGATCCGGCCGGGCTGGACGAGAGCAACGCCGCGCTCGAGGACATGGAGGACGTGATCGTCGAGTGCGGCAAGCTCAAGGGCTGCCAGACCGGCAACCTGCTGGCCAGCTACAAGCGCCTGCTCAAGGCGCAGGCCGACGCCGCGGCCGGCCTTGGCGGGGAGGGCGTGGACGATGCGCCGGGCGAGGACGGGGTCCTGCCGACGGGGGAGGTGCCCGAAAGTGCCACCGCGGCCTCGCTGCTGGCCGCGGAGGATCGCCGCTTCCTCGAACTGGTGAAGATGAACCCGGCGGTGCAGGCCGGCATCCGCCGCTGGCTGACCGACATGCGCGTGGCGCTGATCACCAGCCATGAGAACTTCCAGTACATGCAGCACCTGATGTCGCCGGCGTTCAAGCGCCGCGGCCTGCCCGAGGCGCTGCTGTTCGGCATCCTGGCCAAGGAATCCAACGGCCGCGTGCATTCGCGTTCGCGCGCAGGCGCGGCCGGACCGCTGCAGTTCATGCCGGCCACCGGCAGCCGCCTGGGCCTGGGTCCCGACGGACGCGGCTTCGACACGCGTTACGACCCGCGCGCCTCGGCCGATGCCGCCGCGGTGTACCTGGGCGAGCGCTACGCCGAACTGGGCGGCGACAACATCGAGTTGTGGCTGGCGGCCTACAACGGCGGCGAGGGCAGGGCGCGGCGCGTCCATCGCGAATTCGCCGGGCGCAGCTTCTGGGAACCGGACGTGTTCGGCCAGTTCCCGCCCGAAACCCGCGACTACGTGCCGATGGTGATCGCCGCGGCGTGGCTGTACCTGCATCCGCGCGAGTACGGGCTGGTGTTCCCGCGCGTGGACACGCGCCCGGCGACGATCGAACTCAAGCGTCCGGCCTCGATCTACGAGCTGACCATCTGCCTGGGCAACGGCAATACCCGCGACGGCTACATGCGCGTGCTGCGCAACCTCAACCCGCAGTACGAGGCCGAGGCGTGGATCCCGGCCGGGACCCGGCTCAACGGCACCGTGCGCATGGCCGGGCTGTACGAGCGCTGGTGCACGCGGGGCGCACGCGCCGACCTGGCCCGCCAGCTGGTGAACAGCGATCCCTCGACCGCCACCGTGCGCGTGGGCGATGTCGAAACGGTGACCCTGCCTGACGGCACGGTGATCCAGCAGGCCGTGGCCGTCGTGCCGGCCACGCCGGCTCCTGCGCCGGCGCCGGCGCCCGCCGCGCCGCGGACCCATCGCGTGGCCGCGGGCGAAACGCTGGTGGCGATCGCCCGGCGCTACAGCTGCGACACCCGGTCGCTGGCGGCGGCCAACGGCATCAAGCCGCCGCGCTACGTCCTGCGCGCCGGCCAGACCCTGGAACTCGCGGGCTGCCGCTAGGCGCGGCGGCAGCGGGGGAAGCCGGTCAGGCGGCGCTGCGCCGCGCCAGCACCTGGCCCAGGCGCACCGCGCTTTCGGCCTGCAGCGCCGGGTCCAGCTCGGCGACGCCGTCGGGCAGCAGCACGACGACCGTCGAGCCGTAGTTGAAGCGCGCCATTTCCTCGAAGCGCTCCAGCACGATCTGCTCGCTGGTCCAGTTCTTCGAGGTGATGCGGTCGCCGTAGGCGGGGATCTCCTCGCCGCTCCAGACCGTTTCCACGCCCGAGACCAGCAGCGCGCCGACCATCACCACGGCCATCGGCCCGAAGTCGGTGTCGAAATGGCAGACCAGCCGCTCGTTGCGCGCGAACAGGCGCGGCACCGACGCCACTGCGTCCGGCCCGACCGAGAACAGCCGGCCCGGCACGTGCACCGTTTCGAGCAGGCGCCCGGTCCAGGGCATGTGCACGCGGTGGTAGTCCTTCGGCGACAGGTACACCGTCGCGTAGCGGCCGTTGGCGTAGGGCGCGGCCGCGGACTCGCTGCCCAGCAGCTCGGCCGCGGTGAACGAACGGCCCTTGGCCTGGAAGATCCGACCCTGTTCGATGCGCCCGCACTGGCTCACGCGGCCGTCGGCCGGCATCAGCAGCGCCCGCGGGTCGGGATCGGGCACACGCGCACCGGGCCTGAGCGCGCGGGTAAAGAAGGCGTTGAAGGTGGGATAGGCGCGCGGGTCGGATTCCTGCGCTTCGGACAGGTCCACGCCGAAGCGCCGCGTCACCGTGTCGATCAGCCAGGCCCGCGTGCGCGGGTTGTCCGAATAGGCCAGCGAACGCGCCAGCGACGACAGCAGCCGGTGCGGCAGGACCCAGGTCAGGGCGGTGACCAGGTTCACGGGCGCGAGTCCCCGGCCAGGGCCAGCAGGTCGGTGGCGATCGCGGCCGGGTCGTCGACCGCGCTGCCGGTGATCACGCCGGCCATCCGGCCGCGCGGATCGAGCACGGCCATCGAGGCGCTGTGGTCGATCGAATACTGGTCGGCCGGCGCGCCATCGGCGGCCGGCACCTTGGCGAACACCATCGACAGCGAACGGGTGAACGCCTCCAGTGAGGGAATGTCGGCGGTCGCGGCCAGGGTGTCGCGATGGAAGGCGTGGGCGTACTCGCCGATGCGGTCCGGCGAGTCGCGCTCGGGATCGACCGAGACGAACAGCACCCGCGGCCGGGTGGAATCGGGCAGCGCTTCCCACTGCCGCTGCGCCTGCGCCAGCTGCGCCAGCGTCGTCGGGCACACGTCGGGGCAGAAGGTGAAGCCGATGAACACGATGGTCCAGTGGCCGTGCAGCTCGCCGGGCATCAGCTGGGTGCCGTCGGACTGCTGCAGCGCGAAGTCCGGCAGCTCGCGCGGCTGCGGGAACAGCTTCACCGCCTGCAGCGCAGGCTGCGGCACGGCCGGGTCGGCGAAGAACTTGCGCGACGCCAGCAGCCCCAGTCCGGCGAACAGGGCGACCAGCAGCACGATGATGACGGTGCGGTTGAACATCCGGGAATCCAGGCGGTCAGCGGGCCATGATACCCCGGCCGCCGCTATACTTGCCGACCGGCGTCGTGCCGGGACGGACGCCCGCCATGACCGACGAACTGCATACGATCATCGACCTGATCCGCTACGGCGCCAGCCGTTTCAGCGCGGCCGGGCTGACCTTCGGGCACAGCTACGACAACGCCATCGACGAGGCCACCCAGCTCACCCTGCACGCGCTGCACCTGCCGCACGACCTGGGCCCGGCCTATGGCCAGGCGCGCGTCACGCTGGCCGAGAAGGAGGACGTGCTGGCGCTGTTCCTGCGCCGCATCGAGGAGCGCGTGCCGGCCGCCTACCTGACCGGCGAGGCCTGGTTCGCGGGCCTGAGCTTCAAGAGCGATGCGCGCGCGCTGGTGCCGCGTTCGCCGATCGCCGAACTGATCCTGTCCGGCTTCGAGCCCTGGCTGGGCGGGCGCGAGGTGCGCCGCGCGCTGGACCTGTGCACCGGCTCGGGCTGCATCGCCATCGCCATGGCGCACTACAACCCGGACTGGCACGTGGACGGTGCCGACATCAGCGACGAGGCGCTGTCGCTGGCGCGCGAGAACGAATCGCGCCTGCTGTCGACCAACACCCGCTTCGTCAGGTCCGACCTGTTCGCCGACCTGCAGGGCGAGCACTACGACCTGATCGTGACCAACCCGCCGTACGTGACCAACGACGAGACCGACGCGCTGCCGCAGGAATACTCGTACGAACCCGACCTGGGCCTGCGCGCCGGCGACGACGGCCTCGACATCGTGCTGCGCATCCTGCGCGACGCGCCGCTGCACCTGACCGACGACGGCCTGCTGGTGTGCGAGGTTGGCGAGTCCGAACGGGCGCTGTCTGCCCTGCTGCCGGAGCTGCCGCTGGTGTGGGTGGAGTTCAAGGTCGGGCAGATGGGCGTGTTCGTGGTCGAACGCCACGATCTGGTGAACCATCATGCGCGGATCCGGGCGCTGGCCGATGCGCGGGAGGGCGCCGCGGGCGTGTCGCCGACGTCGGCGCCGGCACCGGACCGCCTGTTCTGAAGCATCGCTGCGCCGGCGGTAGGTCGGAGCTGTCGATCCCATTGCGTGGGCATGGAGCATCGTTGCGACGATGGAACCCGCGTTCGTGACGGTACGGACGACGCGGCGTCGCGCGACACCACATCGCCGGTGCGGAGGTTGCGGCTGAAACCGCGGCTCGAGTGCGCCTTGCGGGTTTGATCGCGGCGTGCGGGGTGAGACACTGCGGCAGGTCGGCGACGCACCGCGCCGGTCCGCATCCGCGCCACCCCAGGGCTAGCGAGGCCTCCGCATCTTGAACACCTTCGGCCATCTGTTCCGCGTCACCACCTTCGGCGAGTCGCATGGTCCGGCGATCGGATGCGTGATCGACGGCTGCCCGCCCGGCATCGCCATCGCGCCGGACGACTTCGCCCACGACCTGTCGCGACGCGCCACCGGCAAGACCCGCCATACCTCGGCGCGGCGCGAGGCGGACGAGGTCGAGATCCTGAGCGGCGTGTACCAGGGCGTCACCACCGGCACGCCGCTGGCGCTGCTGGTGCGCAACACCGACCAGCGCAGCAAGGACTACGGCGCCATCGAGCGCCAGTTCCGCCCCGGCCATGCCGACTACGCCTACTGGCACAAGTACGGCCTCCGCGATCCGCGCGGCGGTGGGCGATCGTCGGCGCGCGAGACCACGATGCGCGTGGCGGCGGCGGTGGTGGCGAAGAAGTGGCTGGCGCAGCGCGGCGTTGGCGTGCGCGGCCACCTGGCGCAGATCGGCGAGGTCGTCCCGCGTGCGCACGACTGGAGCGTGGTGGAGCAAAACCCCTTCTTCTGGCCATGCGCGGAGCAGGTGCCCGAACTCGAGGCCTACATGGATGCGCTGCGCAAGTCGGGCGATTCGGTCGGCGCGAAGGTCGTCGCCGTGGCCGATGGCGTGCCGCCGGGCTGGGGCGAGCCGGTGTACGGCAAGCTCGATGGCGACATCGCCGCTGCGATGATGTCGATCAACGCGGTCAAGGGCGTGGAGATCGGCGACGGCTTCGCCAGCGTGGCGCAGAAGGGCACGCAGCACCGCGACGTGATGACGCCGGGCGGCTTCCTCTCCAACCATGCCGGCGGAGTGCTGGGCGGCATCAGCACCGGCCAGCAGGTGGTCGCGTCGGTCGCGTTCAAGCCCACGTCGAGCCTGCGCCTGCCGGTCGAGGGCGTGGACATCGACGGCAACGTGGTCGACATCGTCACCACTGGCCGCCACGACCCCTGCGTCGGCATCCGCGCCACCCCGATCTGCGAGGCGATGCTGGCGCTGGTGCTGATCGACCAGGCCCTGCGCCACCGCGCCCAGTGCGGCGACGTCGGCGCGGTGTCGCCGCGTATTCCCGCCGGCGCCGGTGGCTGACACCCGGCCCCGGGTCTGGGTATCGCAGCCGCTGTTCGACGACATCGTCGACAGGCTGGGCGAGCACTTCGAAGTCGACGCCGCGCGCGAGGTGACTGCATGGTCGCCGGACGCGATCGCGGCCAGGCTGCGCGAGGCCGACGGCGCGCTGGTGACGCTCAACGAACGCGTCGGCGCCGCGCAGGTGGCCGGCGCGACGCGGCTGCGCGCGATCGCCAACGTCGGCGTCGGCTACAACAACCTCGACGTCGCGGCGCTTCAGGCGCGCGGCATCGTCGCCACCAACACGCCCGACGTGCTCACCGAGACCACTGCCGACATGGGCTTCGCGCTGCTGCTGGCCGCGGCGCGGCGCATCACCGAAGGCGAGCGCTGGCTGCGCGAAGGCCACTGGACGCAGTGGTCCTTCGACACCCTGCTGGGGCATGACGTGCACGGCAGCACGCTGGGGATCCTCGGCATGGGCCGGATCGGGCAGGCCATCGCCAGGCGCGGCGCGCACGGCTTCGGCATGCGCGTGGTCTACCACAACCGCAACCGCCTGCCGGGCGGTATCGAACGCAACAGTCGTGCCGCGTGGGTCGACTTCGATACACTGCTGCGCGAGTCGGACCACCTGGTGCTGGTCCTGCCGTATTCCCCGCAGACCCGCCACGTGATCGACGCTCCCGCCCTCGCGAAGATGAAGCCCACCGCGACGCTGACCAACATCGCGCGCGGCGGCCTGGTCGACGAGGATGCGCTGGCCGACGCGCTGGCTGCCGGCAATCTGGCATCGGCGGCGCTGGACGTGTTCGAGGGCGAGCCGGCGGTCAACCCCAGGCTGCTGGCGTTGCGCAACGTGGTGCTGACGCCGCACGCCGGCAGCGCCAGCCGGGCGACCCGCCGCGCGATGGCCACCCTGGCCGTGGACAACCTGATCGCCGCGCTGGGACGGGGGCCACAGGCCGGCAACCCGCCCACGCCGATCGCCGGAAAAGCGCCCGCGAAACGATAGGGGAGCCATCGCCCGGCCGTTCCGCGCGCGGGTTCCCCCGAAGACAGCGACCGTGCGCTGCGCGCCGCACCCCGTTCCCCTTTGCGTTTCCTTTCCCGGACCCCTCATGAACACCCCGAACACCCGTCGTTTCAACGTAGCCGTCGTCGGCGCCACCGGCGCCGTCGGCGAAGTGATGCTGTCGATCCTGGCCGAACGCGATTTCCCGGTCGGCAAGCTCGTACCGCTGGCCTCCGCGCGCTCGGCCGGCAGCACGGTCGAGTTCCGCGGCGAGGACCATGTGGTCCAGGACCTCGCGACCTTCGACCCCAGCGGCATTGACATCGCCCTGTTCTCCGCCGGCGGCGACACCTCGAAGGAATTCGCGCCGAAGTTCGCCGCGGTCGGCGCGGTGGTGATCGACAACTCCTCGGCCTTCCGCTACGACGACGACGTCCCGCTGGTGGTGAGCGAGGTCAATCCCGAGCAGGTGCGCAACCGCCCGCGCGGCATCATCGCCAACCCCAACTGTTCGACGATGCAGATGCTGGTCGCGCTGGCGCCGCTGCACCGCCGCTACGGCATCGAGCGCATCAACGTCGCCACCTACCAGTCGGTGTCGGGCGCCGGCCGCAGCGCGATGGAGGAACTGGGCAAGCAGACGGCGCAGCTGCTGGGCTTCCGCGACATCGACACGGACAAGTTCCCCGTGCAGATCGCCTTCAACCTGATCCCGCAGATCGACGTGTTCATGGACAACGGCTTCACCAAGGAAGAGATGAAGCTGGTCTGGGAAACGCGCAAGATCCTGGGCGACGACACCATCCTGGTGAACCCCACCGCAGTGCGCGTGCCGGTGTTCTACGGGCACTCCGAGGCGGTGGCGATCGAGACCCGCGACAAGGTCACCCCGGAAGCGGCGCGCGAACTGCTGGCCGCCTCGCCCGGCATCGAAGTGGTCGACGACCGCGTGCCAGGCGGCTATCCGACGCCGGTGACGCATGCCTCGGGACGCGACGCCGTCTACGTGGGCCGCATCCGCGAGGACCTCTCGCATCCGCGTGGCCTCAACCTGTGGATCGTCTCGGACAACATCCGCAAGGGCGCCGCGCTCAACGCGGTGCAG
>JAEWZE010000295.1 GCA_023395465.1 Pseudomonadota bacterium
CGCCGCCGCCGATTGCCGGGCCGGTCGTCCGGATCCTGAGCGTCATGCCGCGTCCGGTGAAGGTGGGGTTGTCGAGGATGCCGTCGTAGCCGCCCGGCGCCCGCACCTGCTCCACCACGCCGGAGACTTTCACGAGCCCCAGCGCGGGATCTTCGGACGCGACGGTGCCGATGGCGTACAGCAGCGATGCGCCATCGCGCAGGAAGCCGCAGGACAGCTCGCCAGGCAGCGCGGCGTCCGCCACATCCTGTCCGTCCAGCGGGTCGAGCTGGATCGCCGACCCGTCGCCACCGATGGTGTCGCTGCCGGTGGCCCGACCGTCGGAACCTCCATTGACCGGTGGCGCGACAGCCGCGGCCTGGGGCGCCTGCACGGACGCCGCCTCGACCCCGGCATCCGGCGTGGGCTCGCGTCCGCAGGCGACCAGCAGAACCATCGAGGCGACCGCCGCGATGCGCGGGCAACGACTGCCGGGGATGCGATCGAACAGGGAAACGGGCATGCAGTGTCCTTCAGGCAACGCCCGGCATCGGGACGACGCCAGGCGGGCTGCCATCGTGACCACGTCAGTCATCAGGCCACGTGAAGGTCGAACGCGTCCGACCCACCCACTGCAGCAAGACTTCGCAGCGTTACGAGTCACAACCCGCGATCAGAGGCGCGCCGCCTGCACGTGCATCCAGTCGCGACCGATGGCGCGGCCGAGCGAGAGCCAGCCGTGCGCTTCCCAGATGTCGAAGAACGTCCTGTACCCGCTTCCACAGAACAGCGCCTGTGGGCAGCGCGTGGTCAGCCCGTTCGGCCCGGCAAAGAACACCCAGGCGCAACCATACGCGTGCATCGACCATGCCGATCCGCCCCGCATGCGGCGATGGCTGCAGGTGCCTGCGTTGCGATCCAGTCCAAGCCGGCGCAACTCGTCTAGACCGTACTTGCGCAGGATCTCCTTCATCGCCGCCACGGCGCTGTCGGCGCAGCGCGCATGCCGCTGGACGCGCGAGACGCGCCTGCGCAGGTTCCAGTCCAGGCGCATGGCGAGCGGCAACTCCACCATCACCAGTTGACGCGCGACGGCAGGACCCGGATGTCCGTAGTACGCATCGCACTTCGACTGCCTGGGAACACCGCTGTCGATGGCCCGGCCGGTCGGCGTGCGATCCAGCACGAGATCGCGCCCGTAGCTCTGGCGATGGTTCCACTCCAGCAGCGCGCCGGCCGTCTGGTTGGCCGCGAACCCGTCGATGGCACCGGGCGCTTGCCCCGCCAGCCTGGGTGCCAGCTGCCCCGCGCCGACGCGCCTGCGCCGGCCCGACCAAGCGGACGGATCGGACGGGCAGTCGTCCGCGTGCGCGGCGAGGATGGCCTCGATGGCGGCGAGGCTCTTCGATCCGATCTCGCCATCGATGGCACCGGCGTAGTGGCCGCTGGCCGCCAGCAGGCGTTGCAGCTCGGTCGGCGTCATGGTGGCGGCCCCGCGTGCCCCTGCCCCGGGAACAACGCGCTGCCCGTGCGTGGGCGGACAGCGCCCGCCGGTAACCGAGGCGGCGAACGCTTCGCTGCTATGATCGGGCCGCGCCCCGGAAGGATCCGGCCCTGGGCGCTACGGCCGCAGGGGGAAGTACGCGGTCCATCGGGGAGTCGGGATCGCCACGTAAATCCAAGGACACCAGAATGACGCGCCTCATGCTTGCGCTGTGCATGGCCGTTGCTGCCTGCCTGTTGCCGATGGCCCAGGCTTTCGCGCAGGACGCCGCCGACCCCGTTTCTCAGCTGCCCTGGCAGCACGGCCCCACCGTCGGCAGGATCGGCGACCGCGCGACGATCAAGGTGCCCAAGGGCTACGCCTTCCTCGGCGCCGACGCGGCGCGGCGCTTCAACGAACTGCTCGAGAACCCGCCCACCGAGGTCGACGAGTACGTGCTCGCACCGGACGATTTCGAGTGGATCGCGTTCTTCAGCTTCAGCGAGATCGGCTACGTCAAGGACGACGAGACGCTGGATCCGGACGACGTGCTGTCCAGCATCCGCACCGGCCTGGAACACGGCAACGAGGAGCGCCGCAGCCGCGGCTGGGAGACGCTGAACCTGGTGGGCTGGTCGTCCAAGCCGCAGTACGACCAGCAGATCCGCGCGCTGGCCTGGGCGATCCTGCTGGAGAGCGAACAGTCCGGCGCGAAGGTGGTCAACTACAACACGCGCCTGCTCGGCCGGCGCGGCGTGATGGAGGTGACCGTCGCCGCGGATCCCGAGGTCCTGCAGCCCGCCATCGCCGACTTCAAGTCGCTGGTGCCCGGCTACACCTATGTCTCGGGCGAAGGCTACGGCGAGTTCCGCCCGGGCGACCATGTCGCCGAGATCGGGCTCGCCGCGCTCATCACCGGCGGCGCGGCGGCGGTCGCCTCGAAGAAAGGCTGGCTGGCGGCCATCGGCATCGCGCTCGCCAAGTTCTGGAAGCTGCTGCTGGTGGGCGTCGCCGGTGCCGGCCTGGCCATCCGCAAGCTGTTCGGCGGCAAGGACAACGCGCGCAAGTGATCCTGCTGGACGCCGAGCTCCTGCTGGCCGTGGCCCTGGTCGCGCTGTACCTGCAGGACTCGGCGCTGCTGCTGCACTTCGACGAGGTGCTGGTCGAAGGGGGCAGCCGCGGATGGCGGGTCTCGGTCGGCCCCGGCCTGGAGTTGCGGGGGCGCTTCCTGTCGGTGCCCAACCCGCTGTTGCCGATGCGCACGCGGTTCCGGGCGAGTTGGTTACACGTCGCCGCGGCCACGCCGGACACCTCCGCCACGCTGGCGCGGTATGCGCGCACGCTGTGGCCGGTCCGGTTCGGATGCGCGCTCACCGGCGTGGTGCTGCTCGGTGTCATGCCCTGGCTGCTGCTGGCCGTGCGCGATCCCACGCAGCTGCTGGCCGCACTGGCCGCGGCGTGGCTGCTGATCCTCGCGATGCTGGCCTACCTGGTCCTGCGCCGGGCAACGCTGCAGCTCACCCCGCGCCAGCTGGCCGGACTGGCGGCGGAAACGCTGCTGTGCCCGCCGCACGCGATCAATCTCTATCGCCGGCTGTGCGCGATGCGCGGCTTCCGTGGCGATCCGATCGCCTTCGCGGCATGGCAGCTGCGCGAGGATGCGCGCGGTCGCCTGCGCGGCGCGATCGATGCGCGGCTGGACCTGTTCGCCCTGGCCGACGAGACCGACGACGAACGCACCGGCCAGCTCAGTGCTGCCCGCGCGCGCGTCGCCGGGCTGTTGCCGTGATGCTCGCCTTCCTCGTTGCCGCCAGCGGCCTGGTGCTGGGCTACTGGCTGGTCAGCGTGTTCCTGTCGACGCCAAGGCCGTCCGGCGCGGAGCCCGGCGACGACCGCGAACCCGAAGCGCCACATGTTGTCGACATCGGCGCCCGGCACTGGACCGAAGTGCTCGGCGTCGCCGCGGACGCGGACGAAGCGCAGATCACCGCCGCCTACCGGCGCTGCATCGCCGAGAACCATCCCGACCGCGCGGCGACGATGGCCGCGGAAATCCGCGCGCTCGCCAGCGAACGGACCGCCGAGATCAACGCGGCGTACGACCTGGCGATGCGGTCCATCAAGCGCTGATCCCGTCGCGCGTCCAGATCGGAGTCCAGCACCGATCGCGGACTGCATGCCTGCACGCACGCTCGCCGCCGCCGGTTCCACATCGGACGACGCGCCCACACAGCCGGAGCGGTTACGATGGCGCGCCCCGTCGATGCCCCGCCCGTGCCGCACGCCACCGGACCCCTGCTGACCCGAGATGTCGCCGACGCCCTGTGCGCGGCACGCGATGCCGGCACCGGCCCGTGGGCCGGCTCGCTGGACCTCGGGCGCAGCACCACGCAGGCGACCCTCGCCGCGACGCACTGGCGCTGGCAGGACCGCGAGTTCCCCTATCCCGAGCGCCTCAAGGAACGCAGCATCCACTACTGGGATGGCGAGGCCTTCGTAGCCGCCTCGCGCTACGGACGGGCGCTGTACAAGCTGGTGCCCACCGCCTGGGGCGCGCCGACCTTCGAGATCGACGGCATCAAGATGCTGCCGACGGCAAAGGTCTCGCCGTTCGAGGACGCGCGCAGCAAGGTCGCACTGGTCGACCCGTGCGGCCGCCGCGTGCTCGATACCTGCGGCGGGCTGGGCTATTTCGCCGCGGGCTGCCTGGAGGCCGGCGCAGCGGAGATCGTGTCGTTCGAGAAGAGCGAGGACGTGCTGTGGTTGCGCACGCTCAACCCTTGGTCGCCAGATCCGGACGCACCCGAACACGGTGGCCGCCTGCAGCTGCGGCAGGGCGATGTGTCGCAGGAAATCGCGCGCCTGCCCGACGCCGGCTTCGACGCGATCCTGCATGACCCGCCTCGCTTCGGCATCGCCGGCGAACTGTATTCGCAGGCCTTCTACGACCAGCTCGCGCGCGTGCTGCGCAAGGGCGGCAAGCTGTTCCACTACACCGGCAGTCCGAACAAATTGACCAGCGGACGCGACGTGCCGCGCGAGGTGTCGAAGCGGCTGGAGAAGGCCGGCTTCCGCACGCAGCTGGCGCTCGACGGGGTGCTGGCGCAGCGGCGTTGAGTCGCAGGTAGCGCTGCCCGAACGGGGCCTCTGTCCAAGGGTCGCCGCCGTACCGGGTGGCGGACAACGATGCACCGGGCACTCTTTCCGTGGCGGGCACGTCGCCCTCCGAGCAACGGAGCTCGCCGGCAAGCTGGGAGAGAAGGTGGAACGCCGGCTCCGTTGCCGCAGGAAACTGCCCCGACACTGATCCTCTTCCCGCTCTTGCATCGTCCCGCCGCGCGTACGCGCACACAGGCAATGCAAACTTTGCCAGGCACCGTTCCCCGTGGAGAGATGGCCTGCCTCGCCCGCTTTCAACCGCCTGCGCGCGTCGCCTCCAGCCGCGCCTGCAGCGCATCGCGCAGGGCCGGTCCGGGCGGCAGGCGCAGGCCGAGTTCCTCCTGCAGCACCCGCAGCACGGCCTCGGCATCGGCCAATTCGTGGCGCTCGCTGGGCGCTCCGATGCGGTGGATGGCGAAGCTGCCGTCGCGCAGCGTCTTGCGTACCTGCGGCCCATCGGTACGGGCGGCGCGCAGCTGTCCGATGAAGGGCGACCCGGGGTGGGTGGAGACGTACCAGCTCCCCATCTCGAGGTCGATGTCGAGCTGCCGCTGCAGGTCGAACGTATACAGGTCGCGCCACTGGCCCAACACCTGGGTCCGGAGGAGATAGCCATCCGCGGCGGCCACGATCCGGTACGGCTCGTGCGGCGTTGCCTGCGGCTCTTCGCCGTGCAGTCGCAGGGGAGCGGTGGGCACCATGCCTCCGAATCCGACATCGACGGCATACGGCTCGCCGTCGACCTTCACCAGCAACAACAGATGCGTCCGCGCCAAGGGCGCGTCCCCCTCGATCACGCGCCCGGCCAGCGCCGTCGCCTCGAAGCCCAGGTGCTGCAGCAGCGCCAGAAACAGGCGGTTGAGTTCGAAGCAGTAGCCGCCACGACCGTCGCCCAGCAGCTTGCGCTCGAGCGTCGGCAAGTCCACCGGCACTGGGCGCCGCAGGAGGGTATCGATGGTCTCGAACGCGAATGCAGAGGTGTGGCGCAGCTGCAGCGCCTGCAGGGTTTCAAGCGTCGGCGGTGGAGGCGTGCGGTAGCCGAGCCGGCCGAGGTAGGTGGCGGGGTCCTGGAGTGTTGCCGTCATGTTCGTGGGGGATGTCAGGTGGGGATGGAACGCTAAAACCCCGACCTCAGGTGATGTCAAGCCATCCTCCAGGTGCACAGCCTGGAACCTGGGCCCGTTCTCCCTTCGCGTGGTGCAATGCCCGGTTCCAGCGGGGCGCTGATCGCCAGCCGCAACAGGCATTCGTCACGCGTGCCTCATCCCTGCGCGGCCAACTGCGACTCGATCTCCTCCAGTCGCCGCCCGCGCGTCTCGATCCCGTGCCGCAGCAGCATCCAGCCCGACAGCGCCATCGGCAGCGCGATCAGCAGCGCCGACCACGCGAAGTGGTCGAAGAATCCGACCACGCCCAGGCCCGCACCGAGGATGCCGCCGGCCTTCGAGCTGGCCGCAACCACGCCAGAGCCGGTGCCGCGCAGGCGCACCGGGTAGATCTCGGCCGCGTACGGGATCAGCATCGCGATCACGCCGCTCACGCTGACCAGCAACGCCACCGTTGCGGCCACCACCGCGCCCGGCGCACGAACCTCGGCAAAACCCATGGCCGCGAACGCCAGCAGCGACAGCGTCGTGGCCGCGATGAACAGCACCAGCGCGCGCACGCTGCTCCAGCGGTGGTACAGCCAGATCACCACCGCGATGCCTGGCAGCGCCAGCAGCGCCGAACGCGCCAGCACCGCGCTCGCGCCCGCCGCGTCCACGCCCAGCTCCACCAGGTTGGTCGGCAGCCACAGCAGGAAGCCGAAGTTCGCCAGTCCCCAGGCCACGCCGC
>JAEWZE010000080.1 GCA_023395465.1 Pseudomonadota bacterium
CAGGAAGCCGATCGCCAGCACCACGCCCAGCGAGAACACGCGCTTGCGCAGCCAGGCCGGCAGGCCGGTGAAGCGCTGCGCCTCGCTGCGGAAGATCAGGTTGAGCGCGCCCTGCAGCTGCGCGAACACCACGGTCGCGCCGACGAACAGCAGCAGGGTGCTCCAGGCGCCGGCCAGCGAGCCCATGTCGGGCTGCTCGGTGGCGTTGCGGATCACGGTGCTGGCCACGGTCGATGCGCCGGGACCGGCGAGATCGCCGATCTGGTCGATCAGCGACTGCTGCGCGGGTGGATACAGCGAGGCGGTGATCCACAGCAGCAGCACCAGCAGCGGCGCCAGCGACAGCAGCGCGTAGAACGCCAGCGAGGCGGCCTGGGTCATCAGACCGGCCTCGACGAAGCGCTGCACCAGCGCGCCGGGCAGGCTGGCCTGGAAGCGTTCGGTCAGGTGCTGGAGCTTCTGCTTGGCTTGCATGGCCCGGATGATCGCGGAGGCGCCGTCGACCCGGCGTCAGCGTGCGGCCCGCCGGAGGGCACGAGGGGCCTCAGTCCGCGGCGCCGGCCGCGCCGTCGGCCCCGAGGCTGCGCAGCGCCTCGCCGCTGAGGCGCTGGATGGTCCAGCCTTCCATGCCCAGCGCGCCGATCCGCCGGTAGAAGCCGATCGCCGGGGCATTCCAGTCCAGCACCGACCACTCGAAACGCCCGCAGCCGCGCTCCACCGCCAGCCGCGCCAGCCGCGCCATCAGGCGCCGGCCGATGCCCATGCCGCGGTAGCGGGGCTGCACGAACAGGTCCTCCAGGTACAGGCCCGGCCTGGCGAGGAAGGTCGAATAGTTCTGGAAGAACAGCGCGAATCCGGCGGCCGCGCCATCGACTTCGGCCAGCACGACCTCGGCGCAGGGACGCGGGCCGAACAGCGTGGCCGCCAGCTGCGCCTCGTCGGCCTGCACCTCGTGCGCCAGTTGCTCGTATTCGGCCAGGCCGCGGATCAGGGCGAGGATCGCGCCCACGTCGTCGGGGCGCGCGGGACGGAGGACGATGTCGGCGGCAGGCTGCATGCGTCCGATTGTGCGCCGATCGCGCGCGCGATGCGCCAGCGGTGCCATGCCGCGGCCGCCGCGCCAGGCCGGCACTGCGCGGCCGAGGCGGGCCGCGCGTCGAAGGGGCGCGGGACGCGCCGGCGGGGTCGGGGCTCAGCCCGCCAGCTTCTGCTTCACCAGCTTCGACACCAGGCCCATGTCGGCCTGGCCAGCCAGCGCGGGCTTGAGCACGCCCATCAGCTTGCCCATGTCGGCCGGCGCGCTGGCGCCGGTCTTGGCGATCGCATCGTCGATGGCCGCCAGGATCTGCGCCTCGTCCAGCTGCGCGGGCAGGTAGGTCTGGATCACGGCGATCTCGGCGCGCTCGATGGCGGCCAGGTCCTCGCGGCCGGCGCCTTCGTACTGGCTCACCGAGTCCTTGCGCTGCTTGAGCATCTTCTCCAGCACGGCCAGCACCGCGGCGTCGTCGAGCTCGACGCGCTCATCGACTTCGCGCTGCTTGATCGCGGCATTGACCAGCCGGATCACGCCCAGGCGATCCTTGTCGCCGGCCTTCATCGCGGCCTTCATGTCGTTGGTGAGCTGCTGTTTCAGGGTCATGGCTGCGGCCGGTTGGGGAGGAGGGAGGAAGCGGCGCCGATCGGGCCGTTGCGGGACGCCGGCGCTCCGGATCCGGTCGCCGATGGCGGCTGCGCCCATAACACAAAAAGCCGGCCACGCTCGCGCGTGCCGGCTTCTGGCGAAGCGTCGCGGCTCAGTACAGGCGCTGGCGCTTGGTGACGTCGCGCGACACACGGCGCGCCTGGCGCTTCACCGCGGCGGCGGCCTTGCGCTTGCGCTCCTGGGTTGGCTTCTCGTAGAACTCGCGCTTGCGGGTCTCGGCGAGGACGCCGGCCTTCTCGCAGGTGCGCTTGAAGCGACGCAGGGCAAACTCGAAAGGCTCGTTTTCGCGGACTTTGACGCTGGGCATAGGAATCTCTGGCTCTTGGGAAGGCCGGCCGACGATGGGCCGGTCTCTGCGAAGGACTCGCACCTCCCGGCCCGGACGGCCAGGGGAGCCGCGTATGATAGCCGCTCGTCTTGCAACGGTGCAACCGGGCGCCCATCTCCCCCGCATGAAGGTCCTTGGCATCGAATCGAGCTGCGACGAGACCGGCGTGGCCGTCTACGACACCGCCCGCGCCGGCGGCGGCCTGCTCGCCCACGCCGTCTACAGCCAGATCGCCCTGCACGCCGAGTATGGCGGGGTGGTCCCTGAGCTGGCCAGCCGCGACCACGTACGCAAGCTGCTGCCGCTGGTCCGCCAGACCCTGGCCGAGGCCGGCCTGGCCGTCGGCGACATCGACGGCGTGGCCTACACCGCCGGTCCCGGCCTGGTCGGCGCCCTGCTGGTGGGCGCGGGCGTGGCCCGCTCGCTGGCCTGGGCGCTGGACGTGCCGGCCGTGGGCGTGCACCACATGGAAGGCCACCTGCTGGCGCCGCTGATGGAGGACGACCCGCCGCAGCCGCCGTTCGTGGCCCTGCTGGTGTCGGGCGGGCATACCCAGCTGGTCGCGGTCGACGGCATCGGCTTCTACCGGCTGCTGGGCGAGACCCTGGACGATGCCGCGGGCGAGGCCTTCGACAAGACCGCCAAGCTCATGGGCCTGCCCTACCCGGGCGGGCCGCAGCTGGCCGCGCAGGCCGAACAGGGCACGCCCGGCAGGTTCCGCTTCGCCCGGCCGATGACCGACCGCCCCGGCCTGGACTTCAGCTTCAGCGGACTCAAGACCCAGGTGCTGCTGGCCTGGCAGCAGTCCGACCAGTCGCCGCAGACCCGGGCCGACATCGCCCGCGGCTTCGAGGAGGCGGTGGTCGACACCCTGGCGATCAAGTGCCGGCGTGCGCTGGATGCGGCCGGCAGCGACGTGATCGTGGTGTCCGGCGGCGTCGGCGCCAACCGCCGCCTGCGCGCGAAGCTGCAGGACATGGCGCAGGCGCGTGGCGGCCGCGCCTGCTTCCCGCATCCGTCGCTGTGCACCGACAACGGCGCGATGATCGCCTTCGCCGGCGCGCTGCGCCTGGAGGCCGGCCAGCGCGCGCCCGCCGCCGTGCACGTCACCCCGCGCTGGGACATGGCGACGCTGCCGGAAGTCCGACCGGGCGCGGCCTGATCGCGCCGCCGGATCGAGGCCGCCCTCGCTGCGGGAGCCCGTACGACGACGGGCCGTCGTGCCGCCGTGCCGACCCGCCGACCCGCCGCGTTAAGCTGTCCCGCCCGTCCGGATCTCGCGCGCCATGGACCACGTCTTCATCGAAGGGCTCGAGATCGAGGCCCTGATCGGCATCTACGACTGGGAGCGCCGGATCCGCCAGACCCTGGTGTTCGACCTGGAGATGCGCTTCGACAACCGCGTGCCCGCGGCCAGCGACGACATCGCCCACACGCTCAACTACAAGGCCGTCAGCCAGCGCCTGGTGGAGTACGTCTCGCAGTCGGACTTCGGCCTGGTGGAGACGCTGGCCGAGCGCTGCGCGGAGATCGTGATCGATGAGTTCAAGGTCGATTCGCTACGATTGAAGCTCAGCAAGCCCGGCGCCGTGCGCGGCGCGCGCGCGGTGGGCGTCGTGATCGAGCGCGCGCGGGGCGGCTGACCCGTCGCAACCGGAGACCCCATGCAAGACCATCTCGACGCGCTGCGCGAAGCGCTGGCGCCGTATCCCTGGGCCTATTCACTGATCGTGCTGTCCGCGCTGCTGCTCGTGGCGTGGCTGGCCAACCTCATCACCCGGCGCGTCCTGCTGCGCGGACTGCGCCACGTGATCGCGCGCGTGGCCGCGCTGACCGGCCACACCGGCGACTCCATCAGCCGCATGCGCGTGATCTCGCGCCTGGCCAACGTGGTGCCGGCGCTGGTGATCGGCGCCGGCATCGGCCTGGTGCCCGACCTGCCGCCACAGCTGGTCGCCTTCATCAGCGGCCTGTGCAAGGTGTTCGTGATCTTCACCGTGGCGCTGGCCTTCGGGCACGCGCTCGACGTGGCCAACGAGGTCTACGAGCGCCGCCCGGACGCGCGCGACAAGCCGATCAAGGGCTACCTGCAGGTGGCCAAGATCATCGCTTTGGTGATGGCGGCGCTGGCCTCGGTGGCGCTGCTGGCCGGCGTCGACCTGGTGCACGTGCTCACCGGCCTGGGCGCGGCCAGCGCGGTGCTGATGCTGATCTTCCAGGACACGATCCTGTCGTTCGCGGCCAGCCTTCAGATCAGCGGCGACGGCCGCGTGCGCATCGGCGACTGGATCGAGATGCCCAGCCAGAACGCCGACGGCGACGTCATCGACATCGCGCTGCACACGGTCACCGTGCAGAACTGGGACAAGACCATCACCACGGTGCCCACGCGCAAGCTGATCAGCGATTCGTTCAAGAACTGGCGCGGCATGACCGAGTCCGGCGGCCGCCGGATCAAGCGCGCGATCCACCTCGACCAGCATTCCACGCGCTTCCTCGAGCCCGACGAAGTCGCGCGCTTCCGCCGCTTCCGCCTGCTCGACGCCTACCTCGACGGCAAGTCGACCGAGCTCACAGACTGGAACGCGAAGCTGGCCGAGCGCGGCGCCGAGCCGGTCAACCGCCGCCGCGTGACCAACCTCGGCACATTCCGCGCCTATGTCGAGCAGTACCTGCGCAACCATCCGGGCGTCCACCAGGACATGACCCTGCTGGTGCGCCAGCTGCAGCCCACCGACCACGGCCTGCCGCTGGAGATCTACTGCTTCACCTCCGACGTGGAATGGGCGGCCTACGAGGGCATCCAGTCCGACATCTTCGACCACCTGCTGGCGATCCTTCCCGAGTTCGGGCTGCGGGTGTTCCAGGCGCACAGCGACGCGCCGGTCGAAGTGCGGCTGCGGCGCGAGGACGATCCGGGCGCCGCGAGCCGCGCCGACGCATCCGGCTGAGGCCGGCCGGACGCGCCGTCGGCGACGTGGGGCCCGGCCACCCCGGGCC